>JALYVG010000017.1 GCA_030853345.1 Actinomycetota bacterium | reverse complement strand
GAGCTATTCTGCTTCCGGGGCACACTCCGGTCTTGGAGGTGAAAGTCAATGTTTGCGTTCGTGATCCGACGGATATTGATTTCGATCCCGGTACTGATCGGCTCAACTATCCTGACCTTCCTCATGGTCAAGGCGACCGGTGATCCCCTCAGCCCGATGAAGCTGCGCAACCCTCCGATCCCGAAGCACACGATCGCTCTGGAGCAGCATCGGTTGCACCTCGACGAGTCCTGGCCGGCCCAGTACTGGCACTGGATCACCGGAATCGTGCTGCACGGCGACTTCGGTCCGTCCATCAATGCCACCGACAACATCGGCAACAAGCTCTTCGCCGCAATGGGAGTAACCGCGCGGCTCGTCATCCTGACGATCATCATCTCGCTGATCCTGGCCATCGTCACGGGCGTCTACAGCGCGGTGAAGCAGTACAGCATCACCGACTACACCACGACGTTCATGGGCTTCCTGTTCCTGTCGCTGCCCGTCTTCTGGTTTGCCATCCTGCTCAAGCAGGGCGGTATTTGGTACAACCAGCATGTGGCCGGCGCCTGCGGATTCCGCTTCGGCACCATCGGTGACAAGTCGGTCCTCCCACCGCCGTGTACTAGTCCGTTCGTCGACACCCTCGGCCATCTGATCTTGCCCACCATCGTGCTGAGCCTGGCGGGCTACGCCGGCTGGACCCGATTCACCCGTGCGTCCATGCTCGAGGTCCTGAACAGTGACTACGTCCGACTGGCCCGATCCAAGGGCCTCAAGCCGCGCCAGGTTCTCGTCAAGCACGCTCTGCGTACGGCGCTGATCCCGTTGACGACCGTCACCGCGCTCGACGTCGCGGCCCTGCTCGGCGGCGCGATCGTCACCGAGACGGTGTTTCAATGGCACGGTATGGGCAACCTGCTCCTGACCGCGCTGCGCAATCTTGACTTCAACGTGATGTTGGCGTGGCTACTGGTCACGGCGACCATCGTGATCCTGTTCAATCTGCTCGCCGACATCCTCTACGGCGTGCTCGACCCGAGGATCCGTCATGCCTGATATGAAGACGCCACTCGCGGACAAGCCCGACACCCCCGCGCCATCCGTCGCGCCGCAGGCCACCCTGGCGCCTGTCGATCGCGAGTTCACGGTCAAGGAGAAGAGCCAGTGGCACCAGGCGGCCAGGCGGTTCCTACGACACCGCGTCGCCATGGCCAGCCTCGTGCTGTTGGTGCTGCTCATGCTGTTCGCCTTCGTCGGGCCGCACCTCTGGCAGTTCAAGTACACGACGATCACGGCTGACAACAGCGTCGCGCCAAGCCTGCGCCACCCGTTCGGCACCGACAACATCGGCCTGGACGGGCTGGCCGTGGTCATGCGCGGCGCACAGCAATCGCTGAAGATCGCATTCAGCATCGCCCTGCTGGCGGTCGTCGTCGGCTCGATCTGGGGCGTCGTCGCGGGATACTTCCTCGGATTGACGGACTCGATCCTGATGCGCTTCGCCGACCTGATGCTCACCATCCCGGGCCTGGCCCTGGCGGCGGCGCTGGCGCACAACACCAGCGGCTCCTGGGTGGTCATCGCCCTGGTCCTCGGCGGGTTGTCCACGCCCTATGTGGCTCGCGTCGTCCGTGGCGTCGTGCTGTCACTGCGAGAACGTGAGTTCATCGAAGCCGCGCGAGCGCTCGGGGCATCGAATACCAGAATCATGTTCCGGCATCTCATCCCCAACTGTCTTGCGGTCGTCATCGTCAACGCCACTCTGCTCGTCGCCGGCGGCATCCTCGGCGAGACCGCGCTGTCGTTCCTCGGCGTGGGCGTGCGCTCGCCCGACACGTCGCTCGGGCTACTGATCTCGGGCGCACAGGGCGCCGTCTCGACCAGGCCGTGGCTGTTCTACTTCCCGGGCATCTTCATCATCCTGATCGCGCTGACAGTCAACTTCATCGGCGACGGATTACGTGACGCGCTCGACCCGCGTCAGACAAGGCAGCGCCGATGACGATCGACCTCGCAGTTGAGCAGCCCCGACCTGACGAGGTTGACAGCGACGCGTTGCTCGTAGTCGACAACCTGACCGTTTCCTTCCCGACCGATGACGGGCCGGTGAACGCCGTTCGCGGTGTCACCTACACGTTGCGGTCGGGGGAGGCGATGGGCATCGTCGGTGAATCGGGCTCGGGCAAGTCGGTGAGCTCGATGGCGCTGATGGGTCTGCTGCCCAAGAACGCCAACATCGCCGGGTCGGTCCGGTTCCGCGGCCAGGAACTGCTCGGCATGACCGAGAAGGAGTACACCGAGGTCCGTGGCAACAAGATCGCCATGATCTTCCAGGACCCGCTCACCTCGCTCAATCCGGTGTACTCGGTGGGCAACCAGATCGGCGAAGCCGTCCTGGCACACAACAAGGTGTCCAAGAAGGCCGGCCGGGCCCGGGCGGTCGAACTACTCGGACTCGTGGGCATTCCGTTCCCCGAGCAGCGGGTCGACAACTACCCACATGAGCTGTCCGGCGGCATGCGCCAGCGCATCGTCATTGCGATCGCCATGGCGAACAACCCAGACGTGATCATCGCCGACGAGCCGACCACAGCGCTCGACGTCACCGTCCAGGCGCAGGTACTCGAAGCGCTCGAGGCCGCCCGGGCCGAGACCGGCGCGGCACTGGTGCTGATCACACACGATCTCGGCGTCATCGCCGGGCACGCCGAACGCATCTGTGTGATGTACGCGGGCAAGCTGGTCGAGACCGGCACCGTCGAGGACGTCTTCTACCGACCGCGCATGCCCTACACCCTCGGCCTGCTCGGCAGCCTGCCGCGCCTGGACCGCGTCGAGCGGCACCGGCTCACCCCCATCAAGGGGTCCCCGCCGTCGCTGCTCAACCTGCCGCCGGGATGTCCGTTCACCCCCCGCTGCCCGATCGCCCAGCCGGTCTGTGATCAGGACGAGCCGGAGCTGCTGCCGGCGGGCGGCCCCAACCATTCGGCGGCCTGCCACTTCCGCAACGACGTGGCCGGCGCCAGCGCATCCAGCATGTTCGGGACCGCGTCAGATGACGCCGTCACTCCCGACCTGGCACCTTCGGAGGTTTCCGCATCGTGACGAGTGCCGACCCGCAAGGCACGACACCGGTCGCGACCGTACCGGGCGACGGCGCGCCGGACGCCGCATCGCACGACCGCGGCCCGCGCGGCGCCGCAGGCGGCCAGGAGCCCGTTCTCTCGGTCCGCAACCTGGTCAAGCACTTCCCGATCCGGTCCAAGGGTCTGACCAGGCGCAAGATCGGTGACGTCCACGCCGTGTGCGACGTTACCTTCGATATCTTCGCGAACGAGACCCTCTGTGTCGTGGGTGAATCCGGTTGCGGCAAGACGACTACGGGTCGGCTGGTGCTGAATCTGGTCAATGCGACGGCCGGCGAGGTGATGTATCGCGGTCGGGACCTCACCAAGCTGAACTTCCGGCAGATGCGCCCGCTGCGCCGCGACATGCAGATCGTGTTCCAGGACCCGTTCGCCTCGCTCGACCCGCGCATGACCGTGAACGACATCGTGGCCGAGCCGCTGCGCATCCATGGCATGTACGGAAAGAACAACGTCGGCCGGGACACCATCCGCGGCCTGCTCAAGCAGGTAGGCCTGAACCCGGAGCACGGCAACCGCTACTCGCACGAGTTCTCCGGCGGCCAGCGCCAGCGCATCGGAATCGCCCGCGCACTCGCGCTCAAGCCCAAGCTGCTGGTGCTCGACGAACCCGTGTCGGCCCTCGACGTCTCGATCCAGGCCGGTGTGATCAACCTGCTCGAGGATCTGCAGACCGAACTCGGCCTGGCCTTCATGTTCATCTCGCACGACCTGTCGGTGATCCGGCACATCGCCGACCGCGTCGTGGTGATGTACCTCGGCAAGATCGTCGAATCCGCCGACGCCGAAGAGCTGTTCCGGCGTCCGTCGCACCCGTACACCCAGTCGCTGATGTCTGCGATCCCGTTGCCCGACCCGGTCAAGGAGCGCGAGCGGCACCGGATCCTGCTGGCCGGAGACGTGCCGAGCCCGGTGAACCCGCCGTCGGGATGCCGGTTCCGCACCCGCTGCCCCAAGTTCGCCAACGAGCTCGACAACCAGCAACGCGAGTGGTGCGTCAACATCGAGCCGCCGCTGGAGGCGAAGTTCACCGGGCACAGCGCAGCATGTCACTTCGCCGAGGTCCGCACCGACATCCTCGAGACCGGTGACAGGCCGGCGGCGACCATCACGCCGGCCCTGGTGAAATGGCCCACCGGAGTTCCGACGGACGAGCAGATCCAGGTTTCGCCGGTGTGCATGCCGGACTCCGAGCCCCAGACGCCGCAGCGGCTGCGTGACGACATCGTCGTCGATCAGGAGGGTGAGCTCGTCGCGCAAGGTGAGCTCGGCTGATGCCGACGCGGTGGTAGCTTCACCCGAGCCCACCGCGCGGCGCATGCTGCTGGTGCACGCTCATCCCGACGACGAATCCATCTCCTCCGGCGCGACGATGGCGTTCTACGCTGCCGCAGGCGTGGGGGTCACCCTGCTCACCTGCACGCTGGGCGAGCAGGGCGAGGTACTCGTACCGGAGCTGGCCCTGCTCGCCGCGGACGAGGCCGACCAGCTCGGCGGGCTGCGGATCGGCGAGCTGGCCGCGGCGATGCGTGAGCTCGGCGTGGTCGATCACCGCTTCCTGGGCGGCCCGGGCCGGTTCCGCGACAGCGGCATGATGGACACCCCGGCGAACAAGCACCCGCGGGCGTTCTGGCGGGCCGCGAGCGAGCCTGCGGTCTTCGACGCTGCTGTGTCCGCTGCGGTAGCGGTCATCCGGGAAGTCCGGCCACAGGTGGTGATCACCTACGACGAGAACGGCGAATACGGGCACCCGGACCACATCATGGCGCACCGGATCGCTACCGCCGCCGTCGAGGCGGCCGCCGATCCCGGATGCGGCACCGGCGACCCGTGGCAGGTGGCCAAGTTCTACTGGACCGCCACCCCGAAGTCCTCGCTACGCATGGGCATCGAAGCACTGAAGGACTCGCCGGTGAACTTCGGTTTCGCCGATGACGACGACCTGCCGTTCGGCGTCGACGACGAGTTGGTGACGACCGAAGTCGATGCCACCGGCTACGGCGAGGCGAAGATGAGAGCACTGGCCGCGCACCGGACCCAGATCAGTGTCGAGGGACCGTTCTTCGCGCTGTCGAACATGCTGGGCCGCGAGATCCTGGCCACCGAGCACTTCCGGCTGGTGCGCGGCCAGCTCGGGGCGGATCGCAACCCGCGGGGCCGCGAGACCGACCTGTTCGCCGGGCTGACGGAGTGAGCAACCGCACGCACGCTGCTCAGCGCCGGGCGAGCGATGTTCGCGGGGCGAGGGCATGAGCCGCCTGGACGGGCCGGCCTGGGGCTGGTTCGGAATCGCGCTGCTCTGCGGTTGCGCGGTGTTGTCGGCCCTCCTCGCCTTGTTCCTCGTGCCGCTCTACGCCGGTTCGGTGCTCGTCCCCGTGGCGGTCTTGGTGGCGGTCGCGTCCAACGTGGCCCTGCCACGCCTGGCCCGCAGCCTGGTCGCGTCGACGACGGCCACGGTGCTGCCGTTCGCCTTCTGGCTGGTGTCGGTCATCGTCGTGGGGCTGCTGCCCCGTCCCGAGGGTGACGTGGTACTGCCCGGCGGCAATGGCGCGCTGCAGTGGGTGTCCTACGGCGTCCTGCTGGGCGGCGCGGTGGCCGGGACGATGACGCTCGCCCTGAGCGGCTCTCGGCGGCCCGCCCAGATCGATGACCTCAGCCGGTAAACGGCTCGCGGTTCGCCTCGATCAGAGCCTCGGTGACCGCGTGGACCGCTGCTGGCGGCAGGTCGGTCTCGACGAGCACGGTGTTGGGGAATCGGCTGAGCTCGCGCTGCAGATCCGCGACCGATACATGGCTGACGAGCAGCGCCAGTGCGGTACGCCCGGGTGGGACCGCCTCACGCAGTTCCTTGATCGTCTCGTCCTTGACCCCGGTGTCGACGAGCTTGGCGAACAGTGCGGCGCCGCCGGCCGACGCGGCGCCCACGACCAGGCCGCCGATCGGACCGCCGAACAGCGTGCCCAGCAGCAGGCCCCAGACCCCGGCGCCGGTTCCGGCCTGAACCGGCGTGACATCGGTGGTCTCGCGGACGTGCGACGTGCCGTCCGCGTCTCGTTGGATGATCACGGCGTCGTGCAGGTGGATGTCGCCATTCTTCTGCATCCGCGCCAAGGCGAGCAGGAACTCGTGAGCGCGCAGTGGGTCGTCGAAGGAAATGATGAGCAGTTTGCTGTTGTCGGGCGGCGCAGGCATGCAGCCAGCCTAACTACACCGGGTCCTGGCGGTAGCGGTAGTCGTGGTGGCGCCAGTAGCCCAGCCGCTCGTACAGGGCCACGGCCGCGGTGTTGTCGCTGGACACCTGCACGTAGCAGCGCTGCGCGCCGGCCGCGGCGCCCCAGCGCCACAACGCCTGCATGACGGCGGTGGCCAGTCCTCGGCGACGCAGGTCGGGCGCGACCTCGACGGCGCTCACCCCCAGCCACTCGTCGTCGATCACGCCGCGCCCGATGGCAGCAATCTCCCCGTCGAGCGTGACCGAGGCGAAGCCGGCGCGGTCGTGCCGGGTGAGCAATGCGCGGGCTGGGGTCGTGGCGCCCGCGCCGTCGCGGTAGCGCGCGAACCATCCCGGACCCGGCGCGCTGCCGACCTGGACCGGTGGTGCGTCAGCGCCGGACTCGCGCGCTAGCGCGTCGAGCCGGGCGGCCAGGACGTAGACGTCGGGATCGGCCGGCCAGCCGCGTTCGGCCAGCCCGGCGTCGAGCAGCCGGCGCGCGTCCAGCGGCACCTGGATCCGCAGTGGCAGGTCCCGTTCCCGGTACCACTCCCGGGCGGCTGCCAGCGCCTCGTCCAGGGGTAGACCGGGCGCCCGCAGCGGCAGCACCGAGTTGGCCCGGCCGGTGAACCCGCCGGCAGCGCGCAGCAGCCACCCGCCGACGGCGCCGGTCTGTTCCGGTCGCCAGCCGCGGGCGGCCACTGCCTCCAACGCCAGCTCGTCGGCCGTGGACGGCCAGGCCAGCTTCGCCGCCGCGATGCGGTCCACCGCCACCTCGACTGCCCCGGCCCGGCCGTCGATCACTGCGGTGTCGTCGCTCAGGCTGAGCAGGTCCCCTACGACGTCACTGAGGAGCAGCCTGCCGTCGCTGCTGCGATCCACGACACGACGCACGGTCACCCGGCGGCCCACCCAGTTACGCTCCAGCACGAGCGGGATACTAGAGCCCACCCAATGCCATGCCGTTACGATTGCGACTTGCCGGTAGCTCGATCCCAACGGAGGACCGCAGTGACTTACGTGATCGCCGAGCCATGCGTGGATGTGCTCGACAAGTCCTGCATCGAGGAGTGCCCTGTCGACTGCATCTACGAGGGCGGCCGGATGCTCTACATCCACCCCGACGAGTGCGTCGACTGCGGTGCCTGCGAACCGGTCTGCCCCGTCGAGGCGATCTTCTACGAGGACGACCTGCCCGATAAGTGGCGCGACTACACCCAGGCCAACGTCGACTTCTTCGACGAACTAGGCTCACCCGGCGGCGCCTCGAAGGTCGGTAAGACCGAGAACGACCCCGCCTTTATCAAGGCCTTGCCCCCACAGGGCGAGGACGCGTAGCGACTACGTGCGATACATCGTCGCCACTACCTCGGTGGCCGGCGCAGCGGCGTTCTTCCAGGATTTGGTGCGGGTCCACTGGCGACCGCTGTAGGCCACCTTGTCGATGCCGAGGCGGTCCGCGTTGGCCACGAACCAGGCCGCCGTCTGCCATCCGGCGCCGGGAACCCGGACGATCGACGCGGTGGTGACGGGGACCTTGACGGGTAGATCCCGCTCCAACTGGGCCGCCACCGTCGCTACCGGCGCGACGTGGGCGGGTTTGCCAAATGCGCAGGTGATGCCGGCCTCGAGCTTGCCGGTGAAGGCGTGCGCCAGCGCTTGGGCCTCCGCCTCGTGGGGTGCGTACGCGCTGCCGTCGGCCGAGATCTGCACGGCCTGAATCGCAGCGGCGAGGTCCTCGCGCTGCCAGTTCGGAACCTTCTCCAGCAGGGCGTCGAGGAAGGCGCCGGTCGCGAAGCGCAGGTCGCTCAGCTGTGTTTCACTGCCCCACCCCTGGGACGGACGCTGCTGCAGCACCCCCACCGAATCCCGGTCGCCCTCGCCCAGGGCCAGGTTGCGCAGCTTGCTCTCCTGCAATGCGGCGGCCAGGACAAGGACGGCGGCCCGCTCGGGCAGGGCGCGCCTGGTGACCACCCCGACCATGGTGGATGCGACCGCGGCCTGGCTGGTGTCGAGGTCGTAGCGATCGACCCTGCAACCCGTCGCCCCGAGCGGGTTGGCCTTCAGCGCGGCGCGGACGGCGAACACGCCCGCCACCCCCACGGCGATCACGAGCAGGGCTGTGACGAGCAGGCCGAAGCGAGTGCGTTTGGTCATGAATGCAGTGGGGGTCAGTTGTTCGCGTGCAGGGCGTCGTTCAGGGTCACGTCGGCGCCGACCCGCGGCCGGGCTTCCAGCCCGCCGGTCAAGCTGTTGCGCCAGTACTGCAGCCCCGACTGCCCCGACAGCGTCGCCGCCTTCACGACGCTGCCGTCGGCCATGGTGAGCTTCGATCCAGCAGTGATGTACGTACCGGCCTCGACGACGCAGTCATCGCCCAGCGAGATACCGATTCCGGCATTCGCGCCGACGAGGCAGCGCCGCCCGACACTCACGCGTTGCTTGCCACCGCCGGACAGCGTGCCCATGATCGACGCGCCACCGCCGACGTCGGAGCCGTCGCCGACCACCACGCCGGCGGAGATCCGGCCCTCGACCATCGACTTGCCCAGCGTGCCGGCGTTGTAGTTGACGAAACCTTCGTGCATGACGGTGGTGCCCTCCGCCAGATGGGCGCCCAGGCGCACCCGTCCGGCGTCGGCGATCCGCACGCCCGACGGCACCACGTAGTCGGTCATGCGCGGGAACTTGTCCACGCCGAGGATGTGGACCGGTCCCTTGCGCCGCATCGCCAGGCGGGTGCGTTCGAAGTCCTCAGCTGCACACGGCCCGACGCTCGTCCACACCACGGTGGGCAGCACACCGAAGAGGCCGTCGAGGTTCAACCCGTGCGGTTGGACCAGTCGGTGCGAGAGCAGGTGAAGGCGCAGGTAGGCGTCCGGGACGGTGGCCGGTGCCGCTTCGAGATCGATCTCGCACAACACGACGTCGACGCGGATGCCGCGGTCGCCGTCGCGGGTACCGGTGGCGGATGCGAGTTCGTGCGGCGCCTGAGCGCCGGACGGCTCGCCCAGCGCCGGCGCCGGAAACCACGTCTCGAGCACCCGGCCCGTCGCCTCGCCGTCGGCGACGGTGGAGGCCAGGCCGTAGCCCCATGCTGTGCTGCTCACCCGATCAGCCTAACGAGGACGCTCGCGGGGCCGATCGCGTAGCCTCGCAGCGTGCTGGATCTCGCCGCTGACGCAGGCGCCTTGACGGCGGCCCTGGTCGACATCGCGTCGGTCTCGGGGGACGAGAAGCAGTTAGCCGACCTGGTCGAGGCCGCGCTGCGGTGCTACCCGTCCCTGGGCGTCGAGCGAGACGGCAACGTGGTTCTCGCCCGCACCTCGCTGGGCCGCGCCGAGCGGGTCGTACTCGCCGGGCACCTCGACACCGTGCCGATCGCCGACAACGTGCCCTCGCGGGTCGACGGTGACGTATTGCACGGCTGCGGCTCGGCGGACATGAAGTCCGGCCTGGCCGTCCTGCTGCGCATCGCCCATCTGGTCGGGACACAGGCGCTGGCCCCGCGGGTCGACCTCACCTGGGTCTGTTACGACTGCGAGGAGGTCGACGCGGCCCGTAACGGCCTGGGCCGGCTGGCCCGCACCAGGCCCGATCGCCTGGGTGCGGACCTGGCGATCCTGCTCGAACCGACCGGTGGCGTCGTCGAAGGCGGCTGCCAAGGCTCCCTGCGTGCGCTCGTGCGGCTCACCGGCACCCGGGCGCACAGCGCCCGGGCCTGGCTGGGTGTGAACGCCATCCACGCGGGTGCGCCGGTGCTCGCCCGGTTGGCCGCCTACGAGCCGCGCACCGTCGATGTCGACGGGCTGACCTACCGCGAGGGCCTCAACGCCGTCGCCATCGCCGGCGGCGTCGCCGGCAACGTCATCCCTGACGAGTGCATCGTCACGGTGAATTTCCGCTTCGCCCCGGATAGGTCCGAAGAACAGGCGGCCGCGCACGTCCGCGACGTGTTCGAGGGATTCGCTGTCGACATCGTGGACTCTGCTCCGGCTGCCCGACCCGGCATGGACGCCCCACTGCCCCAGTCGGTGCTCGCCGCCGTCGGTGGCCAGCCGCGCGCCAAGCTCGGCTGGACAGACGTCGCCCGTTTCGGTGAACTCGGCATACCGGCGGTGAACTTCGGCCCGGGCGATCCGAATCTGGCGCACAAGCCCGAGGAGCACGTCAAGCTGTCCCGGGTGGCCCAGGCCGAGGCGGCGATGGTGCGGTTCCTGTCGTGACGGCCCTCGTGAGCGCTGTCGGACGCGACGACGCGCATCGTTTCAGCAAGACCGCGGCCGAACACATCGAGTTGCTGGTCGGGCTCGGCGTGGCCGGTGACGCCCACGCGGGCGTGACGGTGCAGCATCGCTCTCGGGTACGCCGTGACCCGTCCCAGCCGAACCTGCGTCAGGTGCACCTCATCCACGCCGAGCTGCACGACGAACTGGCCGGTCTGGGCTTTGCGGTGCGCGCTGGTGACATGGGTGAGAACGTGACGACCCGGGGCCTGGACCTGCTCGCCCTGCCGGCCGGCGCGCGGCTGCACCTTGGCCAGACGGCCGTGGTCGAGGTGACCGGCCTGCGCAACCCCTGCTTGCAGCTCGACCGGTTCGCCCGCGGGCTGATGGCTGCCGTGTTGGACCGGGCGGCTGACGGCAGCCCGATCCGCAAGGCTGGCGTGATGGGCGTCGTGCGGGCCGGCGGGGCGGTCCGGGCCGGGGACCCGATTGCCGTCGAATTACCGCACGGCCCACACCGGCCGCTGGAGCCGGTGTGATGCCGTCCTGTCTCAGTCGTCCTCGGCGTGCGCGCAAGCGCAACCGCTCGGGCTGCCGCGCACTCCGCTGTAGCGAGCGGCGATCTGGCCCGCAGCGATGGGCTTTGTCCGGCTCCTGCCCGGCCGGCCGGGCGGACCGGCCTGCGGATAGCGTCTCGGCCATGACCTCCGGCGACGCGCGCACCGAGCAACTCCGCACCGAGCACCACCGCGGCCCTGTCCTGATGCGCGGTGACCAGATCAAGTCGGGCACTACCGACCAGCGGCTGCTCGACTCTCGGGGCCCCTCCGATTGGGTACACACGGATCCCTGGCGGGTGATGCGCATCCAGAGCGAGTTCGTCGAGGGATTCGGCCTGCTCGCCGAGCTGCCGGCGGCGGTTTCGGTGTTCGGGTCGGCTCGCACACCGCGCGATCACGCCGACTACGCGGCCGGTGTCGCGATCGGGTCAGGCCTGGCCAAGGCCGGCTTCGCCGTGATCACCGGCGGTGGCCCGGGGGCGATGGAGGCGGCCAACCGCGGCGCCTCTGAGGCCGGGGGGGTGTCGGTCGGGCTGGGCATCGAGCTACCGTTCGAGCAAGGCCTGAACGACTGGGTCGACCTCGGCGTCAACTTCCGGTACTTCTTCGCCCGCAAGACCATGTTCGTCAAGTACGCCCAGGCGTTCGTGATCATGCCCGGTGGCTTCGGCACGTTGGACGAGATGTTCGAGGCACTGACCTTGGTGCAGACCAACAAGGTGACCCGGTTCCCGGTCATCCTGTACGGCACGAAGTACTGGCAGGGCCTCATCGACTGGATCCGCGGCTCGATGCTCGCCGAGGGCAAGGTGGGTGAGGCGGATCTCGAGCTGCTCACCGTCACCGACGACGTCGACGACATCGTGGCCCGGATCGTGGCCTCGTCCGGCGCCCGCTCCGCACAGGCCGCCGCGGAAGGCCGTGCGGTGGCCGAGGGGGCGCACGCCGCCGCGCACGGCACGGAGTAGCCGGGTGGCTTATGTCTGCGTGTACTGCGCGTCGTCACAGGACATCGAGCAGCACTACATCACGCTGGCGACTGCAGTGGGCACCAGGCTGGCCGCCGCCGGGCACTCGCTGGTGTCCGGCGGTGGACGGGTCTCGATGATGGGCGCGGTCGCGGTCGCCGCACGGGCCGGCGGGGCGCAGACCGTGGGCGTCATCCCGGCGCACCTGATGCCCTACGAGGTGGCCGACACCGACGCCGACGAACTCGTGATCGTCGACACGATGCGCGAGCGCAAGCGGGTGATGGACGAACGCTGCGACGTGGTGCTGGCGCTGCCTGGCGGCATCGGCACGTTGGAGGAGCTGTTCGAGATGTGGACGGCCGCGTCGCTCGGCATGCACGACAAGGCGGTGATCGTGCTCGATCCGGTCGGGTTCTACGACCCGCTCTGGGCCTACCTGGAGGCCTTACGCGACAAGGGTTTCGTGCGCCAGGCGGCCCTGGACCTGCTGCATCGCGTCACAACCGTCGAGGCGGCGTTCGCGCTGATCACGTGATAGCGCAGCTCGTGCCGGGCAACCGCCCGTAGCCTGAGCTCCATGGCGAGCACGATGACCGACGACGAGCGGCGCGCATTCCTGCTGGCCGGCACCCGCACCGGCATCCTCTGCACGGTGCGTGCGGACGGCCGTCCGCACGCCGCACCCGTCTGGTTCACCCTCGACGGCGACGACGTGCTGTTCACCACCGGCGAGGACACCGTGAAGGGCCGCAACCTACGCCGCGACGACCGGGCTGTCCTCGCTGTCGATGAGAGCACGCCGCCGTATGACTTTGTCGCGATCGAGGGACGGGTCGAGTTGAGCTCGGACCTGGACGAGATGCTCAGGTGGGCCACTGTCCTCGGCGAGCGTTACATGGGGCCGGGGCAGGGCGAGGCATTCGGCCGGCGCAACGCCGTCCCCACCGAACTGCTGGTCCGGCTGCGGCCGGACAAGATCATCGCGCGGGCAGGCATCGCCGACTGAGTGCGGTGTTCCGGCCTAGTGAAACCGCCTCAGGCCAGGCCGCGGCGGGCCACCGACGGGTCGCGGGTGCCGCGGATCGTGGCCACCATGTCCACCACCCGCCGAGTAGCGAGCACATCGTGGGACCGGACCACCCGGGCACCGTGCCAGGCCGCGATCGCGGTAGCGGCCAGGCTGCCCTCGAGGCGCTCGGTGGGCGGCAGGTCCAGCGTCTCCCCGATGAAGTCCTTGCGCGACAGGGCGACCAGCACCGGCCAGTCCGTCGCGACTAGTTCATCCAGGCGTCGGGTGAGCTCCAGGGAATGCCAGGTGTTCTTGCCAAAATCGTGGGTCGGGTCGATGAGGATGCCGTCGCGACGCACGCCGGCGGCGACCGCGCGCTCGGCGGAACTGGTCAGGGCGGTCAGCACCTCGGAGACGACGTCGTCGTAGTGGACTCGGTGCGGGTCGGTGCGCGGCGGCAGGCCGCCGGTGTGGCTGCACACCAGGCCGACGCCGGTCCGGGCGGCGAGGCCCAGCAGGCCCGGATCGGCGCCGGCCCAGGTGTCGTTGATGAGATCGGCGCCGGCCCGGACCACCTGGTCGGCTACCTCGGCCCGCCAGGTGTCCACGCTGATGACCAGTTGCGGGAACTGCCCGCGCACCGCCGCGACCAGCGGGAGTACGCGGTCGATCTCCTCGCCGGATTCGACCGCCGGCCCGTAACCGGCCCGTACGCCGCCGATGTCGACGATGTCGGCACCGTCTTCCACGGCCCGTGCGACCGAGGCGAGCGCGGCGTCGAGTTCGACGTTTGCTCCGCCGTCGTAGAACGAGTCGGGCGTGCGGTTGACGATCGCCATCACGGCGCAGTCGCTCGGACCGAAGACACCGTGACCCAGCCGCAACCTCACCCGCCCACCCTGACAGAGACCCGGGCATGACACGATCGTGCGGTGTTGACACTGGCGTTGTACGGGCTGCTCGCGGTCCTGCTCATCGGTGGCATCTACCTGCTGGCCGCGTGGCTGCTGCCCGCCGGCGAGCAGATCGCCCCTCCGGTGCGCGACGAACCGATCTGGTCGCTGCCGGCCGAGCGCGCGCTCGCCGCAGCCGACGTCGCCGACGTCCGGCTGCCGGTCGCCCTGCGCGGTTATCGCTTTGCCGAGACCGACCTGCTGCTCGACCGGCTGGTCGAGGAACTGCTGGCCCGGGACGACGAGATCGCCCGGCTGCGCAAGCCGGCCACCCCGAGCGCACCAGGCAGTGGCGAGAGTGCCGAGCGCGAGTCTTCCGACGGGCCAGCGCGAACCCTGGCACCGGCCGGGTCGACACCGCCGGTGACGTCGTCGCCGCTGGACAAGTCCACGAAACCGGTCGCGCAGGCGCAGCGGCCCCCAGGGGTGGACGCGGTAGCGGCAGCGGCAGCAAAGTCACGGGCCGAGAAGGCGGCAGCCGGGTCGGGAAAGCCTGGGCCTTCAGTCGAGCCGAAGCCGCAGCCGAAGGGGGATCCGGAGCCCGCGGCACCGCTCGACAGGGCTCGTGCGGTCACGCCCAAGCCTGAACCCAAGCCCTTGCCCGAGCCGTCCCTCTCGGTGGGGCCGGAGCCCGCGGCACCGCTCGGCAGGGCTCGTGCGGCCAAGCCCAAGCCTGAACCCAAGCCGGTGCCCGAGCCGTCCCCCTCGGTCGCGCCGGCGCCCGCGACACCGGCCGAGAGGGCTCGTGCGGTCAAGCCCAAGCCTGACCCCAAGCCGGTGCCCGGGCCGCCCCCCTCGGCGGGGCCGGAGCCGGCGGCCCATATTGACGCGCCTGAGCCGACCGACGTCGTCGAGACGGCCGAGCCCGGCGGTCAAGACGGCTGAGTCGGACCGGCCGCGCTGCGGCTGGGCGACCTCCACGCCGGACTACATCGCCTACCACGACGAGGAGTGGGGCCGTGCATTGCACGGCGAGCAACCGCTGTTCGAGCGGTTGTCGCTGGAGGCCTTCCAGTCCGGGCTGTCTTGGCTGACCATTCTGCGCAAGCGGCCCGCCTTTCGCGCGGCGTTCGACGGGTTCGACGTCGATGCGGTGGCCGAGTACGACGACGCTGACGTGGCCCGGCTACTGGCCGACACGGGGATCGTGCGCAACCGGCTGAAGGTGAGCGCGACCATCGCCAACGCGCGGGCCATCCGCTCGGCAATCCCCGAAGGTCTGGACGAACTGCTCTGGTCGTTCGCGCCAGAACCTCGGCCCCGCCCGGCAGCCCTCGCCGACGTACCGGCTACGTCGGCGGAATCGGTGGCCATGGCCAGGGAGCTCAAACGCCGCGGGCTGACGTTCGTCGGCCCCACCACGGCCTACGCGCTCATGCAAGCCACCGGCATGGTGGACGACCACGTGGTCACCTGCTGGCGTGCCGCCGGGGGGCGGTAGTGGTTGGCTGCCCTCCCATGACGGGCGTCCGAACCACCACCCTCGGGAGTCAGCGGCCGAGGAACACAGGTTTCTGCTTGGCGACGAAGGCGGCCGTGGCCGTGCGGTGGTCCTCGGTCGCGCCCATGACGGTCTGCAACTCAGCCTCCTTGGCCAGCGACTGGGCCAGCGTCGCGCCGGCCGCGTAGGACATCGATTCCTTGATGGCGGCGTAGGCGGCGGTCGGGCCGGCTGCCAGCCGTGCCGCGAGTTCCTGTGCCGCGGGCAGCAGGTGGTCGGGTTCGACGACGGCGTTCACCAGACCCATGTCCAGGGCCGCGTCGGCGGTCACCGGCTCGGCCAGCAGCGCAAGGGCGGTGGCCCGCGCCGAGCCGATCAGGCGGGGCAGCGTCCACGACACCCCGCTGTCGAGCGTGAGCCCGACGTTGGCGAAGGCCAGCAGGAACCCGGCGCTCTTGGCCGCGATGCGGAAGTCGCAGGCGAAGGCGATCCCTGCCCCGGCACCGGCGGCCATCCCGTTGACCGCCGCGATCACCGGCTTGCCCATCGCGGCCAGCCCCAGGACGATCGGGTTGTAGTGCTCGGTCACGGTGTTCAAGGGCGCGGGATCGAGGGCCTCGAGCAGCGCGACGTGTTCGCGCAGGTCCTGGCCCACACAGAAGCCGCGCCCCGCGCCTGTCAACACCACTGCGCGCACTGTGTCGTCGCGGGACACCTCGTCGACAGCCGTTCCGAGCGCCTCCTTGAGCGCCACTGACAGCGAATTCATCGAGTCGGGACGGTTGAGGGTGATCGTGGCTACCCCATCGGCGCGGTCGAGCAAGAGCACGTCTGACACGGTCAAGATCCCTTCGGCAGGTGGCTCCCGCGACGCTACCGCTACCCGGAGTTGGGACCGGCGGACGCGATGCGGGAGAATGGACGCAGCACTGGTGTCGCAGCGGGTTGCGGGCCGGGTGGATTGGTACACAGGCGAGCGTGCTGCGCTCATTCGAGGAGGTACGCATGGCGGCCATGAAGCCGCGGACGGGCGACGGTCCGCTCGAGGTCACCAAGGAGGGCCGCGGCATCGTGATGCGCGTTCCCCTCGAAGGGGGCGGACGTCTTGTCGTGGAGATGTCGGCAGACGAGGCGACCGCGTTGGGCGATGCGCTGAAGAACGTCGTCAGCTGAGACCGAGATTCGGCCCCGGTACCAGCGCTCAGGCGCCTAGGTACCGGGGTCGAATACTGTCCGCAGCGCGATCGGGCAGGATCGCCGTATGGCCGAGCTGGTGCTGCCGATGGTCGTGCGCATCGAGCGCGATGACCCGCCCAGCCGTACAGATGCCCTGGAAGCGGCGGCGCGGGGCGCGCTGTCGATGCTCACCACGGAACGCCAGGATTGGGGCGACGCGGTCGCAGCATGGGACGGCCAGCGCATCCGCAAGGTGGTGCGTCGGGCCCGCGGGTCCGAATGGCGCCGTGCGCTCACTCTGGAAGGCCTGACCGTCGTGCAGGCTAGCGCTGAACTGCGCGTCTACCCGCCGATCCCGGTCGATGCCTGGCCGCCGGAGTTGGCCCGCCTGCAGGTGGGCGGCACCGAGCTGGCCGACCGCGATCCGCCACCCACGCCGCCAGCCGGCACGCCGCTCGTCCTGCTGTCACCGCACGCGCAGATGACCGCCGGCAAGGCGATGGCCCAGGCCGCCCACGCCGCCCAACTCGGCTGGCGCGCGTCATCCCCGGCGGCCCAACACGGCTGGCGGGCGAGTGACTTCATGCTTGCCGTCCGCGCTGCCACGCCGAAGCAATGGGTCGCCGCGCTACAAGCGGGTGTCCCGGTCGTTCATGACGGAGGCTTCACCGAGGTCGAACCGAACACCCAAACCGCAGCAGCAGTACTGCCCTGGCTCACCCCCCGTCTTTGACCCCGCGAGCGTCGTAAATCCCGTCGCTCAGCGACGATGGCGGGGTCAAAGACGGGTTAGAGCAGGGACTGGTACAGCTCGACGGTCCGGTGCGCGATGGTGTCCCAGCCGAATTCGTGCACGGCGCGCTCGCGACCGGCCTTGCCCATGGCGGCGGCGCGCGACGGATCGCCGCACAGGGCGTTGACGGCGTCGGCCAGGCCGGTCTCGAACTCCGCGTCGGTCACCGCGCTGCGTGTTACCAGCAGTCCGGTGAGACCGTCGGCGACCACTTCGGGGATGCCGCCGATCGCGCTGGCCACCACCGCCGTCTCGCAGGCCATCGCCTCGAGGTTGACGATGCCCAGCGGCTCGTACACCGACGGGCAGACGAAGACGCTGGCGTGGGTCAACAGCTGGGTCAGCGCCGGCCGGGGGAGCATCTCCCGGATCCACACCACGCCGGAGCGGGTCGCAGCCAGCCGGTCCACCGCCGCCTCGGTCTCGGCCGCGATCTCGGCGGTGTCGGGTGCACCGGCGCAGAGCACGAGCTGGATGGCTGGGTCGAAACGCGCCGCGGCCGCGAGCAGGTGCCCGAGCCCTTTCTGGCGGGTCACCCGGCCGACGAACAGCACGAACGGCCGTGCCCGGTCGACCCCGTACTGCGTGAGCACGTCGTCGGCGGCTACCGGTGCGTACAGCTCGGTGTCGATCCCGTTGTGGATGACGTGCACGCGCGCCGGGTCGACGAACGGGTAGGCGGCAAGCACATCGGCCCGCATGCCGTAGGACACGGCGACGATCGCCTCGGCGCTCTCGTAGGCCTGCCGCTCGGCCCAGGACGAGAGCCGGTAACCGCCGCCGAGCTGTTCGGCCTTCCATGGTCGCTGCGGCTCGAGTGAGTGCGCCGACAGCACGTGCGGCACACCGTGCAGCTGCGCGCCCAGGACGCCCGCCAGGTTCGCGTACCAGGTGTGCGAGTGCAGCACGTCCGCACCGCCCACCGCGGTCGCCATCTCGAGGTTGACGCCGAAGGTCTGCAGGGCGGCATTGGCCGACAACAGCTCGACGGGGGGTGGGTAGCTGCGCACACCCGCCTCGAGGCGGCTCCCGCCGAAGCAGTGCACGTCGACGTCGACGATCCGGCGCAGCTCGCGCACCAGGAACTCCACATGCACCCCCGCCCCGCCATACACCTCCGGGGGGTACTCACGGGTCAGCACGGCGACGCGCATGCAGCCGACCCTAGCCCGGGCGGATCGGATGGGACACGCGCCTCGGGACGGCTAGGGTGCAGGCATGGCACGCGAGCCGCGAGTGCTCGGCATGGTCCTCGCCGGGGGCGAGGGCAAACGGCTATGGCCGCTGACGGCCGATCGGGCCAAGCCCGCAGTCCCGTTCGGCGGCAACTACCGGCTGATCGACTTCGTGCTGTCGAACCTGGTCAACGCCGGCTACCTGCGCATCTGCGTGCTCACCCAGTACAAGTCCCACTCCCTCGACCGGCACATCACCCAGACCTGGCGGATGTCCACGGTGATCGGCAACTACATCACCCCGGTGCCGGCCCAGCAGCGCCTCGGGCCGCGGTGGTACACCGGCAGCGCAGACGCCATCCTGCAGTCCTCCAACCTGATCTATGACGACAAGCCTGACTACATCGTGGTGTTCGGTGCCGATCACGTGTACCGGATGGATCCCCGCCAGATGGTGGCCCAGCACATCGCGACCGGCGCCGGTGTCACGTGCGCCGGGCTGCGGGTACCGCGAGCCGAAGCCACCGAGTTCGGCGTCATCGATTCCGACCCGGACATGCGCATCGTCGACTTCCTGGAGAAGCCGGCGCAGCCCCCAGGCCTGCCGGACAGCCCGGACGAGAGCTACGCCTCGATGGGCAATTACGTCTTCACCACGCAGGTTCTGCTCGATGTGCTCAAGGAGGACTCCGAGGACGAAGGCTCGGTGCACGACATGGGCGGGAGCATCATGCCCAGGATGGTCAAGCACGGCAACGCCTACGTCTACGACTTCGCCGACAACGACGTGCCCGGCGCCGAGGATCGCGACCACGGCTACTGGCGCGACGTCGGCACGCTGGACGCTTACTACGAGGCGCACATGGACCTGGTCGCGGTGCACCCGATCTTCAATCTCTACAACCAGCAGTGGCCGATCTACACCCATCACCCGCAACTGCCGCCGGCGAAGTTCATCGAGGGCGGCATCGCACAGGAGTCGATCGTCGGCGCCGGGACGATCGTGGCCGGGGCGACGGTGCGGCACAGCGTGATCTCACCCAACGTACGGCTGCACGCCGGTGCCTACGTCGAGGGTTCGGTGCTCATGGACGGCGTCCGGATCGGCCGCGGCGCCGTCGTGCGGCGGGCGATACTCGACAAGGACGTTGTCGTGCCCGAGGGGGCGCACGTCGGCGTCGAGCCGGAGCTCGACCGCCAGCGCTACCACGTCTCCGAAGGCGGAATCGTCACCTTGGGCAAGCGCCAGCTCGCCCTGCCGTGAAACCTGCCCCCGCAGGGATCGGCCGGTGCCGTCCCGGAAACATCGGCTGACTAGGGTGTGCCCCCTAAGGCCCGTCTAGGAGGTTCGTCTTGTTTCACCGTTCCCGCGTATTTGTAGCCGCGACCGCTGTCGCCGCGGCCGGCGCTCTGGCCCTGTCCGGCTGCGCCAGCAACAAGGAAAATAAGGGCGGCCCGACCGGGACGGTCAAGAATTCCGTCAGCCAGGACACGTCTCTGACGTCACTGGTACCGGCCAAGATCAAGACGGCCAAGAAGCTCATTGTCGGCGTCAACGTGCCGTACTCGCCCAATGAGTACCTACAGGCCGGCAAGGTCGTCGGCTTCGATGTCGACCTCATGGATGCCACCGCGAAGGTGCTCGGCCTGACGACCGACTACCGGCAGGCCGACTTTTCCAAGATCGTTCCGGCGGTCAGCACCGGAACTTATGACATCGGCATGTCCTCATTCACCGACACCAAGGTGCGCGAGAAGACGGTGGACTTCGTGACCTACTTCAGTGCCGGCATCCTGTGGGGTGTCAAGGCGGGGAAGACGGTCGACCCCTTGAACGCCTGCGGTCTCACCGTGGCGGTGCAGTCGACCACGACCGAGGAGCAGGACGAGCTCCCGGCCAAGAACAAGGCATGCACCAAGGCGGGCAAGAAGCCGATCAAGATTCTCCCGTACGAAAATCAGGACGACGCGGTGAACTCGGTCGTGCTGGGTAAGACTGCGGCATTCTCCGCCGACTCCCCGGTGACCGCGTATGCGATCAAGCAGAGCGCGGGCAAGCTCGTGCAGGCCGGCGAGATCATGGAGGCCGCGCCGTACGGGTGGCCGATCGCGAAAGGCTCGACGCTCGTCCAGGCCATGCAGAAGGCGCTGCAGTCGCTGATCGACAACGGCACCTACCTGCAGATCTGCACGAAGTGGGGCGTGCAGGCCGGCGCGATCAAGACGGCCGCAGTCAACGGCGCGATCAGCTGACCATGGTTGAGCATGGCTCGACGTCGGACGACGGGGAGCTGATCAAGGCGGTGCCGCTGCGGCGGCCCGGGCGTTGGATCGCCGCGGTGGTCATCCTGGCCTTGCTCGGCCTGTTCATCTACGGCGCCGCGACAAACCCGAACTACCAATGGGACACTTACCGCAAGTATCTGTTCGACAGTCGCATTTCTTCGGCCGCCTGGAACACCCTGCAACTCACGTTCTGGGCCATGCTGCTCGGAGTCGTGTTGGGTGTACTGCTCGCGGTCATGCGGTTGTCCCCGAACCCGGTACTGAAGTCGGCGGCGTGGGTGTACCTGTGGATCTTCCGGGGCACCCCGGTCTACGTGCAGTTGGTGTTCTGGGGGCTGTTCACCTCCCTGTACCCGCATCTCGACTTCGGTATCCCCTTCCTCCACCAGTTCGCCCACGTCGACATCCAGACGCTCAACGCCGCGTTCTTCTTCGCTGCCATCGGCCTCGGCTTGAACGAGGCTGCCTACATGGCCGAAATCGTGCGGGCGGGCATCAGTTCGGTCGGCGAGGGGCAGAGCGAGGCGGCGACCGCATTGGGGATGCCGTGGGTGCTGACGATGCGCCGGATCGTGCTGCCGCAGGCGATGCGGGTGATCATTCCGCCGACGGGCAACGAGCTGATCAGCATGCTCAAGACGACATCGCTGGTCACGGCGGTGCCCTACACGCTGGATCTGTACTCCACGCAACGCAGTATCGCGGGCGTCAACTTCCGGCCCATCCCGATGCTGCTCGTCGCGTCGACGTGGTACCTGGCGATCACCAGCGTGTTGATGGTCGGCCAGTTCTTCCTGGAGCAGCACTACGCGAAGGGCTCGTCCCGGACGATGACGCGGCGACAGTTGCGCGCCCTGGCCAAGGCCATGCGCAACCGTGGCCAAGGAGGTGGGATGTGAGCGAGAATCTCTCGAAGTCCACCGAGCCGATGGTGCGCGCGAACGGCGTGCACAAGAACTTCGGCGCGCTGACCGTGCTCAAGGGCATCGACCTGACCGTGCAACGCGGCGAGGTCATGTGCCTGGTCGGGCCGTCTGGATCGGGTAAGACGACCTTCATTCGTTGCATCAATCACCTCGAGCAGGTCAACGCCGGACGGCTCTACGTGGACGGCGTGCTCGTCGGGTATGAGGAACGCGGTAATAAGTTGCACCAACTGCACCCCCGCGAGGCGGCCAAGCAGCGCCGCGACATCGGCATGGTGTTCCAGCACTTCAACCTGTTCCCGCACATGACGGCACTGGAGAACATCACCGAGGCCCCCATCAAGGTGAAGAAGCAGTCAAAGGACGAGGCGGTCACCAACGCCCGGCGCCTGCTCGACCAGGTCGGTCTCGGCGAAAAGGAGAAGGCCTACCCCGCGCAGCTGTCCGGTGGTCAGCAGCAGCGAATTGCGATCGCGCGGGCATTGGCGATGGATCCGAAGCTGATGCTCTTCGACGAGCCCACTTCCGCCCTGGACCCTGAGCTCGTCGGGGAGGTGCTCGACGTCATGAAGCAGTTGGCGCAGGGCGGTATGACGATGATCGTCGTGACGCACGAGATGGGCTTTGCCCGCGAGGTGGCGGACGAACTCGTTTTCATGGACGACGGGGCCGTCGTGGAGAAGGGCAAACCGCGCGAGATCCTGGCCAACCCGCAGCACGAGCGGACGAAGGCGTTCCTGTCCAAGGTCCTGTAACGGCCGTCGCCTGGGACGGCGAGCGGGCCGTCGAGTCGGGGCGGGCCTGGCGGGTTGACGCGGGGGCGGGTGCGGCCGGCGCAACGGCGGCTTCCTGCTCGGCGGCCCGGCCTTGTTCCGCACGACGCCATCGCGGCCTGGGGTGCCCAGGCCTGCGGCTCTACCGGGCTGACGCTGAGCGAACTCGATAGCCTGCCGGGTGCGCCGGGGCGTGAGGTCGTGGGGCCCCGAGGCAACCGCGAGCTCTCTTGATCAATTCGCGTTCGGTGTGCGGAATCGTCCGGCAGCGCGCACCGGACGAGAGTTGATCAACGAGAGCCGGATGGGACGTCCGCTGCAGCAACCACGCACACGGCAGTTCCTGCCTCACATCGTCGCGGTGGGTCGCCTCTGATGCACTCGCGTCGCTGCGAAACAATGACAGGGTGACCGACGCCCGCGAGCTCGCCCAGGCCCTCGGGCGGGCCGGGCTCGCCGATGTCGACGCCAGCAACCGGCGGCGGGCCGAATACTCCTCCGACGCGTCCAACTACCGCGTGGTGCCGGCCGTGGTCGCATTTCCGCGGCACGTCGATGAGGTCGAGGCGGCGTGGCGGGTGGCCAGCGAGCTCGGCGTGCCGCTCACCTCACGCGGCGCCGGGACCTCGATCGCAGGCAACGCCGTCGGCTCCGGCATGGTGCTGGATTTCTCGCGTCATCTGAACCAGGTCCGTGCCGTCGACCCCGAGGCGCGCACTGCGGTGGTCGAGCCGGGCGCGATCCTTGACTCGATCACGCTGGCCGGTGCGCCACACGGGCTGCGTTACGGGCCTGACCCGTCCACGCACGCCCGGGCCACGATCGGTGGCTCGCTCGGCAACAACGCGTGCGGGTCCCGGGCCTTGGGCTACGGCCGCACGTCGGACAACATCGTCGACCTCGACGTGCTCTCGGGCCACGGCGTCCGTTTCACCGCGCGCCGTTACGGCCGCGACGGACTGCGTGACGACGGCCCCGAGACCGCCCTGCTGGCCGCGGTCACTGGGATCGTCAAGGACGAGCTCGGCCTGATCCGCACGGAGTTCGGTCGGTTCACCCGGCAGGTGTCCGGGTACTCGATGGAGCACCTGTTGCCCGAGAACGGCGTCGACCTGGCCAAGTTCCTGGTCGGCACCGAGGGGACGCTGGCCGTGATCCTCGGCGCGACCGTGCGGCTCGTCCAGTCACCACCGGCCGTCGCGCTGGCCGTGCTCGGCTACCCCGACATGGCCGCCGCCGCCGACGCGGTGCCCGCGCTGTTGCCACACCGTCCAGTGGCGCTGGAGGGGATGGACGCCCGCCTGGTCGGCGTGGTCCGGGCCCGGCGGGGTGCCGCGGCCGTGCCCACGCTGCCGCGGGGCGAGGGCTGGCTGTTCGTCGAGACGTCCGGTGTCACCGAGGGCGAGGCCCGGGCCGCCGCCGAGAAGCTCATCGCCGACGCGGGCTGCCTTGACTCCGTCATCGTCACCGGGAACCCGGCGCGCGCGCTGTGGCGCATCCGCGAGGACGGCGCCGGTCTGGGCGGGCGCACACCGGCCGGGGAACCGGCCTGGCCGGGTTGGGAGGACGCGGCCGTGCCTCCTGCCCGGCTCGGCGCGTACCTGCGCGAATTTCAGGCGTTGCTGAGCACCCACGGGCTCGACGCGCTCACCTATGGCCACTTCGGTGACGGCTGCGTGCACGCCCGCATCGACTTCCCGCTCAGCACGGCACCCGCGCAGTACCGCGAGTTCGTCGTCGCGGCAGCCCAGCTGGTCGCCTCGCACGGTGGCTCGATGTCCGGCGAGCACGGCGACGGCCGGGCGCGTGGCGAGCTGCTGCCGTACATGTACTCCGCAGCCGCGATCGCGACCTTCGCCGCGGTCAAGCACACCTTCGACCCTGCCAACCTGCTCAACCCCGGCGTGATCGTCGACCCGGCCCGGCTGGATGCCGATCTGCGGGTGCCCGCGGCGAGAGCGCTGCGCGCCAACCTTGCCTTCGCCTACCCGCACGACGGCGGTGATCTGTCCACCGCGGTGCACCGTTGTGTCGGTATCGGCAAGTGCCGCGCCGACAACACCGCGTCCGGCGAGGTGATGTGCCCGTCCTATCTCGCGACGCGCGACGAGAAGGACTCCACCCGCGGCCGGGCGCGGGTGCTGCAAGAGCTGGCCAACGGTTCGCTGATCAAGGGCTTCAAGTCCGACGAGGTCGCCGAGGCCCTGGACCTGTGCCTGTCCTGCAAGGGTTGCGCGGTCGACTGCCCGGCCGGCGTCGACATGGCGACCTACAAGGCCGAGGCGCTGCATCAGCGCTACCGGCACCGGCCGCGCCCGGCGGCACACTACGCACTGGGATGGCTGCCGCGCTGGGCCCGGCTCGCGGCGACGGCGCCTCGGCTGGCCAATGCCACGCTGCGCCGCCCCGTGCTGGCCGCGCTGGCCAAGCGGCTCGGCGGAATCGACTCCCGGCGGCCGCTGCCGCAGTTCGCGCCGCAGACGTTCCGGTCCTGGTTCGGCGCGCGCCCGCCGGCGCCGGGGAAGCCCATCCTGCTGTGGGTGGACACGTTCACCGACCACTTCAGCCCCGACGTGGGCCGAGCAGCGGTACGGGTACTGGAGTCGGCGGGCTACTCGGTGCGGCTGACCGTCAAGCCTGTCTGCTGCGGGCTGACCTGGATCTCGACCGGTCAGCTCGACGGCGCCCGCAGGCGGCTGCGTGTCACGCTGGACGCCCTCGGTCCCGCCCTGCGCGATGATCTGCCGATCGTGGGGCTCGAGCCGTCGTGCACGGCTGTGCTGCGCAGCGATATAGCCGAGCTGCTGCCCGACGATCCGCGTGCCGCGAAGGTGGTCGAGTCGACGGTCACACTGGCCGAGCTGCTCACGGCTACACCGGGGTGGGCGCCACCTGCGCTGGCCGGCATCCGGGTGCTGGCCCAGCCGCACTGCCATCAGCACGCCGTGATGGGCTGGGCCGAGGACGCGGCGGTGCTGGCCCGGTCCGGCGCCGCCATCGAAGCCGTCGGCGGCTGTTGCGGGCTGGCGGGCAACTTCGGTGTCGAGCGCGGCCACTACGAGGTGTCGGTGGCGGTGGCCGAAACAGCCCTGCTGCCGGCCGTGCGCGCGGCGTCCGATGACACGGTGATCCTGGCCGACGGCTTCTCCTGCCGTACCCAGCTCGACCAGCTCGGCGACGTGCAGAGCGTGCACCTCGCGCAACTGCTCGCCGACCACCTGCCCACCGAACCCGCCGACCACCTGGCCCCCGAACCCGCCGACCACCTGGCCCCCGAACCCGTCGACAGCTTGGCCCCTGAGCAGGGCGACACGCCGCAGTGGCACCTGCAGCGGGGCCAAGCAGTGGAGGACACATGAGCGCCGGCTTTGTCCCACCGCCGTACCCCTACGAACGGCTCGGCGAGATCACCGCGCTGGCTGCCAAGCACGACGGCGGCGCGGTGGACCTGTCGATCGGCACGCCCTGCGACCCCACCCCGCCCGAGGTCGTCGCGGCGCTGTCGAGCGGTGGCACGGCGCGCGGCTACCCGCCCTCGATCGGCACGCCCGTCTTTCGCGCCGCCGCGGCCGACTGGATCGCGCGCCGCCTCGGGGGCACTGTCGACGCAGACAGCGAGCTGGCCGCGTGTATCGGCAGCAAGGAGTTCGTCGCGTCCACCCCGCAGTACCTCAGATTGCGCGACCCGTCCCGCGACACCGTGCTCTACCCGGCGATCAGCTACCCGACCTACGCGATGGGCGCTACCCTCGCCGGCTGCCGCGCGGTCGGCTACGGGACGCTCGACGACATCACCGACGCCGACGCCGAGCGGGCGCTGTGCGTCTGGGTGAATTCGCCGGGCAATCCGACCGGCGAGCTGCACGACCTGGCCGCTGCGGCGCGCTGGGGACGTACTCGCGCCGTGCCCGTCTTCTCCGACGAGTGCTACGCCGAGTTCACCTGGTCCGGCGGGCCCACGACGATCTTGCGCCACGGAGCGGCCGGCGTGATCGCGGTGCACTCCCTGTCCAAGCGCGACAACTTCGCCGGTGCCCGGATCGGTTTCTACGCCGGTGACGCCGAGCTCGTGGACTACCTGCGCGAGGTCCGCAAACATGCGGGCCTCTTGGCGGCAGGCCCGGTGCAGGCCGCTGCTGTCGTCGCGCTAGGCGATGACGCGCACGTCGAGGCGCAGCGGGCCCGTTACCTGGGCCGGTTGCGCCGCCTGCAGCAACTGCTCGTGGCCGCCGGATACCCGGTCGACCTGCCGGACGGCGCGTTCTATCTGTGGGCCGCCGCGCCGGGTGGCGACGCCTGGGGCGCCGCGCGGGACCTGGCCCGGCGGGTCGGGATCGTGGTCTCACCGGGTGACTTCTACGGCCGGCAGTCGGCCGGATGTTTCCGGTTGGCCGCAGTTCAACCCGATGACCGGATCGAGCTCGCCGCCGCCCGGATCGGGGCCTGAGCCCAATCTCCTGTTTGCCGGGCCAGCTGCCGGGGTACCCACAGAATGTCTGACCCCAAGCGAAGGGATCTCCCGATATGAGTGGCGAAGACAAGGCCAAGAACAAGATCGAAGACGTTGCGGGCAAGGCAAAGGAAGGCCTGGGCAAGATGACGGGCGACCGCGACACCGAGAACGAAGGCCGCGCCGATCAGGCCAAGTCCGACATGAAGGATGCGGGCGAGAAGGTCAAGGACGCGTTCAAGCACTGAGACCCCCCGAAGCGGCGGCCCCCGGACCCTACGGTCAGGGGGCCGTCGTCGTTTCCGTCGCTACTGTGTCGACGTGGCGCTGAAGCAGGACCTGCGCGCCCCGAGCCCGTCCGTGGGCGAGGGCGTGACCATGCTCGAGCTGTTCTTCGACCTCGTCTTCGTGTTCACGATCACCCAGTTGACCGCTGTCGTCCGCGAGTCGCACGGCGCCGTCGGCTACCTGCACGCCGGGGCCATCCTGGCCATCACGTGGTGGATGTATGACGGCTACGCGTGGCTCAGCAACAACGTCGGGCCGAATTCGGTGTCCACCCGCATCCCGATGCTGGTCGGCATGACGGGCTTCCTGGTCATGGCGATCGCCACTCCGGACGCGTTCGGGACGGCCGCGTGGCCGTTCGCGCTGGCCTACCTCGTCGTCGTGCTGGTTCACGCAGTGCAGTTCGCCCGCTCGTCACAAGGCGATTCCGCCCGGGCGATCCGCCGCATCCTGCCGATCAACCTCGCGGCGCCGCTGCTGCTCGTGGGGGCCGCGATGCTCGGCGCCGACAAGGGCTGGATTCTCTGGGCGGTCACTGCAGCCATGCTGCTCGCGGCCCTGGCGCCGCGGTCCAGCCGCGGCTTCAGCCTGCGGGCCGGTCACTTCGCCGAGCGCCACCAGCTGGTGATCATCATCGCGCTCGGCGAGACGATTGTCGCCACCGGCGTCGGTGCCCAGGGTCGGCTGCGCGAGGCCGCGGTTCTCGTGGCCGTACTGCTGGCCATGGCTTTCGTCTCGGCGCTGTGGTGGGTCTATTTCGGCGGTGACGACGAAGCCGGCGCCGATGCGCTGGCCGACTCACTGGTGGACGGCGGCGTCGGACTCGGTGCCTGGGCCTACGCCGGTGCCCACGTGTTCCACGTCGCCGGGCTCGTCCTCGTGGCTGCCGGACTGGAGGAGATCATGGTCGCCCCGACGCACCAACTCAGCGTCCGCATCGCCATGACGATGACCGCTGGATGCGCGACGTTCTTGGCCGGCCAGGCCCTCTACCTGCGGCTGCTGGCGCTGCCCGGCGGCCCGCCGTTGCTGATCGGTGGCGGCCTGGCCCTGGTCGCCGGGGGCATCGGTCACCTGGTCAACGGGCTGACCGAACTGAGCGTTCTGGTCGTCCTGCTGGTGTGTACGGTGGCCGTGCGGGCCGTCCAGCGCGGTCGGCCGCGGCCGTCGAGTGCAGGAAGCCCGTGACGGGTGAACCGGGTTCGCCCCTGGGTGTTAGGTCACCCCGAGCAAGATCGCCAGCTGGGATTTCCGCAAGCCTTCCGATCTCGCCGCTGGCTGACGAGCTGGACTACCCCACAGACGAGGCGTTGATCTTCCACTGTCCATCGCTACGGACCAGTTGGAAGCTGCGGGTCTCGGTGTCCGTCCCGCCGCTCTTCAGCGTGTACTGGATCGTTGCGGTGACGCTGTCGGGCGGGTGACCAGTGACGTTGCTGGTCGTCACTTTGGAGAACCGAGCCCAGAACTGCTGGTAGTTGGCGAAACCGCCCGGCTCGCCTTGCTGGTAAGTCGGCGTCAGCCGTGTCCAAGCCGCCTGGGTGTTCTGCGGTAGCAGCGCGTAGTAATCGGTGATCGCCTGGGCCAGCTGGCCAGCCGCCGCTGCGCCGCCCGGCGCTGGGTTCGAGGCACTCGATGCCGTCGTCGATGCGGCGGCTGACGTCTGGCTGGCCTTGGTGGCTGCCGAGGGACTGCCGCGTGTGGAGCTCCGCGGCGCCGGCGCGCTCGTCCGCGGCGAGCTCGAGGTCTGCCCGCCTGCTGCTGAACCGGTGGGATTCTTCTTGTTCTTGTTCATCAGAGCGACGGCGATGACGATCGCGGCAATGACCACCGCGCTGGTCAACACTACGGCGATCAGCGCGCCGCGGCGTCGGGGCCGGTCTGTCGCCTGGGCACCGGGCCGAGCGTCGGCCAGGGTCATCGGGCCGGGGACAGGCAGCGGCGCCGGCCGAGCCGCCGGGCTCGACTGGACGGGCGGTGGCGGCGGCAGGACCGGCGGCGATGGCTCGGGCGCGGGCCGGCGCTGCGGCTGGGTGTATTGCGCGGTCTCGAGGCTGCTCGCCGACTTCGACCCCGCCGTCTCGGCCGCGCTGTTCTGGGCGTGGACCAGGGTCAGGGTGCGGGCGACCTGCGGCATGCTCGGTCGCGTGTCGGGGTCGCCGGCGAGCATCTCCTCGAGCAGCGGCGTGAGCGGCCCGCTGCGTTGCGGCTTGCGGAACTGGCCCGATGCCACCCGGTGCAACACCGCCATGGCATTGACGTCCTCGCCGAACGGTGGGGTGCCCTCGCTGGCGGAGTAGAGCGTGGCACCCAGGGAGAAGACGTCGGAGGCGAAGTTTGCCGGCTGGCCGCGGGCCACCTCGGGGGCGAGGTAGGCGGGAGTTCCGGTGAGCATGCCGGTGGCGGTGAGGGCGACGTCGCCGAGCGCGTGCGAGATGCCGAAGTCGGTGAGCTTGGTCGTACCGTCCTCGGCGAGCAGGACGTTGCCGGGTTTCACGTCTCGGTGCACGATGCCGGCCTTGTGTGCCGCACTGAGCGCCTGGGCGACCTCGGCCCCGATCCGGGCCACCTCGGCCGGTGGCAGGGTGCCGCGCTGCTTGATGGACTCCTGCAGGCTGATGCAGGGCAGGAACTCCATGATCAGACAGGGCTCGCCGTCCTGCTCGACCACGTCGTAGACAGGCACTGCGTGCGGGTGGTGCAGCCGCGCGGTGTTGCGGGCCTCGCGCATCGCGCGGTCGCGGGCTGTGGTGGCCTCGGCCGGGCGCAGACCGGGCTGGACCCGAAGCTGCTTGATCGCAACCTCGCGGTGCAGGCGCTCGTCCCAGCCCTTCCAGACGACGCCCATGCCGCCGCTGGCCAGTGCGGTGACGAGGCGATAGCGTCCTGCGATCAGCACGTCCTCGCCGTCGGTCACGTCACCTCCCAGTCGACTGTCCACCTGGCAACGATGCCCGCGGTAGCGCAAAGGCTAACGACGCCTGGGTCGAGCCGTGCAGTCAGAGTCCTGGCCGGGGGGCCTCGGCAGTGCAAGAGTCGGGCCATGGCACGCGTCGCGGTAACCGGAGGCAGTGGCAAGCTGGGTCGGGCCGTGGTCGCCCACCTGCTCGATCACGGGTGGGAGGTGGTCACCCTGGACCGCAGGCCGGCGGACCCACCGCGGGGCGATTTCGTCCAGGTCGAGCTCACCGATTACGGACAGGTCGTCGGCGCCCTGTCGGCGGTCGACGACCGCTACCAGCGCTTGGACGCGATCGTGCACCTCGGCGCGATCCCGGCGCCCGGCCTGGTCCCGAACACGGCCACGTTCAGCAACAACATGACGAGCACGTACAACGTGTTCTCGGCGGCCCGGCTCAGCGGGATCACCAACATCGTGTGGGCGTCCAGCGAGACCGTACTCGGGTTGCCGTTCGACACGCCGCCCCCCTACGTGCCGGTCGACGAGGAATACCCCGGCCGGCCGCAGTCCACGTACTCCGTCGTGAAGTTCCTCGAGGAACACCTCGCCGCGCAGCTGTGCCGCTGGGATCCACGGTTAAAGATGATCGGCCTGCGCTTCTCCAACGTGATGGAGCCTTCGGACTACCCGGACTTCGCCGGGTACGACGCCGACCCGCTGGCGCGCAAGTGGAACCTATGGGCCTACATCGACGCGCGCGACGGCGCCCAGGCCGTGCGGCTGGCCCTGGAGCACGAAGCCACCGGCGTCGACATCTTCATCATCGCCAACGCCGACACCGTCATGAGCCGGCCGAACCGCGAGCTGCTGGCCGCGGTATTCCCCGACGTGCCGGTACAGGGGGAGCTCGGCGAGCACGACACCCTGCTGTCGATCGCCAAGGCGCGCCGCGTGCTCGGCTACGAACCGACGCACAGCTGGCGCGACCAGGTGTGACGCTCGCCCGGCTCAGCCGAACTCGACGCCTTGCGCGAGCGGCAGCTCGGTGGAGTAGTTGACGGTGTTGGTGGCGCGGCGCATGTAGGACTTCCACGCGTCCGAGCCCGATTCGCGGCCGCCGCCGGTCTCCTTCTCGCCGCCGAACGCGCCGCCGATCTCGGCACCCGACGGACCGATGTTGACGTTGGCGATGCCGCAGTCCGAACCGTCCGGTGAGGTGAACCGCTCTGCCTCGCGGACGTTGAGGGTGAAGATCGACGACGACAGCCCCTGGGGCACGTCGTTGTGCATGGCTATTGCCTCGTCGAATTCGTCGTAGGTGAGGACGTAGAGGATCGGGGCGAACGTTTCGCTGCGCACGATGTCGCTCTGCGTCGGCATCCGGATGAGTGCCGGCTGCACGTAGTACGCGTCGCCGGCCTCGTCGGCCAGCACTCGCTCGCCACCGGCTATCAGCTCTCCGCCATCGGCCTGAGCCTTGTCCAGCGCGGCGGTGTAGCCGTCGTAGGCCATTCGGTCGACCAGAGGGCCCACCAGTGTGCCGTCGGCCAGCGGGGAGCCGATTGGCAGCGTCTGGTAGGCGGCCTTGATCCTTGTCACCAGCTCGTCGGCGACGGAGGAGTGGGCGATGACGCGACGCAGGGAGGTGCAGCGCTGCCCGGCAGTTCCAGCGGCAGAGAAGACGATGCCGCGCACGGTCAGATCGAGGTCGGCCGACGGCGCGACGATGGCGGCGTTGTTACCGCCGAGTTCAAGCAGCAGGCGGCCGAATCGGCCGGCTACCCGCGGCGCGACGGCACGGCCCATGCGGGTCGAGCCGGTCGCGCTGACCAGCGCCACGCGGGGGTCGTCGATGAGCGCCTGTCCGACGGTCGCGGTGCCGAGCACGAGCGAGGAGAGCGCGGCCGGAGCGCCGACCCGGCGGGCCGCCTCGGCGGCCAGCGCCTGGCAGGCCAGGGCGGTGAGCAGCGTCTTCTCCGATGGCTTCCAGACGACCGCGTCGCCGCAGACGAATGCGAGCGCGCAGTTCCACGACCAGACCGCGACCGGGAAGTTGAACGCGCTGATGACGCCCACGACCCCGAGCGGGTGCCACTGCTCCATCATCCGGTGGCCGGGGCGCTCGGAGGCGATCGTCAGGCCGAACAGTTGCCTCGACAGGCCGACGGCGAGGTCGCAGATGTCGATCATCTCCTGGACCTCACCCAGCCCTTCGGAGCGGATCTTGCCGGCCTCGATGGAGACCA
>JALYVG010000213.1 GCA_030853345.1 Actinomycetota bacterium | reverse complement strand
ACCGCCACCGGGACTCGACCTCCTCCCGATCGGCGTGGGCCACTTGGCGGGCCTGGGCGTCGGAGATCGCCCGCGCAGCCTGGCCGGCGAAGACCTCGAGCACGGTGCATTGCTGGACGTCCGGTCGACGCCCGGTCCGCGGCTGGTCCACGCTGAGCACGCCGATCAGGCTGCCCTCGCCGTCCCACAGCGGGGCGAGCAACGAATCATCAGGGTGCCAGGCGTCCGGCTCCGGGCCGACTGAGCTGGGCGGCGTCCACGTTGTGAACTGGTCGACCAAGCTCTGATCACGCTCGTGGCCGAAGAAGCGCAGCTCGCCCCATGGCTCGGCCGTGGACAGCAGTTCGAGCCAGAACTTGAGCGGACGCCGGGTTCCGAGCAGCGCTTCGACGCCGGGCGGACCGACCACTGCCTCGACCCGCAGGTCGCCGTCGGGCGTCGTCACGTTGATCGCAGCAGCCCCGAATCCCAGTACCCCCGCGGCGGCCCCGACGATCAGTTCCAGCGCCTCGCCGAGCTCCCTGCTGCCACCGAGTTCGCGCACCACAGCCAGGACCCCGTCCAACAACGAACGGTCCACCGCGGCTGCCGAGTGCCGTGCATTCACCCCGGGAGTCTCACACAGCTCACACCAATGCTGGACTTTCGCCTCGCCGCCACCCTTTACTCTGCGGGTGAGCCGCGCCGATCACGGGTATTTCCCGCATGACTTAAGCGACACACCGGCTGATTTCACCCTGCAGGCGGCAACCGTCCAGACGACCTGCGGTCCGATCTTCCTCGTGCACCGGCCGTTGCGACCGGACAGCGCGCGGGCCACCGTATTCCTGCACGGCGTCGGCGCGACGTGGACCACCTGGACGCCCATGCTGCGTGCCGCCGGGCCGGCGATTGCCGAGCTGGGCAACATCCTGCTCGTCGATCTTCCCGGCTTCGGGGCGTCGGAGCCGCACCCGGAATCTCTGGACGCGGCCGCCATCGGTTCAGCGCTGATACAGGTGTGCGCCGCAGTCGGGTACCACGAGATTGACCTCGTCGGGCACTCGATGGGCGGCTACTTGGCCATGGCGATGGCGAGTGCAGGAGCCCCGGAAATCAAGTCGGTCTGTTGCGTCTCCGGGGCCTACTTCTCGATCGTGGCCGCCGCGTCCCGGCCGGCCGCCGCGGCCCTGCGACACCCCCGTGCTTCGCTGTACTACCGAACCCAGGTGGGAATCAGCCTGCTGGGTCCGTGGGGCCCGAGGTTGCTCGCCGCGACCGCTCGGCTGGGCCTGCTGCCGCTAATGCTGCGTCCCTTCCTCGCGCATCCCCGGTCCGCGCGGGAACGATTTCGTGCTTCCCTATCGCACGATTTCCGAGGAAGATCGTTTCGCATGGCCGCGCGCAACGCCAAGAGCCATGACCCGAAAACGGACTGGCCGAGGATTGCCGTTCCGGTATGCGGGTTGTTCGGAGCGCAGGACCGATTCACCGGCCACGCCGACGTCGTTGAATTCGGCCGCGTCCTACCGAATGCCGCCGTGACGATCATCAAGGACGCCGGGCACTTCGCTCACATCGAGCGGCCGCGCGCGACGTTCGACCGCATTCGGCGATTCCAGGCGTCGTTTCGCCCGATCGTCCAGGAGGGTCCGCATGGCTGAGCCGGAGACCGTCGAGATACGGGTCCACGGCGTATCCGGCACGCCGCCTGAGGATCTGCTCGACGTCCCGTTGGTCACTCAGCAGGCCGGTGACCGCAAGGCCGGCTTCTACCGGCCGAGGTTGGCCGCTGAAGCGTACGACCCGCGCACTGTCGACGGCCAACCGGCGACAAGCGGCCCCCGCCTCGAGGGTTACGCCTGGGGCGGTCTGACGTCTGGCGCGCCGAGCCGTGCTCTGTGGCTGGTGCTGCTTCCTTTCACGCTGATCAACGTCGCACCACGACTGCGTCCGGGTGGTCGTTCGAGCGCCCACTTGCGGCTGCTCTGGTTCGTCAGCCGGTTGCTGGCGCTGGGCATGACGGTACTGATCGTCACCGCCCTGGCCGGCGTGACCGTCGATCTATTCGCCTACCAGTGCGCGCCCGGCGTGCCGGCCGGACCGAGCTGCTCCGCGGCCCCGCCGGGGTGGCTGATGCGACCGCTGCTCGCGATGTCGAACGAGCATCGTGCCGCGGTCGGCGCCTTGGTCCCGCTGGCCATGCTGGCGGTGCTCTGGCAGTTGAGCGGCCGGACGATCAACAACTACGAGGGCATCCCGATCAAGGCCTCCAAAGTGCCCCATCGGGCCTCCGAGTCCGCGGCGGCGGCTATGAAGGATGGGGGCCCTGACGACATCGAGCCAACGCTCGAGTCGCGCTGGATGTGGGACAACGAGTACCAGGTGCGCCGCCTGCGGCATCTGCACCTGGTCGCGGGATTCGTCACGATCCTCTGGATCGTGTCTTATCCGCTGCCCGGTGCGTGGGACGTGTGGCGTAAGTCGAGCACCGCCGCGGTCGTGGTTTACATCCTGATCGCGCTGCTCTGGCCGGCTTACACCGGACGTCGACGCAGTGCCTTGCTGTTCGCGATCAGCTGGTCGGTTTGGGGTTTGCTCGTCGTCTACTCCGCGGCGCTGGCCCGCACCCTGCTGTGGGAACACCCTTTGCCACACAACGGAAGTGGCGGCCTGCCCGGCTACGCCGGGACCGCGTTGGTCATCTTCGTTGTCCTGGCGGGACTGTTCCTCGTCTTCGCGATCACGATCGGCGTCATGTCGCGGCACTGGGCGAAGGTCCGGGCTCACGACGCCCCGCGGTCCCTGTGGGACTGCTCGGCCATTGTCCTGGCGGCGATGGCGATCTTTCTCGGTGCCGTGTTCTCGGCCGGCCTCTACGTCTTCGCCGCGGCCTGGCTGCACACCGGCAGTCTCAAGCCCGGTTTCGGGCAGGTCGCCACCGCGGCCAGGGTCTTCCAGATTCCCGACGTCATTCGCGACGCGGCGCGCGCGTACGCGGCGTCGGTCGCTGTCCTCGGCGTGCTCGCGCTCGGGATCGGACTGACCTTCCTCGTCACCCGGATAGCCCGGCTGCTGCACCTGCGCCAAGCTCCGTCGAGGGAGTACCAGAACATGCTCCGGGCGGCCTACCGCCACGACAACATCCAGTGGGACTCGGCTGAATCCACGACGCGAGCCCGGCAGATCGCGAAGACGTTCTGGCTGGCGCGCCGCGTCGACGTCGCGCACAAGTTCCTCGTCGTGGTGATCTCAATCGGCGTCGTGATCACGGCGTTCTTCACCTGGCTGCTGATCGTCAGTGCTAACAACCGCAACTCGACGAATCGGTTCATTCGCTGGCACGAGTCGATCAACACGACCGGTGCGGGCGGACGACCGAGGAGCTGCAGCGCCGAGACCTCGTGGACGTGGCTGCGCTGCGGCTTTATGTCGGCGCGGTCCCTGGAAGGTACTGGGGCGTATCTGGCCGTGCTCACCCTCGTGCTGCTCGTCGGTCTGGGTGCCGCCGCCTTCCGCGTGCAACGCACCCGCAAGTCAGTGGGCATCCTCTGGGACCTTGCGTCATTCTGGCCGCGCTCGGGACATCCGTTCGCGGCCCCGTGCTATGCCGAGCGTGCTGTCCCCGACCTTGTCACGCGGGTGTACTGGCACGCCCGCGACGAGAAGGACGCCCCGCGCCGCATCGTGCTCGCAGCACACAGTCAGGGGACCGTGATCAGCGCCGCGACGCTGTTCCAGCTGAAGGCGATCGACGACGCCGAGGCGCCGAGCCGACCTGCCGGGACGGCGCCGGTCCTGTTCTGGGTGGCGTTCATGTCGTTCGGGTGCGTCCTGCGCCGTCTGTATGCCAAGTTCTTCCCCGCCTATTTCGGAGTGGCCGAGTTGGCCACGCTGCGCGACGACGTGCTGTCGGTCTCCGGGCGCCAGCCGAGGTGGCGCAATCTGTGGCGATACAGCGACTACCTCGGCGGCCAGGTGATGGCGGGTCCGCCACCGAGGTACCCCCTGCCGGATCCGATCGAGGTCGAGCTCGTGGACCCGGATTGGGCGCGGCACCCCGGAGACACCCAATGGCCGCAGGCCAACATGCACTCCAACTACTGGCGCGATCCGATGTTTGCGGTGCAGGTCGGCGTGCTCGCCCGGATGCTTCCCGCGCAACCGGTCCCTGATCGCGATGCTGACACCTAGCGCCGGATATCGGCCTTCCGCTGCGTCGATGATCGCCGCGCTCGGATGGTCGCGGTCTTCAGCCATTGCTGACCCTTGTCCGCCTTGAGTAGCGCATTCTGCCTCTCGAGGTCCAGGACCATGGCGATCCCGGCGAGGTTGAGCCCCGCCGCGAGGAGCTCACCGATTCGGCGCAGCCGATCGAGGTCGCTCGCGCTGTACCGGCGGGTGCCCCCGCCGGTGCGCTCGGGCTCCAAGAGCCCGCGAGCCTCATACAGCCGGAGCATCTGCACGCCCATACCAACCAGTTCGGCGGCGACAGAGATGCCGTAGACGCCGCGCTCGGCGTCCGGGCCGGGCAGATTCATCGCCAGTCCTTTCGGGTACGGCAGCGGTCTTGCCTGGGCGTGCGCTGGATGATACAAGAAATCTATAGCTGCCACGACAGATCAGGATCGTTGCCGATGATATTGGTCGAGTTCCTCCAGGCTCGCCTGGCAGAGGACGAGCTCATCGCACTTGCTGCCACGGACGGCTCGCCGCGCTGGAAGACCCACTACGACTTCCGCGACGTCAAGGACGATCAGGGGCACTACGTCGTGCAGGCCGACACCGTGCACCCGAGCCTCGAGCAGGCAGCCCACATCGCGCGATACAGCCCGGCGCGTGTCCTGCAGGAGGTCGAAGCCAAACGACTCGTACTCGCCGACTATCTACGCCACGAAGCCGAGGGCGACCTACTGCGGCGCGGGATCACCGAGGACATTCTGAGAAGTCTTTGCGCGGTGTACGCCGAGCATCCGGACTACAACGCCGTTGTTGGTAGGGGGCCGAACCCCCATCCCGACGGGCCTTCGCGCGAGCAGCGCCCCGGTGGCGGGTAGCGCGGTCACCCTCGTTGCATCCGCCGTTCGGCCTCCCGAGCTGCCAATGAGAGCGGCCGGTAACGGGAACATCTCGTGGATGCGCTGCGCAAGTCGGTGTGTCCGTCAGCGGGGCTGGAAATCACGGCGGCAAGACTGCTCGGCGGTCACGAGTGTGGGACATCGCGACCAAGGGGAGTCGAGTATCGGGGCAAACCATTGGATGCGCCCGGGGCGCAGCGCCCGCAGCCCATCCTGCCGAACTCGGCGACGTCCCTGCACTCGTCACACCGGCGTGCCCTGTCCTCGCCCGTATTGACCCATAGGGCACCGAGGATCAGGTTCACCAGAATCCAGATGGTGACGACCAGCAGGGCTGCGATCCGCGGTCCGGCGTTAGTTCCGCTGGTACAGGTCATTGTTTCCAATGGCCCGCAGCCCGCGTGCCTTTCGGCTGAGGTCACGGAGGCGATAAGCCAGATGAGCATCAACAGATTGGTCGCGACGATCGCATAGGTGAACATCCGCCAGCCTGGCAGGAAGCCGAGGCACTTTGCGTTCTGAAACATGTGAACCCCCGGTCGCTGCAAGACACACTGTCCTGCCCCCGAGGACCTCGCTGCGACCGGCCATTTTACTGAACCACATCGAGTGAGGAATGGGCCGACCAGCAACTGTCGCTGAGGGGTCCAGACGTGTCGCGCCGTGAGCCGGCGTTGACGCCCTGACTCATAGTGACTGAAAAGTCGCGGATTGGCGACTCGAAGCTGTCACGGACCAATTACTGACAATTGACTGCTAGGCAGAAACCTCGCTCGCAAAAGGTACGATCAGGTGACAATTCGCTGAATACTTCCCAGTAAGCAATAACTGCGTGAGAAAGCGTCCCTAATGCTTATCTGTCCAACGCGATCACGCCGGGACCACTAGAAGGCGACCGGGAGACTTCGCGTCAATCGCCGTTCAGCGATCGGGCTTGCGGCCGAGGACGTAGAGGCGCTGGGTGGTTTCGCCGCGTGAGGCGTAGGGGCCCCGCTGGTACCACTCGACGTCGACCAGGCTGGTTCGTTCGACGGCTGCGACGATTTCGGCTCGGTCATGCAGCACGAAGTCGAGGTCGACTTCGTGCTCGAACCAGTCAGTGACGGTGCGTACTTCGGCGCCGGTGTGCAGGGCGAGAACCAGCCAGCCATTCGCGCGCAGGGGTCGGGTGAGTGCATCGAGCGCGGCCGGTAGTTCGGACGCGGCGAGATGGATGAGGGAGTACCAGGCGAGCACCGCGCCCCACCCGTCGTGGGTGGTGGGACGCATCAGCCGGCGTAGATCGCCGACCTGATAGCTGACGCCGGGATGGCGGCGGCGGGCCTCGTCCACCATCTCGGGCGTGATGTCCAGACCGGTCGCCTCAGCGCCCGCCTCGGCCAGAAAAGCGGCGACATGACCTGGGCCGGTCCCGACCTCGATCACCGGCGCACCGTCGCACAGCGCAACGACCCGGCGCAGCAACCACGATTCAAAGGGCAGGTCGTCGAGCTCATCGCTCAAGTTCTCCGCATAGGACTCTGCGACCGCGGCGTAGGCCGCGCGGACCTTGTTGTCACGCGCGACAGGCCCCTCGCGCAGCACCGACTCGCGGTCCAGCGCCATCCGGCCCGCAGTTTCCTCGGGCGGCACGACCGGCCCGAGCAGGTGGGTCCACCGGGTGTCCTGCTGACCCGTTTGCCGCGCGAGCTCGCTCACCATCGCGGGCTCGCCTGCAGCCATGCGAGCGAGACACTCCTCCACCTCGGCGCGGTCGGCGAAGCGGTGCAGGCGCTCAGCGCGGGTCTTGAGCGCTCCGGCGGGCTGAGGTCCGCGCAGCAACAGCACGGTGAGCAGGGCTCGTTCGTCCGCTGCGATCCCGCGTCGCTGCGCGAACGTCTGGACGTACTTCACCACCCGGCTGCCTGGACCCTGCCAGGTGAGCGCCACCAGTCCCTTGTCCTTGAGCGTCTGCAGCGTCCGATGCACCAGTTCCTCGTCGTAGTCGACGGTGGGCTCCCGGCTGCTGGTCTGGTTGCAGGCGGCGCGCACCGAGTTGATGCTCATCGGGTACGACGTAGGGACCGTGATCTCCTTCTCCAGCAGGCTGCCGAGCACGCGTTGTTCGGCGATATCGAGTACCGGCAGGTCAGCCACGGGGCCGAGGTTAGCGTCCGGCTGGCCGTGCTAGCGAACGGCTGGTGACCGACCGTCGGAGGTATTGATGCCTCCCGGGTCGGGCTGATGGGCCCGGGCAACGTCCTCCCGGTTGGTGAGGGTCTCGGCAGAGTCGGCGCCGAGCAGGTCGAGCTGCTCCTGGAGTACGTCGCGCCGATCTGGCGGGGCGATCGTGAGGAGGTCGCGCAAGGCCGCCTGCATGCGGCGTGCGACTTGTGGTGACCCGGCGCCGGCCAGGCGGATCTCGTCGAATGCGAGGTGAACGTAGGCTTCCCAGGTCATGACGTGCTGGATCAGACGCAGTTGATCGTCATCGTCGCGATACGTGCCGTCCGGAATCGGTCGGCGGACGAGTTGGCGCAAGCAGTCGTGCAACCGGTCGATCGCCTGCACCGCAGTGGTCGGGTCCTGCCACCGGGAATCTGACAGGGATCGCTCGGTCATATCGACAAGCAGCCGTAGGCCGTAGGCCACGTCCTGATCCAGGGTTCGTTCCATGCTGAGAATGACACCGTTGCGGACGGTGTCATCGTCGACGCGCTTGCTCTCGCCGTGGATCGTGAACAGGGGCGCGCCGGCCGGCACATACTCCCCGAGAGAGGGGACCAGCTCCAATACGCACTCGGCGTTGCGCGCAGTCTGCACGAGCTGCTCGTGGGCGACGACGGTGACGACGCCCGACTTGGTGGCAACCACGGTGTGCGCGTCGCGCTCTTCGGCGGGATCTGGCCCGTGGTCGGGGTATACCCGCTCAAGTAAGCGGCGCGTCTCATTTCCTGCCAACTCGACGAGCGCGGAGATCCGCAGCGCCTGCCCGACGTGATGCACATACATGACCAGGACGGCGATGCTGGCCAGGGCCAGGATGAACGCCGCCAGGACCGCGACACCCGGCACATGGCCGGGATCGCTCTGGTCGCCGAGGTCCACTTCGCGGATGGCAAGCAGGGTGTGCACGAAGGTGGCAACGAACAGGCCGATAGCAATCTGGCTCGGGCGGTCCCGGAGGAGCCGCTGCACGATGCGCGGCGAGAACTGCCCCATCGCCAACTGGACGACTACCAGCACGATCGTCAGCACCAGCGCCGTCAAACTCACCATGGACGTGGCGACGGTCGCCAGGATTTGCAACGCCGCGTCCGGTGTCCCGACGAGGGACGGCGGGATCAGGTCGTAGTTGGTCGCCCGGTCCAGCGCGATGGTGGCGAAGGAGATGGCCGCCCCGATGAGCACGCACAGTACGGGGATCAGCCACAGGCTGGAGCGCACGCTGGTGTACAGCTTGTACAGCCGGGTCCTCATCGCCAGCCTCCACGGCTGGATCCGCCGCGTGCGTCCAAGCACCCGACTGTCCCGTGGCGCCCGACTCGCCGACACCGGGCACGGCGTACCGCATTGGTCACCGCGGCATCGTTCCCATCACATGGCGGGTGCTACCACAACCCGGCGCCGACGGCCTACCGTTGATGACGTGACCACCGGCACTATCCGGTGCGCCCGCCGCGCTGTGCCTGGTGCCCCACGGCGTGGTCACGTTGCGCGTGGCGGCGATCTAGCAGGGGAATGGCACGTCAGCTCACGTGATGGCTCTCGTGGTCAGTCGGCGCTCGGGTCGTCGCGTTCCTCGGATGCGTCACGGTCGGCGAGCGCGCTGTGCCGGTCGCGTTCGGCGTCCGTGCGTTCGAGCGCTCCGGCATATCGGTCCCCGCTCGCGTCCCTTCGATCGGAGGCCGCGTCCTGCCGATCGGTCGCGGATTGCCTCAGCGATTCCGCGCTGACCTCTGAACCGACCGGCTGCTCGCTCTCGTTTGCGGCCTCGTCTCGCTGAGCGGCTGCTGCATCGCGCAGCGTCGCGCTGTGATCACGCTGCTCGGCAGCACGATCCCGGCGATACGCTGCCTCGTCGCGCTCATCGGCGGCTTGATCCCGGGGCGAGCGTTCCTTGCCGGGTTTGCCACCCACGAAGTCCCCCTCACGCGGTGCGCCATCCTACGCCTAACGCTTAACATACGTGCTCGAGCGCGAAATCCGGCTGACAATTTCTTGTCGTCCCGCCAACCCCCGGTGATCGTGGCGCGCTGGGCGGATCCCGGCAGGTCTCGCACCCCGCGAATGATCGCGACGTTCCGTTCGTCCAACCAGGTCAGGACGTTGAGCACTGGTCCTCCTCGGTGGCACGGCGCCACGATGGACTATGACAACTGAAAGGTCCACGGCGGACCTTCTCCCCACGGTTTCTCGCTCCACCACGCTGCCCGGCGTATTGCTTTTCAGCGGTGCCGCGGCCGTGCTGATGGGCATCATCACCGCCGAAGCCCTCTATCCGGCCGCCGCTCATTACAACACCCACACCAGCACCGTCAGCGACCTCGCAGCGATGCGACCGGACAACATCGTGCAGCAACCGTCGGCGATGATCTTCAACGTCACGATGATCCTGGCCGGCCTCGCGTTTGCCGTCTCGGCCTACTTACTTCAGCGAGAGGGCGGCGGACGAAGACTGACGATCCCATTGGCCTTGCTCGGATGCGGAATGATCGGCGTGGGATTCGTCCCTGGCAATCACCTCGCGCTCCACACCCTCTTCGCCATGACGGCGTTCGTGTCAGGTGGGGTAGGAGCACTCCTCACCGCCAAGAGCCACACCGGTGCGCTGCGCGCCATTTACCGGAGCCTTGGCATCGCGTCCCTCACCTCACTCGCCGTTGGCTCATTGCTCATCGAGTGGGCGCCAGTAGCCCGATTTGGCGAAGGAGCCGCAGAGCGATGGGTCATCTACCCCGTCGTCTTCTGGGTGATTGCCCTCGGCGTCACGCTCGTGACCGCGAACGAACGCAAGGCCGGCGATGAGCCCATCGGTGCGGTCCACGCGGTGGCCAGCGGTGCCAACGTGTGACCCACCGGTTCGGAGAGCGGTAGACGTCGCTGCTCGCGATGTGCGGATCTATCTGCGCTGAGTTGCGCCAGTGGGGTATCACAACGCGTTGTATCGACGACTCTTGTCCACAGGTCTGCGTGTCGTCCACAGATCGCCTGCCAGCCGTGCCGAATATTCGGCGAAGCACTTCGCTGGGGGCATGAAAATCTTCACACGCATTGCGCGACGTGTCCGCGTGACAATCGACGCCGGGATGACCACAGCCGAGTACGCCGTCGGCACGGTGGCGGCGGTGGCGTTTGCCGCGGTGCTCTACAAGGTGGTGCGCAGCCCAGCGGTGTCAGCTGCGCTCAGCTCGATCGTGCAGTCGGCCCTTCATGCGATCTGACCTGTCCGACGAACGCGGCATGGTCACCGCCGAACTGGCGGCCTGCCTGCCGGTGCTGGTGTTGGTGCTCGCGGTCGCGGTGAGCGCGATCTCGGTGGCGGGCGTCCGGGTCCGGGTACAAGACGCCGCGCGTGAAGCTGTTCGTGCTGCGGCGCGCGACGATCCGGGCCGAGCGAATCAACTCGCCGAGCGCGCCGCGCCGGGAGTCGCCGTCGACATTGCCCGGCGCGGCGACGAGGTCGTCGCCGTCGCCCGGATCACGATGCATCCACTGGCCAGCTGGCTTCCTGCGGTCACGGTCAGCGAGCGGGCGGTCGCCGCGGTCGAGTCGTCCGCAGCGTCGCCGTGAGCCCAGGGCCGGCGTCATCGAGCCGGGACGAACCCGACCGCGGCTCGGCCAGCATCTGGGTGCTCGCCTGTTGCTCGCTGGTGCTGGCGGTTGCGTTCGCGGGCACGGTCCGGGCGACCGCAGTCCTCGTTCGGCATCGAGCCGAGTCCGCCGCCGACCTCGCCGCCCTCGCCGCCGCGGGCCAGATCGGCGTGACCGGAGGTGTCTGTGTGGCTGCGGCCCGGACCGCGGCGGCCAACGGGGCCAGTATCCTGCGATGCCAGCCGCTGCTGGGGCCCAGTGGGCGCAGCGGCTCGGTCACGGTGTCGATCACGATGCGGGTGACCCTGCCGGTGGTCGGCGCCCGGGAGGTGGCCGCAAGCGCTCGGGCGGGTCGGGTCGCCACCGAGCCGTAGCGGGAGGGGCAGCTCCTCGACCTCCGTCAATGCCCCGTGCCCGTCGGGTACCCGCAACCAGGCGTTGCACCTTTCCCGCACGCCCGGCCTCCCGCAGTCTGCTGTTGTGGCACGATGTCCGCTGTCGACACCGTGCCCGCGATTCCTGAGCCGACTCGACGAGGATGAAGGGATGACGCAGTGGAGCTCTCGGTAGCCCAGCAGTCGGTGGGCGAATACCCTGTCCTCGCGGTCCGCGGCGAGGTCGACGTCTACTCCGCGCCAGCCCTGGCCGACGGGCTGAACACCCTGATCGCGGCCGGCGCGAAGGCGGTCATCGTCGACCTGACCGAGGTCGGTTTTCTGGACTCCACCGGGCTAGGCGTGCTCGTCGCCGCCCGCAGCGCCGCCACCGAAGCCGGCCAGACGCTGCCCATTGCCTGCGCTCACGAGCGGATCCTCAAGCTTTTCAAGATTACCGGTCTGGACGCGGTTTTCGAGATCTACCCCAGCGTCGACGCCGCCGTGCAGAGCCTGGGTCACGAGAGCTCTTCTGACTGAGCACTACACCATCAATCTTGACCATCAATCTTGGCGTGACCCTGATTACGGCGACTACTCAGGATCCAGCTAGACTCCCCGCCAGTCCGTGCCCCGCACAAATACCCGTGCGGCCGGCGCGCTTCACGCCGCCGAGTTAGTCACTACTCAGCGATCCAACGCATGACATAGGGGAGTTGCATGGCCGCGCAGCATCTGATCGCCGTACCCGCGATCTCGGGCAGTGAGAAAGGCCTCGTCGTCGTAATTGGCGTCATCGCCATCCTGGCCCTGGCATTCGCCGCGAGCCTCGTCCGCGAGGTACTCAAGGCCGACCAGGGCACCGCCAAGATGCAAGAGATCGCCAAGGCCGTCCAGGAAGGCGCTGCCGCGTACCTGAACCGGCAGTTCCGCACCCTGGCTGTCTTCTCGGTCATTGTGTTCGTCCTGCTGCTGTTCCTGCCGGTGAACCACGGTGGGTTCTCCGTCCAGCTCGGCCGCGCACTGTTCTTCGTCGTCGGCGCCGTCTTCTCCGCCTCGGTCGGCTACATCGGCATGACTCTCGCGACGCGCGCCAACGTCCGAGTGGCCGCGGCCGCCCGTGGCGGCGGACGCGAGCGCGGCTTCCACGTCGCGTTCCGTACCGGCGGCATCGTCGGCATGCTCACCGTCGGCCTCGGTCTGCTCGGTGCCAGCGTCGTGCTCTTCGCCTACAACAAGAACGCCCCGACCGTCCTTGAGGGCTTCGGCTTCGGTGGCGCGCTGCTCGCCATGTTCATGCGTGTCGGCGGTGGCATCTTCACCAAGGCAGCCGACGTCGGCGCCGACCTCGTCGGCAAGGTCGAGGCGGGCATCCCCGAGGACGACCCGCGCAACGCCGCGACCATCGCCGACAACGTGGGCGACAACGTCGGTGACTGCGCCGGTATGGCCGCCGACCTGTTCGAGTCCTACGCCGTCACGCTCGTCGCGGCGCTGATCCTCGGCCAGACTGCCTTCGGCTCCAAGGGCCTGCTGCTGCCC
>JALYVG010000152.1 GCA_030853345.1 Actinomycetota bacterium | reverse complement strand
GCGTGCTTCTCCATGAACTCGCTCATGTCGATGCGCACCATCGCCCGGTCGTCGTCGAACAGGAACCCGGCAAGCGCCTTTGCCAGCTCCGTCTTGCCCACGCCTGTAGGCCCGAGAAACAAGAAGCTGCCGATCGGCCGCGCCGGGTCCTGCAGCCCCGCCCGGGCCCGGCGCACCGCATTCGCCACCGCCCGCAGCGCCTCCTCCTGGCCGACCACCCGGCGGCGCAGCTCGTCCTCCATGCGCAGCAGCTTCGCCCGCTCCCCCTCGAGCATCCGATCGACCGGCACGCCGGTCCAGCGCGAAACGACGCCCGCGATCTGCTGCTCGTCCACGGCCTCGTTGACCAGCTTGCCGCCATCCTGGCCGCTCGCGATCCGCTTCTCGAGATCCGGGATCACGCCATAGAGCAGCTCGGACGCGCGCCCCAGCTCGCCCCGGCGCTGCGCGGACTCGACGTCGCTCCGCGCCTGATCGAGCTGCTCCTTCAGCTTCTGCGTATCGGCAAGCCGATCCTTCTCGGCCCGCCATGCCGTCGTCATCGCCGTAGCCCGCTCGTCGAGCTCCGCGAGCTCGCGCTCCAGCACCGCCAGGCGCTCGGCGAGCTCCGCCTCGATGGTCCGGATCGCCCGCTCCATGCGTTCGGGACCGGCGGCATAGTGAGTCGCGGGGAACACGAACACCTCGTCGACCTCACGGACGACCTCACCGGTGAGCGGGTGCAGGTAGTAGAGCCGCTCGATCTCGTCGCCGAACATCTCGACCCGGATCGCCAGTTCCTCGTAGGCCGGGAAGATCTCGACCGTGTCGCCCCGCACCCGGAACGTGCCCCGGGTGAAGGACAGGTCGTTGCGGCTGTACTGGACGTCGACCAGGCCCCGCAGGATCTTGTCGCGCGGTATGTCCTGCCCCACCCGCAGCCGGACCGAACGGTCGACGTACTCCTGCGGGGTGCCCAGGCCGTATATGCACGACACCGTGGCGACCACGACGACGTCGCGGCGGGTCAGCAGCGACATGGTGGCCGAGTGCCGCAGCCGCTCGACCTCGGAGTTCACCGAGCTGTCCTTTTCGATGTAGGTATCGGTCTGCGGGACGTAGGCCTCGGGCTGGTAGTAGTCGTAATAGCTGACGAAGTACTCGACCGCGTTGTTCGGCAGCATCTCGCGGAGCTCGTTGGCCAGCTGAGCCGCCAGGGTCTTGTTCGGCGCCATGATCAGAGTCGGGCGCTGCAGCTTCTCGATCAGCCACGCCGCCGTGGCGGACTTGCCGGTGCCGGTGGCGCCGAGCAGCACAACGTCCTTCTCACCGGCCCGCAGCCGCCGCTCAAGGTCGGCGATCGCCGTCGGCTGGTCGCCGGCGGGCTCGAAGTCGGCCAAGACCTGGAATGTCCCCGAGGTGGGGACGATGTCACTGTCAACGCGCATGCCTCCACGGTACGAGGCCGGTCCGACATCGGCGTATTGACGCCGGTGGTGCCGTCTACGACGCGCTGGTCGGCGCCACCGCCCGCGAGCATGACGCCACCCTGCTTTCCCTCGACCGGCGGGCGGGGCGCGCCTACGCAGCTGTGGGAGCGAGCTTCGAGCTGGTCGAGTAGCGAGCGTTCTTCAGCAGTTCACGGCCGCGGTGCGTAGCGTCGGGCGTCAACGCCCAGGAGGGTGCGCCATGACCACACCGAGCAACTCACCCGAACCCGGCCCACCGGCCGAGCCCGCGGAGCCGATCGGCCCGGCCGAGCCGGCCCCGGTCGATGCGACGACGGCGCCCGGTCCGGCTGTGCCACCACCGTGGCCGCCCGGGCCTCCCGAGCCGCCCGGTCCACCGCCGGGCTACTACCCGTGGCAGCCCGCCGCGTACCCGTTCGCACCGGTCGCCCGCGCGCCGCGCACACCATGGGTCAACCCGGCCAGGCGCGGGCACGTGGCCGCCGCCGCGCTCGTCGGCGCGCTGATCTTCGGCGGCGGCGGCCTGCTGATCGGTCATGCCGCGAGCGATCACGGCGATCGTTCCGAGCGGCACGGCATCATCCGCCAGGATCCCGGCCAGGGCATAAAGGATCCCGGATTCGGGCGGGGCCAGCGCCCGCGTCGCCCCGGCCTACCGGGTCCGCCAGGACCGAACGTCCCGGCGACACCGGCGCCCACCTCTGTTCCGTCGGGCAGCCCGACCCGCTAACCAAGGATCGCTGCGACGCCCCGCACCGGGCCAGTGCGGCTTCTGGCAGGCTGGACCGGTTCAGCATGTCGGAGGACGAGGAGCAGCATGGAAGTCTGGCCCGGAACGGCCTATCCACTCGGTGCCAGCTACGACGGGTCGGGCACCAACTTCGCGCTGTTCAGCGAAATGGCCGAAGGCGTCGAGCTGTGCCTGTTCGACGCTGCCGGCACCGAGACACGGGTCGAGTTGCCCGAGGTAGACGGATTCGTCTGGCATGCCTTCCTGCCCGGTGTCGAGCCGGGACAGCTCTACGGATACCGCGTCCACGGCCCCGACGATCCGGATGCGGGGTTGCGCTGCAACCCGGCCAAGCTGCTGCTCGACCCGTATGCCAAGGCGATCGACGGTCGCATCGAGTGGCACGAGTCGCTGTTCGGTTACCACTTCGGTGACCCGGACAGCCACAACGACGACGACTCCGCCGAGCACATGCCCAAGTGCGTCGTCACGAACCCGTTCTTCGACTGGGGCGTCGACCGGCCACCGCACCACCCCTACGCCGACACGGTGATCTACGAGGCTCACGTCAAGGGCATGACCCAGCGCCACCCCGACATACCCGACCAGTTGCGCGGCACGTACGCCGGGATCGCGCACCCGGTCATCGTCGAGCACCTCAAGGCGCTCGGTGTGACCGCCATCGAGTTGATGCCGGTGCACCACTTCGTCAACGACTCCCTGCTCCTCGACAAGGGGCTGGCGAACTATTGGGGCTACAACACGATCGCCTTCTTCTCACCCGATTCGAAATACGCGTCGAATGCGACTCCCGGTGGGCAGGTGCAGGAGTTCAAGGCAATGGTGCGCACCCTGCACGAGGCGGGCATCGAGGTCATCCTCGACGTCGTCTACAACCACACCGGGGAGGGCAACCACCTCGGCCCGACGCTGTCCTTCCGCGGCATCGACAACGCGGCGTACTACCGGCTGGTAGAGGGCAGCGAGAAGCACTACATGGACTACACCGGGACCGGCAACACGCTCAACGTGCGGCATCCGCACACCCTGCAGCTGATCATGGACTCGCTGCGGTACTGGATCACCGAGATGCACGTCGACGGCTTCCGCTTCGACCTCGCGGCCACCCTGGCCCGCGAGTTCTATGACGTCGACCGGCTGGCCACATTCTTCGACCTCGTCCAGCAGGATCCGGTCGTCAGCCAGGTGAAGCTCATCGCCGAGCCGTGGGACGTCGGCCCGGGCGGCTACCAGGTCGGCAACTTCCCGCCGCAGTGGACCGAGTGGAACGGCAAGTACCGCGACACGGTGCGTGAGTTCTGGCGGGGCGAGCCGGCCACCATCGGTGAGTTCGCCGCTCGCCTCACCGGATCGGCCGACCTGTACGAGTCCTCGGCCCGCCGCCCGGTGGCCAGCATCAACTTCATTACCGCCCACGACGGGTTCACCCTGCTCGACCTGGTCTCCTACAACGAGAAGCACAACGAGGCAAACCTCGACGACAACCGCGACGGCGAGGACCACAACCGGTCGTGGAACTGTGGCGTCGAGGGACCGACCGACGACCCGGAGATCGTCGGGCTGCGCGCCCAACAGCGGCGCAATCTCCTCGCGACGCTGTTCTTGTCCCAGGGCGTGCCGATGATCTGCCACGGGGACGAGATGGGCCGCACCCAGCAGGGGAACAACAATGGTTACTGCCAGGACAACGAACTGAGCTGGGTGGACTGGGCCGACGTCGACCTTGATCTGCTCGCGTTTACGCGCCGACTGACCGAGCTGCGGAGGGCCCATCCGATCTTTCGCCGGCGGCGGTTCTTCGACGGCCACCCCGTGCGCCGCCGCGGCGAGGACACCCTTCCCGACCTGGAATGGTTCACGCCCGAGGGCACCCAGATGACCGAGGAGGACTGGGACTCCCGTTTTGGGCGCGCGATCGCGGTGTACCTCAACGGCCAGGGCATCGCCGGCACCGACGGCCGCGGGCAACGGGTGGTCGACGACTCGTTCCTGCTCTGCTTCAGTGCCCATGAGGCAGCGATCGACTGCAAGGCGCCGGGTATCGAATACGGTGAGGGTTGGGAGATCGTCCTGGACACGATGGACGACCATGTCGGGGATCACTCCGACGCAAAGGTCATCGACCCCGACGGAGTCTTCAGCGTCGGCCCGCGCGCGCTCGTCGTGTTGCGCGGGGTGGGCTGACGTGGGTGCGCCGACCTCGACCTACCGCCTGCAGGTACGCGCCGGCTTCGACCTGTATGCCGCGGCGGACGCGTGCGACTACCTGGCCACACTGGGTGCCGGGGCCGCCTACCTCTCCCCGCTGCTGCCGTCGACGCGCGGCTCGGCTCATGGCTACGACGTCGTCGGATTCGACACGGTCGATCCCGCGCGCGGCGGCCTGGACGGGTGGACCAGGCTGCTCGTCGCCGCCCGTGCCCGCGGTCTCGCGGTGGTCGTCGACATCGTGCCGAATCACACCGGCGTAGCCGACGCGACCCAGAACGCCGCGTGGTGGGACGTGCTTCGGCTGGGCCGCGACTCTGCGTACGCGTCCTGGTTCGACATCGACTGGGCACGCTCGCGGGTGTTGCTGCCCGTGCTCGGTGACGACTACACACCCGACGAGCTCGAGCTCTGCGCAGCCCCGACTCCACCTGCCGGGGGTGCCTCCACCGACGGCGAGCTGCGCTACTACGAGCACCGCTTCCCGATCGCGCCGGGTACCGACGCGCGGCCGGGCGAGTCCGCGGCCGCGGTGCACGACCGGCAGAACTACGAGCTCGTCAACTACCGCCGCGCCGACACCGAGCAGAACTACCGGCGGTTCTTCGCGGTCACCGCCCTGGCCGGCCTGCGCGTCGAGGACGAAGCAGTGTTCACTGCCACACACGAGCAAATCGCCCGCTGGCTGCGCGATGACGCCGTCGACGGCGTGCGGGTCGACCACCCCGACGGACTGACCGACCCGCTCGGATATCTGGTCCGGCTGCGGGCCCTGGCCGGCGACGATGCGTGGCTCACCGTCGAGAAGATCCTCGAACCCGGTGAGGAGCTGCCCGACGACTGGCCGGTCGACGGCACCACCGGCTACGACGCGCTCGCCGAGGTGGGCGGGCTGTTCGTGGACCCGTCGGCCGAATCTGCGCTGGACGGCCTCTACCGGGACCTCACCGGCGATCACGCCGACTTCGCTGAGCACGTCGCGCACGGCAAGCGCCAGGCGGTGACGACGATCCTGCGGGCCGAGGTCTCGCGCATGGCCCGGCTGGCTTCGAACGCCGACCGGTCGCCCGTTGTCGAGGCGTTGAACGAACTGATCATCAGGTTCCCGGTCTATCGCTCCTACCTGCCGCGCGGGTCGCAGCACCTGGCCACCGCGATCGAGGCGGCCCGCGCGGCCCGTCCCGATCTGGCCGAGGCGATCAGTGCGCTCACGACCCGGCTGGCCGACCCCACGGACGAGCTGTGCACCCGGTTCCAGCAGGCCACCGGGGCGGTCATGGCCAAGGGTGTCGAGGACACCGCGTACTACCGGTACACCCGTTTCATCGCCCTGAACGAGGTGGGCGGCGACCCGGCCCGGTTCGGCGTGTCACCTGATGACTTCCACAACGCACAGCACCGCCGGCAGCAGAGCGCATCACGCAGCATGACCACACTGTCGACGCACGACACCAAACGCGGCGAGGATGTGCGGGCCCGGCTCGCCGTCCTGAGCGAGCTGCCCGCCGAGTGGGCCGAACTCGTCGGCCGCCTCATGAAGGTGGCACCGGTCCCCGATCCCACCTTCGGCTACCTGCTCTGGCAGACGTTCGCGGGCGCCGGCTTCATCGAGCGGGACCGGATGCATGCCTACGCCGAGAAGGCGATGCGCGAGGCAGCGCAGGGCACCCGGTGGATCGACCCAGACGCAGCGTTCGAGGCCGCCGTGCACGCCGCGGTCGACGCGGCCTACGACTCGCCGTCGATCCGCGACCCGCTCGCCGCGTTCATCGACCGGATCACGCCGTACGGCTGGAGCAACTCGCTCGCCCAGAAGCTCGTCCAATTGACGATGCCGGGCGTGCCGGACGTCTACCAGGGCACCGAGTTATGGGAAGACTCGCTCGTCGATCCCGATAACCGGCGGGCCGTCGACTTCCGGGCCCGCCGGGCACTGCTGGACAGCCTCGACGGCTCCCCCGGCGGCTACTCCGCGGCACCTCCTGCCGGCACGCCGAGTGCCGAGCGGCCCGCGATCGACGGCTCCGGCGCCGCGAAACTCTGGGTGGTGTCGCGGACGCTGCGCCTGCGCCGTGACTGGCCCGACCTGTTCTCGCGCTATGACCCGGTGCCGGTCACGGGCGGGGCGGCCGAGCACGCAGTGGCCTTCGACCGCGGTGGTGCGATCACCCTGGCGACCCGACTACCGGTTCGGCTCGAGCGCGATGGCGGCTGGCGCGACACCGTGATCGAACTCGGGCGCGGAGCCACCGACGTCCTCTCGGGCAGGAGCCACCGCGGCGCGACGGCGCTCGCGGACCTGCTCGGCGATTACCCGGTCGCACTGCTCGTGCCGTGACCCGCTGCAGCGCGCTCGCGCCACACCGGTAACGCCCGCTCGAAGCGCACGTCCCAGCCGGATCCTTCGACGGCTTGGCCCAGCTCGGCGGCCAGCTCGCCGTCGAGGTAGGCCTGCCAGCCCGCGCCGTAGCCCACCGCAGCGGACCCGAGGCCGTGGTGCTCGACCCGCAGCCCGGTCCGGGTGCCGTCGATGGGTTCGATCGCGACCCGCAGCAGGCTGCTCGCCGCGCCGACGAACGTCCAGGTCAGTTCGAGCAGGCGCGGTGGGTCGGCGCGCAGCACGCAGACGTCGGCCCACTCGTCCTCGCCGTCACCGAGCCTCAGCCGGATGGGACCCGGCGAACCGAGGACCGGCCCGGCCGGGGTGCCGAGCCAGCGGGCCAGGCGCTCCGGACTCGTCCACGCGTCCCACACCTCGTCGGGCGTGGCCGAGTACTCACGCTGCAGGCACACGGTCGCGTCGCTACGGAATTGATCTGGCACGTCGGCCCCTCCTCAGTTCGGTGTCGAGAGCATCCAGGCGCTGGCGCAGCCAGCGCTCCGCGTCCGCCAGCGGGTCGCGGCGCAGCACGTAGACCCGGCGGGTTCCTTCGGCGCGGACGTCGACCAGTCCCGCTTCGCGCAGCAACCGCAGGTGCCGGGAGACCGCGGGGCGGGAGTGCTCGAACCGCGCGGCGATCTCTCCCGCGCTCAGTTCGCCGGCCGACAGCAACTCGACCACCCGGCGCCGGGTCGGGTCGGCCAGAGCCTCCATTGCGTCCACATCTGGTTACGTAACCAGATGTGGACGTTTTCTTCAAGCGCCTAGTTCGGCGGCGCCAGGCGCTCGCGCAGCCCCTCGACGTCAAGGTCCGGCTGCGGGTAGTGCGGGCTGAGGTGCTCGAGGGTCTCGCGCAGCAGCTCGCCCACCGCCCAGTTGCGGTACTTCTTCGAGTCGCTGGGCACGACGTACCAGGGCGCGTGCTCGGTGTTGCAGCTTTCCAGCATGTCCTCGAACGCCGCCGTGTAGTCGGCCCAGCGGGCGCGCTCGGCCAGGTCTGCCTCGTTGAACTTCCACTGCTTGTCCGGTTTGTCCAGGCGTTCCAGCAGTCGCTCGCGCTGGGTGTCGTAAGAGATGTGCAGGAAGCATTTGATCAACGTCGTACCGGCAGCCGCGACCTGAGCTTCGAAGTCGTTGATCTCGCCGTAGCGGGCGCGCCAGTGGGATTCCGGGATCAGCTCGTGCACACGTGACACCAGGACGTCCTCGTAGTGCGAGCGGTCGAACACGCCGATCACGCCCGGCGCCGGCAGGTGCCGCCTGATGCGCCACAGGAAGTGGTGCGCGGCCTCTTCCGGGGTGGGCTTCTTGAACGCCGTGTACTGCACACCGATCGGGCCGAAGGTGCCCACCACGTGCTCGGTGACGCCGCCCTTGCCGGCCGTGTCGATGCCCTGCAGCACCAGCAGGATGCTGCGGGTGCCACCGGCGGTCGACTCTGCCCACAACTGCTCCTGCAGCCGGCGCAGCTCCTTGTCAGCCGCCGCCAGCTTGGCCTTCTTCTTTTTCGGGCTGGGGGCGAGCGGGGCGGCTGCGGTGTCGTACCCGGCGAGGACCACGGGCCCCGGGGGTACCGCCAGCGCCTGCCGCATCGACGGTGTGTCAGGTCCCATGACGGCAGCGTAGTGGCGTCATGGCAGGGTTCATGGTGTGACATCAATCGGGGTATGGGCTCCTGACGTGAACAGGGTCCGGGCGCTCGTCGCGGGCGAAAGAGTCGACCTGGTGAAAGGTGAGGACGGTTGGTGGTCCGGGGCGCACGCGCCGCCCGGAACCGACTACGCGTTCCTGCTCGACGGCGACGAGCCGTTGCCCGACCCCAGGTCACGCTGGCAACCGAACGGGGTCCACGGCGCGAGCCGGGTCTATGACCAGAGCGCCTACCCGTGGGGCGACGCGAGCTGGCGCGGGCGGCCGTGGCCCGGTGCGGTCATCTACGAGCTGCACATCGGCACGTTCACGCCCGGCGCCACGTTCGACACCGCGATCGAGCGGCTCGATCACCTGGTCGGGTTGGGGATCACCCACGTCGAGCTGCTGCCGGTCAATTCGTTCAACGGCGTCTGGAACTGGGGCTACGACGGCGTCGACTGGTACGCCGTGCAGGAGAGCTACGGTGGCCCGGACGGTCTGAAGCGCTTCGTCGACGCCTGCCACGCACGCGGGCTGGCTGTCGTGCTCGACGTCGTCTACAACCACCTCGGACCCTCCGGCAACTATCTGCCGCGCTTCGGCCCGTACCTGAAGTCCGGCCGCAATACCTGGGGTGACCTGGTCAACCTGGAAGAGCCGCAGGTGCGCCGTTTCGTGATCGAGAACGCGCTGATGTGGCTGGGCGACTTCCACGTCGACGCCCTACGGCTCGACGCGGTGCACGCGCTGCACGACAGCTCGCCGGTGCACGTGCTGGCCGAACTGTCCGCGGCCGTGGACAAACTTTCGGCCGACACCGGCCGGGAGCTGACGCTGATCGCGGAGTCGGACCTGAACGACCCGGTGATGATCACGTCCCGCGACGTCGGCGGCTACGGGTTGGACGCGCAGTGGGACGACGACGTGCACCACGCGCTGCATTCGCTGCTCACCGGAGAGACGCAGGGCTATTACTGCGACTTCGGGTCGCTGCCGACCCTCGCAAAGGTTTTCACCTCGGCCTTCCTGCACGACGGGACCTACTCGACGTTTCGCGGCCGCACCCACGGCAAGCCGATCGACCGCGCCGGCACCCCGGGCTACCGGTTTGTCGTCTGCCTGCAGAACCACGATCAGGTCGGCAACCGCGCGGTCGGCGACCGGCTGTCCGAGCTGACCTCCCCCGGCCTGCTGCGGGTGGGCGCGGTGCTTCTGCTCAGCTCGCCGTTCACGCCGATGCTGTGGATGGGCGAGGAGTGGGCGGCCTCCACGCGCTGGCCGTTCTTCACCTCGCACCCCGAGCCCGAGCTGGCCGAGTCCACCGGCCGGGGCAGGCTCGAGGAGTTCGGCAGCCACGGCTGGGACGTCTCGCAGATGATCGACCCGCAGGACCCCGCGGCCTACCAATCGGCAATCCTGGATTGGGCAGAACTGGCCACGCCCACCCATGTCGAGATGCTCGATCTCTATCGCCGCATGATCGCGCTGCGGGCGCTCGAACCCGACCTCGCCGACCCTGATCTGTCGCGCGTCGCGCTCGACTACGACGAGGACGCCCGCTGGCTGGTCGTCCATCGCGGGGCGTTCCGGGTGGTGGCCAACCTCGCTGCTGTCGCGCAGGACGTCCCGGTCGCCGCAGGAGACATCATCCTGGCCACCGCGCCCGCCGAGGCCGTCGACGGAGTGCTCCGTATCGCGGCCGAATCCGCGGCGATCGTGCGACTAGCTCACTGAGTTCGCGTCTGCAGGTTCACGCCGCGCCGCCGCGACCTGGCCCGTGCGCAAGCCCGTCATGCCGGTTCTCGGGCCGCAGCCGCGCGCACCGCGATGCCGTCGAGCACGGCTGTCTTCGCTTCGGGGACCTTGACGTCGAGGACGACTTCGGTCTCGGTCGGAGCGACGGTGAAGACGAAGAACGAGCAGCAGAGTGCTTCGCGTGCCACCAGGTCCCGCGCACACCCCTCGGCAGCCGGATCGAAGCTCAGCCGCAGCAGGGTCGGTTCCAACCGCTGCACGTCGCGCAGGGCGGTCGCGAACAGCTCGTCGAACTCGGCCACCCGGAGCGGCTGCTCGACTGTGGGCAGCATGCACGCCTCGGGCACCCAGATCGAATCGGTGGTCATGCCTCGACGGTAATCCCCGTACCCAGGTACCGGATGCACGTCATCGCTCACCACGGCGCAGGGTCGGTATCGCAACCGAACGGTGCACCCGAATCTGCTGGGCGCGGCGCGCTCGATGCTGAGTCAGATCTCTCCGACGACCACTCCCGGCATGGGCTCTTCCACGCGCACCACCGTCGCCTGTGGTGCCTGCCCGTCGGAACTCGTCCACGTCTCGATGAGCGTGTTCGAGAACGACTGCGCAACGTCGAAGTCCTCAAACGGCCCGACTGCCCGCGGCGCCGCAAGCAACTGACCCTCATCGGTGAGCAGAACGACGAACACGGCGGCCTCCAGGGTCATCAACGTCAGGTCCGCCCAAAACCTACCAAACCGTCAGTTGTTCATAGTTTCTTCACCCGTCGCCGGGGTGGAACCCGCCCGCCCGGCGGCTGCCCGGCGGCGGGCTCTGCATCGATCACCCGCTGCATGGTGCCCGGGGCCGGGCCGAACGCCCGGCGGGCCGCCGCGATCGCCGCTCGGGCCAGAGCGGCGTTGCCCAGCGCGCCGATACCCGCCCCGATCCCCAGTGGCAGCGCCCGGCCGACGAGCAGAGCACCCTGGCGGGCGCCGAATCGGGTCAGCAGTAGATGCGCCAACCGGCCGTTGATGCCCTTGACCTTGTCGCGTGACGTGGTGCGTCCGATGACCTGCGCCCAATGCGGCGCGTGGCCGGCCGCGCCCTCCAACGCAGCGGTGGCGCCCTCCCCCAACAACACGGCGAGCACGAGGGCACGGCGCACCTCCGGGTCGCTCACCGGTACGCCGTGCACTTCGGCGACGGCGAGCACGTACACCGCGGTGGCGGACACGAAGCCGGCGATCTCTGCGGCGCCGGTCCCGACCGCGGCGGCGGTGCCGACGCCGGGGACCGCGGCGGCTGCTCCGGACGCTGCGCCGATGCCCACCACGGCCGTCAGGTAGCGCCGCTCCAGCTGCTCGAGCACCTGGGCCGGCGTGGCACCGGGGCGCTTGGCCCGCACCCGCTCCAGGTAGGCCAGCACCACCGGCCGCTGGATCGCCAAGGCCTTGTCCAGCGCAGTGTCCAGCGCACGCTCGACCGATGCCGGTACCCGCTTCGGTTTCCTACCCACCGCGCCGATCGTACCGATGGCGGTACCGACGGGGATACATGCTGAGATGGTCGCCATGCGCGTTCTGCTGCCCCCGCCCGTGAGCGACGTCGACGTCGACGTCCACGCGTTCTACGCCGCCGACTGGTGCGACACCGGCGGCCTGCGCGTCAACTTCGTCGCCAGCGCGGACGGCGCGGTCACCGCGGACGGCACATCCCGCGGCCTGCAGACCCCCGGTGACAACCGGATCTTCGCCGCGCTGCGCGACCTGGCCGACGTCGTGCTGGCCGGCGCCGGCACCGTGCGCACCGAGGGCTACCAGGCGATCACCCTGAGTGCGCGGCGCCGAGCCATTCGCACCCGGTACGGGCTGGCCGGGACTCTGCCGACGGCGGTCGTCAGCCGCTCCCTGAGGCTGAATCCGTCCGCCGACCTGTTCGCCGCCGCGGCGCCGGAAGCGCGCACGATCGTGCTCACCTGCGCCGCCGGTGATCGGGGGGTGCGCGCCGAACTCGAACGAGTGGCCGACGTGGTCGTGTGCGGCGACGAGAGCGTCGACCTCACCGCCGCGAAGGCTGCCCTCGTTGACCGTGGACTGACCCGGATCCTGTGCGAGGGCGGTCCGACCTTGTTCGCCGACCTGGCGCGCACGGGTGTCGCCGACGAGTTGTGCCTGAGCGTCTCGCCCTTGCTGTCCGGCCCCGGCGCCCGGCGGATCGTCGCCGGCGAGCTGTGGCCGGACGCCCCCCGCAGGCTCACGCTCGCCGGCCTGCTCGAGGAGGACGACGCGCTGTTCTGCCGCTACCGCGTCAGGCGCGCCGCCGACCCGGGACAATGACCGCATGAAGCTGCCCGTCATGCCGCCGGTCGCCCCGATGCTGGCCAAGTCGATCCCCACCATCCCCAGCGACGGATCCTATGAACCGAAGTGGGACGGCTTCCGCTCGATCATCTTCCGCGACCAGGATGAGGTCGAGATCGGCAGCCGAAACGAGAAGCCGATGACCCGCTACTTTCCGGAGCTGGTCGAGGCGTTCCGCGCAGAGTTGCCCGAGCGGTGCGTCGTCGACGGCGAGATCGTCATCGCGACCGAGGCCGGCCTCGACTTCGAGGCGCTGCAGCAGCGCATTCATCCGGCGGTCTCCCGGGTCACCATGCTCGCCCAGAAGACTCCGGCATCCTTTATCGCGTTCGACCTGCTTGCCCTTGGCGACGATGACCTGACCGGCCGGCCGTTCAGCGAGCGGCGCGCTTTGCTGGAACAGGCGATGGCGCAAGCGCGCCCGCCCGTGCACCTCACGCCCGCGACGACCGACCGCGATGTGGCCCTGCGTTGGTTCTCCGAGTTCGAAGGTGCCGGCTTGGACGGGGTCGTCGCCAAGCCGCTGGGCGGTAGCTACCAGCCCGACAAGCGCGTCATGTTCAAGATCAAGCACGAGCGCACCGCCGATTGCGTCGTGGCCGGATACCGGGTGCACAAGAGCGGACCGGAAGCGGTGGGCTCGCTGATGCTCGGTCTCTACACACCGGAAGGGACCCTGAGCTCAGTCGGCGTCATCGGCGCCTTCCCGATGGCACGGCGGCGCGAATTGTTCAGCGAACTGCAGCCGCTGGTGACTGATTTCGACGGCCACCCGTGGAACTGGGCCGCCACCGAGGCCGGCGAGCGGACGCCTCACGCGAACGAGGGCTCCCGCTGGAACGCCGGCAAGGATTTGTCCTTCGTCCCGCTGCGTCCCGAACTGGTGGTCGAGGTGCGCTACGACCACATGGAGGGTGCGCGCTTCCGGCACACCGCGCAGTTCAACCGCTGGCGCCCGGACCGCACGCCCGGGTCCTGCACCTACGAACAGCTCGAGACGCCGGTCACCTTCGACCTCGACGACATCGTCCCCGGCTTGCGCTGAGCCACGGCCGGGCCGCCCGCAGGTACCGTGCATCTCGTGTCCGCCCATCGCAGATCCCGCCGCCGGCTCGCGTCATGCTGTCTCGCTGCCGCGACGGTGGCCGCGTTGCTGCTGGCCGGCTGCACGGCCACCGTCTCCGGTGCCGGTTCGACCGCGACGCCCACGGGAGCACCCAGCTCGCGCACCCCGAGCGCGTCATCGTCCTCGGCCAAGGCCCCGGCCCCGGCCCCGGCCAACTTCACCGACTGCGGCAGCTTGTTCAATCTCAAGGATTTACCGTTCCCGGCCGGCCGCGCGAAGCGGCTGTCGTTCGACTGCGCCCGGCTGCAGGTGCCGTTGAACCACGACGACGAATCCGGCAAGTCGATCGCCATCGAAGTAATCAGAGTGCACGACTCCCACAACACAAGCGGCGAGAGCCTCATGGTCAACCCGGGCGGCCCGGGCGGGTCCGGCGTCGAGCTGGCGGTCGGGCTGGCCATCCAGGTATCGGACACGCTGCTCTCGCACTACGACCTGCTCGGCTTCGACCCCCGCGGCGTCGGGCTCTCCTCGCCGGTGTCATGCATCAGCGACGACGAGAAAGATCAGCTCAACGCAGCCGCGCCTGACGTGCTGACCGCCACCGGCCTGGCCGAGGCGAAGCACCTGGCCGAGATGGTTGCCACCAAGTGCAACGCGAAATACGGCTCCTCGCTCGCCGACTACAACACCGTGCAGACCGCGAGGGACATGGAGCAGATCCGCGGCGCGGTGGGCAACAAGCCGTTGAACTACCTCGGCTTCTCCTACGGCACCGAGCTGGGTTCGATCTATGCCCACCTGTACCCCGAGCACGTGCGGGCGGCCGTCCTGGACGGAGCCGTCGACCCGCTGAGCGACGACCTCACCTCATTCGCCGACCAGCTGAAGGGCTTCGAGGGCGCCTTCGACCAGTTCCAGGCGAACTGCCTGACCCGCGCAGCATGCAAGAAACTCGGCAATCCGCGCCAGGTCGTCTATGACTTGGCCAAGCAGGCCAACCAGACCCCGCTCACGAGCAGCAAGTCCGGCGAGCACCGCACAGCGACCGGGTCGATCGTGCTTACCGGCGTGCTGTCCGCGCTCTATTCGCAGTCGGACTGGCCCGATCTCGGCCAGGCCCTCATCGACGCCAAGGGCGGCGACGCCAAGGGCCTGTTCAAGCTCGCCGACAGCTACAACCAGCGCGGCCCGGACGGGCACTACTCCAACATCTCCGAGGCGAATACGACCGTCAATTGCAACGACGCCAAGCCCGGGCCAAGCGATGAGACGATCAAGGCCACCGCGATCAAGTGGGCCAAGGACTACCCGATGTTCGGCCGTTGGTCGGCCCCGTCCCTGTTCTCCTGCCAGGTCTGGCAGGCCGACCGCACGCCCGTGCCGCTGCCCAGTGCCCCCACCGTGAACAAGGTGCTGGTCATCGGCAACCTGCACGACCCCGCTACCCCGTACAAGGGAGCCGTCGACCTGGCACAGGCGATGGGCAACGCCGCCCTGCTGTCGTGGGACGGCGAGGGGCACACGTCATTCCTGCAGGGCAGCCACTGCATCGACGACTACGTCGAGGCCTATCTGATCAGCGGCACCGTCCCGCCGCCGAAGAAGACGTGCCCGCGGTGAGCGCGGAACCCACGCTGATCGTGGACGTGCCCCGCGGCCCAGTCACCGCGGTCGCGCTGGTGCTGCACGGCGGACGCTCGCAGGGCACCGGCCCGGTCCGCGCATCACAACTGGCCGTGCTGCGCATGGTGCCGATCGCCAAGCACCTACGCCGCGCCGGTGCGTCCGAAGGCCTGGTGGTAGCCCGGCTACGTTTCCTCCAGCGCGGCTGGAACGGCATCAAGAAGGCACCGCTGGCAGACGCCCGGTGGGCCCTGGCCGAACTCGAGCGCCGCTTTCCCGGCGTACCGGTCGGCCTGGTCGGGCACTCGATGGGAGGGCGTACCGCCCTCTATGTCGCCGACTACCCCACCGTGCGCACTGTGGTGGCGCTGGCGCCGTGGATCGAGAGGGGCGATCCGGTCGACCAGCTCGCGGGGCGCCGGGTGCTCATCGCGCACGGCACGCTGGACCGGATGACCAGCCCACCGGCCTCGGCCGCCTACGCCCGGGCAGCCGAGCGGGTGGCCGAGACGGTGAGCTACGTCAGCGTCCGGGACGACCGGCACGCCATGCTGCGACGGGCCGGTGTGTGGCACGAACTGGCCACCGGGTTCCTGCTCGCCGTGCTGTGTGCCAGGCGACCGGACGGAACCGCCGAGCCCGAGACGACGAACGTTCTTACGAAGGCCCTTGCAGGACAGGCCTCGCTCGTCGTCTGATTGAGCTGTCGGATTCTCGCGGCGGCCGGAGGGAATCGCATGACAGTCATCGACCAGACCCGTCCGACGTTCACGTCGCCTCGCGTCGACCCCACCCTATGGCCGGATGTCGCAGCCGTGCCGCACCGGCCGGTCCGTGCGGCGGTGGCCAAGCGCATCTTCCACAACGCGGTCGGGCGGATCCCGCTGCGAGTCGTGGAGAAGGGCGGCCGCAGCTACGGCGGCGGGGACGCCTCGGCCCCGGTGCTGCGGCTCGTACGCCCGGACTCGTTCTTCCACCGCCTCGGCGCCACCGGCACGATCGGCTTCGGCGAGGCGTACATGGCCGGTGACTGGACCGCGGAGGACCTGACCGCAGTGCTGTCGACGTTCGCCGCGAACATGCGTGAACTCGTCCCTGCGGTGCTGCACAAGCTGCGCCACGCGGTGCTGCACCGCCAGCCCGTCGACCACGACAACACCGTCGAGGGCGCGCGGGACAACATCCACCGGCATTACGACCTGTCCAACGACCTGTTCAAGACTTTCCTCGACGAGACGATGACGTACTCCTCGGCGCTGTTCGACGGCGATCCCTACACCTCGCCGGACGACCTCGCCGACGCACAGTGCCACAAGATCGACCGGCTACTCGATGCCGCCAAGGTCGGCCACGGCAGCCGGCTGCTCGAGATCGGCACCGGGTGGGGTGAGCTGGCGATCCGCGCGGCGGCCCGGGGAGCGTCGGTCACGTCCATCACAATCTCGGTCGAGCAGGCCGAACTGGCGCGCAAGCGCATTGCCGCCGCTGGGGTGGCCGAGCAGGTCAACGTGCTGTTGCAGGACTACCGCGAGACGCAGGGCCACTACGACGCCATCGTCAGCGTCGAGATGGTCGAGGCCGTCGGGGCCAACCATTGGGACGAGTACTTTGCCACCATCGACCGGTTGCTGGCACCAGGCGGGCGGGTCGCGCTGCAGGCGATCTTGCAGGACGACTACACCGTGTTGGCCACCCGAGACACCTACACCTGGATCCGCAAGTACATCTTCCCCGGAGGTCAGATGCCCTCGGCGGAGTCGATCGAGCGCACGGTAAGGGCATCGACGTCGCTGCGGATCTCGGACCGCTATGTGTTCGGCCGGCACTACGCCGAGACGCTGCGCCGCTGGCGTGAGCGCTTCGAGGCGCGGGCGGCGGCAGTCGCACACCTGGGTTTCGACGAGACGTTCCGGCGGATGTGGTCGCTGTACCTGGCTTATTCCGAGGCAGGTTTTCGCACCGGTTACCTCGACGTCGCGCAATTCACCCTGACCAAGCCGGCCGGCTAACCCGCTCGCGCGCCCCGTTACCGTGGGGCGTGGTCGTCCTGCTCGGTCTTGCCGCCGCGATCGCCTACGGCGTCGGTGACTTCGTCGGAGCGTTCGCCTCGCGCACGCACAGTGCGGTGACGGTGCTGCTGTACAGCTACCCGGTGGGTGCCGTGCTGATGACCGCGATGCTGCCGTTCTTCCCCGGCGAAATCACCGTGCGCACCGTCGTGTTCGGGACTGCCGGTGGCCTGGCGGGCCTGGTGGGCGTGACGATCATGTACACCCTGATGGTCACCGCACCGATGAACGTCATCTCGCCGGTCACCGCGGTACTGGCGGCGATCGTGCCCGTGGTGTTCGGTGTGCTGATCGGCGAGCGACCGCAACTGGCCGCGTGGTTCGGCATCCTGCTCGGCATCGGCGCTGTCGTCCTGGTGAGCAGAACCACCGACGCGCACCCGCACGGGCGCATCGCCCTGCGCGTCCTCGCCCTGGCCGGCCTGTCCGGTCTCGGGTTCGGCTTCTACTTCATCTGCCTGGCCCGCGCGGGCGACGACTCCGGGTTGTGGCCGCTGGTCATATCGCGCATCGCGTCGGCGGCGCTGATCGTGCCGATCGCCTGGCGGCGCCGGGCGTTTGCACGGATCCGCGGCGCGATGCTCGCCGTCGCCTTGGCGGCGGGGTTGTTCGACGCGCTCGCGAACATGTTCTTCCTGCTCGCGTCCCGCGAGGGTTTGCTGTCACTGGCCAGCGTGCTCACCTCGCTGTACCCGGCGGTGACCGTCATCCTGGCTGTCGGGGTGCTGCATGAGCACACCAGCCGGGTGCAGCGGGTCGGCCTCGCCCTGGCGGCGGCGGCAATCGTCCTGATCACCGTCTGATCCGGAGATGAGGCACCATCGACGGGTGACCCCGTTGGCCGAGCCGCACGTGATCGACTACCGCGCCCGGGTACACAGCGCCGTAGCTGCCTGGCTCTTGGCGGCCCTGCTGGTCACCACCGGCACGATGCACTTCGTCTCACCGAGCGGCTTCGAGCGGATCGTGCCGCATGTCTTGGGCGCCGCGCCGTTCTGGGTCTTTGTCAGCGGGCTGGCCGAGTTGGGGTGTGCTGTCGCGCTGGCGCTACGGCCGAGTCGGCGGCTCGGTGCGCTGGCCGCTGTCGTGTTGTTCGTCGCCGTTTTCCCGGCCAACGTCCAGATGGCACTGGACTCCGGCGGTCCTCATCCCGACCTGTTCCACAATCCCGCCGTGGCGTGGGGTCGGCTGCCGCTGCAGCTTGTGCTCATCGCGTGGGCGCTCTACATCGCCAGGCGGGCCGAGGGGCGCAACTGATCAGGCCGCGTCGGCCGGTTTCGGCGTCAAGTGGACCGTCCACCGTTCTTCGATGCGACCGTAACGCCACACCGCCAGCGCGGTGAGCCAGGCGAGAACGAACAGGCCGACGATCGCGTAGCCCGCATAGTCCAGCGGGATGCTGGCGATTGACGCGATCGGCCCCGTGGTGATCTTGGCCCGGTCGGCGAGGACGCCGACCAGTTCGATCGTGCCGATGATCAGGGCGACCGCCACCGACACCGCGGTAATCGTGATGTTGTAGAACACCTTGCGTACCGGCTTCATGAAGGCCCAGCCATACGCGGCGTTCATGAATACGCCGTCGATAGTGTCGAGCAGGCACATACCGGCGGCGAACAGGATGGGCAGCACCAAGGTCACGTAGAAGGGCAGACTGAACACGGCCGCCCCGCCGGCCAGCACCAGCAACCCGACCTCGGTGGCGGTGTCGAAGCCCAGGCCGAACAGCACCCCGACGGGGTAGATGTGCCAGGGCTTGCGCACGGACTTGGTCAGCCCGCCGAGGAACCGGTTCATGAATCCGCGATGGTTGAGGTGGTCCTCGAGCTCCTGCTCGTCGAAAGCCCCGCTGCGCATCGTGCGGAACACCTTGATGATCCCGAACAGGACGACGAGGTTGAGGATGCCCAGGATCCATAGAAACGTCCCGGACACCGATGCGCCGATGAGCCCGGTGGCCGAATGCAGGCTCGATCCCCCGTTCTCGACCTGCCCGGCCAGCGCCTTCACGCCGATCGAGAGCAGGAACGCGAGCAGGAAAACGATCGTCGAGTGACCCAGCGAGAACCAGAACCCGACCGACAGAGGCTGGCGGGTACGGCCGGTCCCGGCGTTGTCGGCCATCAGTTTGCGGGTGGTGTTGTCGACCGCCGCGATGTGGTCGGCGTCGAACGCGTGGCGCAGGCCGAACGTGTAGGCCAGGATCCCGACGCCGACATTGAAGACGGGGTGATCGCCGCCGAGGTGATAGCTCCTGGGGACCACGAGCAGGAACAGGATCCCGAAGCCGAGAAGGTGCAGGAAGACGATGAAGCCCGCCATCCCGGCCAACGACCTGCGGTCCTGCTGGCTGAGACCGGCGCGGAACCGCGCTAACCCCGAGCCCGAAGTCACCTCTGGAGTCGCGGTCACGATCCAGACGCTAAGGCCCGGTCGGGATTATTGCAATGACTTGGCAATAATCTGATGCAACTGTTTGGCAATAGTGTCCAGGTGGCTGCCTGGACCGCACGAGACCCGTATGGACGGGCGTGAGTGGTGCTCCACGGGGTCGTTCTGGTGGACGTGGCGTCGTCGTGGGATCTGCACGTCGTTGCCTCGTCGCGTGAGGTCAGAACCTTGTGATCAGCTGAGCTCTTCGGACCAGCTGAGCTCAGCCGTGATCTGGCGGCGGACCGTCCTGGGATCCGCCTTGCTCCTCGCTCCAATTGGCCCGATTCATGCGCGACGGCTGGACCCGGGGCGGCTCGCCCTCCTGTTTCGGGTAGTTCGGCGGGTACGGAGCATCACCCAGCCCCCGGTCTCGCTCGTCCCGGTCGGCCCACTCCAGGAGTGGCTCGATCGACCACACGGCGTCATCGATGCCGGCGTGCAGGTCCCCCAGTTGGGCGAACCGAGCGGGCATGGTCGCGATGGTGAAGTCCTCCATCTCGACCTCGGGCAGCTCGGCCCAGGTGACGGGCGCCGACACCGGGCCATGGGGTTGGCCGCGCACCGAGTACGCCGCGGCGATAGTGCGGTCGCGGGCGTTCTGGTTGTAGTCGAGAAAGATCTGGGCGCCCCGCTCCTCCTTCCACCAGGCCGTGGTCACCAGGTCCGGCGCCCGGCGTTCGACCTCCCGCGCGAAGGCCAAGGCCGCCCGCCGGACCTCACGGAACCCGAACCGCGGCTCGATCCGCACGTAGATGTGCACGCCCTTCGAGCCGGACGTCTTCGGCCAGCCCACCGCGCCGAGCTCGTCGAGCACCTCGTGCACCACGCCGGCCACCTGCTTGGCCTCCGGGAAACCGGTACCCGGCTGCGGGTCGAGGTCGATGCGCATCTCGTCCGGGCTCTCGGTGTCGGCGCGGCGCGAGTGCCACGGGTGGAACTCGACAGTCGACATCTGCACTGCCCAGATGACGCTGGCCAGTTCGGTGACACAGAGCTCGTCCGCGGTACGGCCCGACGGGAAGCGAACCTCGACCGTCTCGACCCACTCGGGTGCGCCCTTGGGCAGCCGCTTCTGGTAGATCTTCTCACCGGCCACCCCGTCGGGATAGCGGTGCAGCATGCACGGCCGTTCGCGCAGCGCCCGCACGATGCCCTCGCCGACAGACAGGTAGTAGTTGGCCAGGTCCAGCTTCGTCTCACCGCGTGTCGGGAAGTACACCCGATCCGGGTTACTGATGCGGAGCAGGCGGGAGCCGACCTCGAGCTCCACAGACGGCGAGGGCATGTTCGGACGGTAGCGCGTCCCCAATCGGTTGAGGCGGATGCTGGCCTACGCTGGGTCGGGTGGACACCGACGAGCGGTGGGACGAGGACGAGCCGGTGTACCCGGCGCGCTACGTCGACGGCGCGTGGGGCCGCACCGCCAACCCGAACACCGCGGACGGCGAGTTGCAGAACATCGCGGCCTTCGGCACCGGCCTGAGTCGGCTCAACGGTCCGAAACGCATCGGCGCGATGGTGGTCGTCTGGCTGATCCTGTTCGGCTTCGGGATCACGATCGTCGGCGGCATCATCGGCATCGTCAGCATCTGGTAATGCGCTTTCGGCACGTCGGTCGGTACCGTCGAAGCCATGAAGCGCACCGACGAACTCCCCAAGCCCGCTGTCGAGAAGTCCGACGACGAGTGGCGCGCACAGCTCAGCCCTGACGAGTACGCGGTCCTGCGCAAAGCCGGTACCGAGCGCGCATTCACCGGTGAGTACACCGACAACCACAAGGTCGGCGTCTACCGATGCCGGGCCTGCGGCGCCGAACTGTTCCGCAGCGAGACCAAGTTCGAGTCGCATTGCGGCTGGCCCAGCTTCTTCACCCCACTCGCCGGCGAAGCCGTCATCGAGCGCACCGACCGCGCGATGGGGATGAGCCGCACCGAGGTCCTCTGCGCCCACTGCCACAGCCACCTGGGCCACGTGTTCGCCGGCGAGGGCTACGACACCCCGACCGACCAGCGCTATTGCATCAACTCGATCTCGCTGACGTTCGACGACGCGCCTGCTGGCTCTTGATCATCTGCGGGTTGAGGTCGCATATCGCCACAACCCGTAGATGATCAAGGACGGGACGAGACAGGCCGGGACGGGACGGGTGATCCATGGCCGGTGCCCATGCCAGGTGATCCATGCCAGGTGATCAACTCGCGTCTCCTGTGCCATTTCGCCCACATTCGCGCACCTAACGCGAGTTGATCACTGCGGGACGGTCCACCGCACCACCAAACGCGAATTGATCACCACTGAGCAGCGCACCCGCTCCTCCAAGTCGCGCACCGCACCACCAAACGCGAAGCGCTCACCGCAACAACAGTCATCGCCGGCTGCATCCCGGGCGTTCCTTGATCATCTACGAATTGCGGTCGTATATCGCCACGACTGCCAGATGATCAAGCTCGGGTCAGCGTCGCGCCCGCCAGACGCGCCTGATCCCAGCTAGGGCAGCGCGGCCACGATGTCGGTGACGCTGCGCCGGCTGCCGGTGTAGAACGGCACCTCGAGGCGGACGTGCCGCCGCGTCTCCGAGGCCCTCAGGTGGCGCATCAGGTCCACGATCCGGTGCAGTTCGTCGGCCTCGAAGGCCAGGATCCATTCGTAGTCGCCCAGCGCGAACGAGGCGACCGTGTTGGCGCGCACGTCGGGGTATTCCCGCGCGAGCTGCCCGTGCTCGGCCAGCAGGGCGCGCCGCTCCTGGTCGGGCAGCAGGTACCACTCGTAGGAGCGCACGAACGGGTAGACCGACACGTAGCGCTTGGCGGTCTCCTCAGCCAGGAACGCCGGGACGTGGCTCTTGTTGAACTCAGCCGGCCGGTGCAGGGCCATGTTCGACCAGACCGGCTCGAGATGCCCACCCAGGGCGGTCCGGCGGAACCGGGCGTAGGCGTCCTGCAGGGCGTCCGCGGTGGCGGCATGCCACCAGATCATCACGTCCGCGTCGGCCCGCAGCGCGCTCACGTCGTAGGTACCGCGCACCGTGACGTCCTTCGCGTCGAGCTGGGCGAACAGCTCGTCCACCTCGCCGGCGAGAGCCGCGCGGTCGGCGGCGCCGAGCGGAGCAGCCGCTCGGAACACCGACCACGCCGTGTAGCGGATGACGTTGTTCAGATCGCGGGCCTGCTTGCCGTCTGCCATGGCTTCATTCTCCCCCGACCGGTAGCGACGCCAGCACCTGGTCGGCCGCCGCCTGCGCGGACGCGATGCACGCCGGGATGCCCACCCCGTCGTACGTTGCGCCGCACACGGCCAGACCGGGGACGGCGGCGACCGCCGCCCTTACCCGGGCCACCAGCTCGACGTGGCCCACTGCGTATTGGGGCAGCCCGCCGCCCCACCGCGTGACGATCGCGTCGACGGGCTCGGCGTCGACACCGATCAACGCCCGCAGCTCGCGGCGCACCAGCGCGATCAGCTCGTCGTCGTCGCGCTGCAACAGGTGGTTCTCCCGCGCCCGGCCGACCGAGGCCCGCAGCAGCGTCAGCCCGCCGGACTCGAGCGGCCACTTCTGCGACGACAGCGTCACGGCCTTGACGCCGAAGCCTTCGGTCGCGCCGACCAGCAGCCCACTGCCCACAGGCAGTGGCACGGCGCGGAACGCGAACGTGACGACGGCCATGCTGGCGCTGTCGACCGCCCGCAATTCAGCCGAGGCGACCGGCGCCACATCGCGCAGCAGGAACGAGGCCTTGGCCGCCGGTGTCGCGACGATCACGGCATCGGCCTCAACCAGTTCCGGCTCGGGCACCGGACCGCACTCGAGGGCGAAGCCGGTGGACGAGCGCCTGATCGCCCGCACTGTCGTACCGGTCCGCACCGCGAATCCCCCAGCCGCCACGACGGCGCCCGGCAGCGAGCCGATGCCGCCGGCGAGCGAGGCGAACACCGGACCGGCCGCTGGGTCGTGCGGTCCCGTATCGATCACGGCCCGTGCCGCCCGCACCAGCGAACCGCCATCGCGGCCGAGGCGGGCGGCGAGCGCAGGCATCGTCGCGCGCAGCGAAAGCTCGTCGGCTCGTCCGGCGTAGACGCCGCCGAGCAGCGGTTCGACCAGCCGATCGGCCACCTCGTCGCCCAGCCGGGACCGGACGAGGGTTCCCACCGCGACGTCCTCCTCCAGTGGCGCGAGCGGGTCGGAGTCAGGTTCGGCCGCGATCCGATCAAGCGCCCGCTCGGTGAGGGCCCCGGAGGCCCGCGCCGCGCCGACGTCGGCCGGGATTCCCATCATCGTGCGCGCCGGCAGCGGGTGGGCGGCTCCCCCGGCCCGCACCTGCGCGGCCGTGGTCAGCGGGGCGATCACATCGCCCTGCAGTCCGACTTCGCGCGCCAGACCCACGCCTTCGGGCCGGCGGGCCAGCATCGCTTCGGCGCCGACATCGACCACCACTCCGGCGACGGTGGCCAGCCGCAGCTTGCCGCCGAGCGCGGCTGAGCCCTCGAGCACGAGGACGTCGGCGTCCAGGAGACGTGCGTGCACCCGGTATGCGGCGGTCAGGCCTGAAATTCCACCGCCGACGACGACAATCCGCCTGCGAGCCACCACTAACGCCCCAATGAGTGGACTAGCTCCACAACGCGGGTGATGACAGCAGGGTCGGTGTCGGGCAGCACTCCGTGACCCAAGTTGAAAATGTGCCCGGCAGCGCCATGGCCTTCGCCGACGATCCGGCGCACCTCACGCTCGAGCACCGGCCAGTCGGCCAACAGCAACGCGGGGTCGAGGTTGCCCTGCACCACCGCGCCCGGGCTGATCCGGCGGGCCGCCTCGTCGAGCGGGATGCGCCAGTCGACCCCCACTACGTCGGCACCGGCGTCGTGCATCAGGTCCAGGAACTCGTTGGTGCCCACCCCGAAGTGGATGCGGGGCACGCCCAGCTCGGCGAGCGGCTCAAGAACCGCACGGCTGTGGGGCAGGACGTAACGCTCGTAGTCCGCCCGCGACAGTGCGCCGGCCCAGGAGTCGAAGAGCTGCACCGCCGCGGCGCCGGCGTCGATCTGCACTCGGAGGAATTCACGGGCGATTACCGACAGCCGGTTGAGCAGCGCGTGCCACAGCACCGGTTGGCCGTGCATCATCGCCTTAGTGCGGGCATGGTCGCGCGACGGGCCGCCCTCGACGAGGTAGCTGGCCAGCGTGAACGGGGCGCCGGAGAAGCCGATCAGCGGCGTGGGACCAAGTTCGGCAACGAGCGAGTGGATCGCCTCGGTCACGAAGGAGACATCGGCCGGGTCGAGCTCACGCAGCACGTCGAGATCGGTTGTCTCGCGGATCGGCTTCTCGACGACCGGGCCCACCCCCGGCACGATGTCGATCCCTACTCCGATCGCGACCAGCGGGACGACGATGTCGGAGAACAGGATGGCGGCGTCGACTCCGTGCCTGCGCACCGGCTGCAGGGTGATCTCGGTGATCAATTCCGGCTGCCGGCAGGCGTCGAGCATCGCGGTGCCGGCGCGCAACTCGCGGTACTCGGGCAGGGACCGGCCAGCCTGGCGCATGAACCACACGGGCGGGTGCGGACCGGGTCGGCCGGCGGCGGCCCTGGCGAGCAACGACGACGCCGCGACACCGCTCTGGCCGGCGGCGGGTGGTGGGTGAGACATCGCCGTCCATCGTCGCATGCCCCTGCGGCGCGCCTGCCCGAAATTGTCGGTGGGGCGTGCGAACTTGAGAATGTCGCCCGCACCTGCGACAGCCGAAGGGGGTCCGACTCATGCACGTTGATCTTGTTGTGTATTGCTGGAACTGCGCCGCTACCCGTCTCAGTGAGACACCGCCGTGCGCCGACGGCCACGGTGCTGACTGCCCCGAGCGCGCGTGCACCGAATGCGGCACAGCGTTGTTCGTCGATCCATTTATCACTCGCGAACGGCCGCGTCCCGCCACCCGGCGCGCCGCCTGAGCGCCCGGCGCCCGTCATGACTCCACCCAAAACACTCCGTCAGGTGAGCGCCGTGGACGACGATCCGAGCTCCGCACCCACCGAGGTTCAGGCACCTGCACCGGATCTGTTCCGGCAGGCGGTGGCCAGCCTGACGAGCACGTCGGTACGCCCCGAGGTCCGCGTCGAGCCGCTGCGCCCGCCCCAGCGGCTGGCGCCGTACAGCTACGCCATCGCCGCCGACGTCCGCGTGGGCGACGGTGACGAGTTGGCCACCGGGCGGCTGGTCCTGCTGCACGACCCCGACGGGGTCGAGGCGTGGGACGGGCTGCTGCGCCTGGTCGCCTTCGCCTCCGCTGAACTCGACCCGCAGATGGGCGTCGACCCGATGCTGCCCGCGGTCGGGTGGAGCTGGTTGACCGGTGCGCTCGACGAACGGGCCGCGCGCTACCGCGCCGCCGGCGGCACCGTTACCCAGACGACCTCCACCCGCTTCGGGGATCTAGCCGGCCCGCGCACGACCGTGGAATTGGAGATGCGGGCGTCCTGGACAGCCGATGACGCCGACATGAGTCCACACCTGCACGCATTCGTCGACCTGCTGTGCGCTGCCGCCGGCCTGCCACCCGAAGGGGTCACCGTACTGTCACCAGGGACGTGACTGAACCAGAGCACCTGAGCCAGACCGCCGCCGCCGCGGCCGCCGAACCGATCCAGCTCGACGAGCCCGACGTCCCACTACTGCGCGAGCCCGCCGACGGCGTGCCCGACCCCGTGATCACCTCCGCTCAGCTCGACGACCTGATCGAACGGGTGCACAGCGGATCCGGGCCGATTGCGCTGGACGCTGAGCGTGCCTCGGGCTACCGGTACAGCCAGCGGGCCTACCTCGTCCAGCTTCGCCGGGCCGGCGTGGGCACGGCCCTGATCGACCCGATAGCCACGCCTGCCCTCTCCCGCCTGGGCGCGGCCATGGGCGGCGCCGAATGGATCCTGCACGCGGCGAACCAGGACCTGCCTTGCCTGGCCGAACTCGGGATGTATCCCGCATCGCTGTTCGACACCGAGCTGGCCGGCCGGCTGTTGGGCGAGGAACGGGTGGCTTTGGGCACGATGGTCGAACAGCACCTCGGGGTCCGGCTGGAGAAGGGGCACTCCGCCGCCGACTGGAGCACCCGTCCGCTACCTCACGACTGGCTCGTCTACGCCGCGCTGGACGTCGAGCTGCTCATCAACCTGCGTGACGTGCTCGCCGAGGCGTTGCAGGAGGCAGGGAAGGACGAATGGGCCCGTCAGGAATTCGAGGCGGTGCGGCTGGCCCCCGCGTCGGCGCCGCGGGTCGAGCCGTGGCGGCGCACCTCCGGCATCCACAAGCTACGCGATCGCCGTCAGTTGGCCGCCGTCCGCGCGATATGGCTTGCGCGTGACGACTACGCCGCCCAGCGCGACATCGCGCCCGGGCGGATCCTGCCGGATTCGGCCATCGTCGAGGCGGCGCGCGCCGCCCCGAAGCGCATCGCCGACCTTGGTGCGCTGCCTATCTACGGCGGGCCCCGGCAGCGCCGTCAGCTCAGCCGGTGGTTCGGCGCCCTCGAATCCGCGCGGGCCCTGCCCGACGAGCGGCTGCCGACGATCACCAGCAGCGAACCGGGCGACGGCATCCCGGCCGCCTCCCGCTGGCGCGAACGCGACCCCGAAGCAGCGGTGCGGCTCACGGCATGCCGGGCGGTGGTCACCGCCGTCGCTGCCGAACACACGGTGCTCGCCCAGAACCTGCTCGCCTCCGACGTCATCCGGCGGCTGGCCTGGGCACCTCCGCAGCCGACGGATGCCGACACGGTGAGCGCGCGGCTGGCTGATCTCGGCGCCCGGCCGTGGCAGGTCGCGCTCACCGCGCAGCCGCTGGCCGCGACGCTGCGGGACACCGCGGCGGCCGCGGATCCCTCAGGCCGCTGAACCGTCGCGCACGCTGGCGTGGGCCGAGGGCAACGGCCGGCGCCGCGGCTCCTGCTGGCGGGGCAGCTCGATGCGGATCGCCAGCCCGCCGAACGGCGGGGCGGCAGCCTGCAGCCGGCCGTGGTGCGCCTCGACGATCAACCGCACGATGGCCAGGCCGAGCCCGGCGCCGCGGGTGACGTTGCGCAGCCGGCCACCGCGGCGGAACGGCTCGAACAGACTGTCTACGTCGCTCGGCGGGATCACCGCGCCGCCGTTGGCGACATGCAGCCACACCCGCTCGGCACTGGCACCGGTGCGGACCCGCAGCCACCCGCCGGGCACGTTGTGCCGGATCGCATTCTCGACCAGGTTACCGATCAGCCGCTCGAGCAGCCGCGGGTCACCCACCGTCGATGCGGGTGACACATCGCTCTCGACCGTGATCTGCTTGGCCGTGGCCTCGGCCGCGACGGCGTCCAGAACGCCGGGCACCAGCTTGGCCAGATCGACCGGCTCGCTCACCTCCAGACCGCCGTGCCCGACCGCCTGCAGGGTGGCCAGCGTGAGCAGGGAGGCGACCAGGCGTTGGGCCCGCTCGGCGGCGGACTGGGCCACCTCCCCCATCCGGCGCAGCTCGGCCACGTCGGCGTTCGGGTCGGCGAGGGTGACCTCGAGCTCGGTCCGAATGACGGTCAGCGGGGTGCGCAGCTCGTGGCTGGCGTTGGCCACGAACAGCCGCTGGCTGTCGAACGCAGCGGCGAGCCGGGCCAGCATCTCGTCGAACGTGTCGGCCAGCTCGCGCAGCTCGTCGTCCGGACCGCCCAGGTTGATCCGCTGGTCCATGTTCTCGGTGGACAGCTGCTGAGCGGTGTGGGTGAGCTTGGCGATGGGCCGCAGCGCCTGCTTGGCCAGCAGGTAGCCGCCCGTCGTGCCGATGACGACGATGATCGCGAAGTAGATCAGTCCGGTGTGCAGCAGATAGTCGACCGCGGAGGTGCGCGCGTCCCTGCCCATCACCGCCGGATCAAGGTTCTGGAAATGACCCTTATTGTCCTGCACCTTGATGACGCCGTAGGAGTTGAAGATGGGCAGGCGGGCGATCGACCGGTCCAGCAGGACGATCGAGGTGAACAGCAGGGATACTCCGACGAGCAGAACAAGTCCGCCGTAAAGCAACGCCATGCGGCTGCGCAGCGTCGGGCGGAAGAATCTCACGAGGTCGGCCCAACTCCTCCGTCCGCGCCCACCAGCGCCACGGGGTCGATGCGATAACCCGAGCCGACGACTGTGTCGATGATCGCGGGCTCGCCGAGCTTGCGGCGCAGGGTCATCATTGTGACGCGCACGGTGGTCGTGAACGGGTCAGCGTTCTCGTCCCACACCCGGTCCAGTAGCTCCTCGCTGCTGACCACAGCCCCCTGCGCGGTGAGCAGCGTCTCGAGGACGCCGAATTCCTTGCGGGTGAGCTCGACCAGCTTGCCGCCGCGCGCGACAGTACGCTTGGCGGAGTCCAGTTCGATGTCGCCGGCCGAGAGCACCGGCGGCGCCGCCGGGGTGGTGCGCCGCCCGAGCGCCCGCACCCGGGCGACGAGCTCGGCGAACGCGAACGGCTTGACCAAGTAGTCGTCGGAGCCCAGGGCCAGCCCGGCCACCTTGTCCTCGACGGTCCCGCTGGCGGTCAGCATGAGGACGCGGGTGAGCACGCCCTCGTCGGACAGCCGGCGGGCGATCTCGTCGCCGTGCATTCCGGGCAGGTCGCGATCCAGGACGACCACGTCGTACCTGGTCAGCACAGCCTTGCGATATCCGTCGTCACCGTCGGTAGCCACGTCCACGGCCATGCCCTCTCGGCGCAGCCCTCGTGCAACCGCCTCGGCCAGTTGCACTTCGTCCTCCACTACGAGGATTCGCATGTCTCAGCCTCTCTGCCCATCAGCTCACACACCGTCGACGTCGCCCGCTCGGCGGCCGGCATGGACATCGGATCCAGGCTCGCTACCACGTTGAACGAGTGCGGACCACTCAACGATGCGCCGTCCGATGTCCTGAACAGTGAGACCGACGTGCGCCCGCACGTCGGCAACCTTCCCATGCGGCAGAAACTTTGTCGGGATGCCGAGCTCACGGGTGGCTACGTCGTTGCCCGAATCCCGCAGTTCCTGGGCCAGCCGCGACCCCACCCCAGCTTGGGCGATGCCGTCCTCGACGGTGACCACGAGCCGCGCGCCGTGGGCCAGTTCCAGCAGGGCCGGGTCGACCGGAGTGACCCAGCACGGGTCAACGACGCGCACCGAGTAACCCGCCTGGCCGACCGCGGCGCAGGCGTCGAGCACATCGCCGGCCGTGGCCCCGACCGCCACGACGAGCACGTCGACGTCAGCCCCGGGGCCAGGTTCGGCCAGGATGTCCACGCCACCGACGCGCCGGAGGGCCGGCAGTTCGGGGCCCAAGGGAGTCTTGGGAAAGCGCAACACCGTGGGGCCGGCGGCGTGCTCGATCGCTTCGGCCAGCTCGGCGCGCAGCGTCGCCTCGTCGCGCGGGGCGGCGATGCGGATGCCCGGCACCGTGCCCAGCAGGGCCAGATCCCACATCCCGTTGTGGCTGGCGCCGTCCTCGCCGGTGATCCCTGCCCGGTCGAGCACCAGGGTGACCGGTAACTCGTGCAGGGCGACGTCCATCAGCAGTTGGTCGTAGGCGCGGTTGATGAAGGTCGCATAAATCGCCACGACGGGGTGCAGTCCACCGGAGGCGAGTCCGGCGGCCGAGGTGAGCGCATGCTGCTCGGCGATGCCCACGTCGTAGAGGCGCTCCGGAAAGCGGTGCTTGAAGGCGCTCAGCCCCGTGGGGTCGCACATGGCGGCCGTCACGGCCACGATGTCATCGCGGCGCTCGGCCAGCCGCACGATCTCCTCGCCGAACACGCCGGTCCAGGTGCGGTCCCCGCTGGCGCTGGCCAGGCCGGTCTCGGGGTCGAAGCCGCGGGACTGGTGCATCTGGTCGGCCTCGTCGTTCTCGGCCGGGGCGTAGCCGTAGCCCTTGCGGGTCACGCAGTGCACGATCACCGGGCCGCCGTAGCCCCGCGCGAGCATCAGCGCGGTCTCCAGGGCCTCCAGGTCGTGCCCGTCGACGGGGCCGACGTACTTCAGGCCGAGGTCCTCGAACATGCCCTGCGGCGCCAGCAGGTCCTTGATCCCCCGCTTGACGCCGTGCAGCGCCTCGTAGAGCGGAGCGCCGACGACCGGGGTACGACCCAGAGCGCCCTTGACCTGGCCCAGGACCCGCTCGTAGCCCGGCCGCAGCCGCAGCTTGGCGAGGTGTTCGGCCAGTCCGCCGATGGTCGGCGAGTAGGAACGACCGTTGTCGTTGACCACGACGATGACCTGCCGGTCGGAGGCGGCGATGTTGTTCAGCGCCTCCCAGCACATGCCTCCGGTCAGGGCGCCGTCGCCGACGATCGCCACGACCGGGCGGTGCTCGTCGCGCACGGCGAAGGCCTTGGCCAGTCCGTCGGCGTAGGACAGCGCGGTCGAGGCGTGCGAGTTCTCGATCCAGTCGTGCTCGCTCTCGGACCGGCTGGGGTAGCCGGACAGCCCGCCCGACTGGCGCAGTGTCGGCATTCGGTCGGCGCGGCCAGTGAGCATCTTGTGCACGTAGGCCTGGTGCCCGACGTCGAACAGGATCGGCTCGGTCGGCGAGTCGAACACTCGGTGCACGGCGATCGTCAGCTCGACGGCGCCCAGGTTGGGACCGAGATGACCGCCGGTCCGCGAGACCGTCTGCACCAGGGAGTCGCGAATCTCCGCGGCCAGCAGGACCAATTCCTCGTGGCTGAGCGCACGCAGATCGGCGGGCGAGCGCAGTCGGCCAAGCACGTGGGTCACAGCCCGAATCGTACGGGTCCGGTGCGGACGGGCGCCGGTCACCCGCCGGACTGGGCAGGGGTGAGCAGCGCGATGCACTCCACGTGATGGGTCATCGGGAAGGCGTCGAACGCACGCAGCGT
>JALYVG010000141.1 GCA_030853345.1 Actinomycetota bacterium | reverse complement strand
TCAACCGCACAAACCGGTCCTGCTTCTCCGTCAGCGCACGCCCTGCATGCGTCGTCCGAGCCCTTCCCATCGCAACCTCCAACTACCGTCAGGTGTTGCGACGTTCGCTGGAATCCGCCTGCAGAACCTCGGCCGAAGTGGGGCCAGCTCAGGTGATCACACGCAAGCTCGCCCTAGCCGGTGGTCAGTCGCTGACATCTCGACGTGTTAACTCGCCGAAACGCCGGACTCTAGCGTTTGTCGAATGACGTCATGAGCCCCAGCGTGACGGTCAAGGGTCCCCGGTCTCGGGAGTTGGCCTAGGCGCGAGATCGGGGCTGGGCAGGCTCAGGTAAGCGGCGAGTCCGATGGGGATGGGCAGCAGGAAGCTGATCGCGCGCCAGGAAAGCACGCCGAGAATCGCGACGCCGCGAGGGACGTTGAAGCCCACGAGAGCCGGGATCAGGAACGCCTCGACGACGCCTAGCCCGGCAGGGGTGATCGGAACTGCCGCGAGCACGTTGGCGATGCCGTAGGGCACCAGCAGCCCGTCGGGTCCCAGGGTGTGACCGAAGGCCCGCACACAGGACCATAGAGCCCCGGCGTCGAGCAGCCAGTTCGTGAGGGCGAAGATCACGACGCGTAACAGCAAACGGCGATCGGAACTGAGTCGGCGCAGATACAACGCGGCGCTGCTCACCGCGGATTGCACCACCGTGGCCGAGACGAGCGGGAGCCTGCCCAGGGCGCGCCCGAGCCAGGCCGACGTGCTCTGCTCGTGCCGGGTCAACATGATCGCTGTGGCCGCGGCAAGTGACAAGACGATCAGGCCGGCGATCGCGACCAACCCGTACACCGAGCTGAACCCGTGCAACGCGATCGAGCTGAGCAGGGCGGTCCCGAGCAACAGATTCAACACCACCGCTGAGCCGATAGCTTGAGTTGCCTTAGCGATCACGGCTGCCGCGGGGGCAACACCTGCCCTCGTGAGCAGTCGGTAGCCCAGCCCGATGCCGATGGCCGAGCCGGCGGGAACCGAGTGACTTATGGCAAGCGTGGACAGGTCTATTCGCAGCACGCGGCCATAGGCTGGGCGGCCGTCTTCGGGCAGGAGCGTCCGGGTCAGCAGGGCATAGGCCAGCAGCGAGGCGACCTCCAACGCGAACGCGATCAGCAACCACGCGTTGTCGACATCGAGCAGCAGGTGCCAGCTCTTACGGGTGCCCGCCAACTGCGGAATCAACAGGTACTCCACCACCACGGCCACAACGAGGACACGCACGAACCGCCTGACTGACGTGGGTAGGCGCGCGTATATGACGGGCCTCAGCTGCCGGGCAGCACCGGTGCCGGACAGTCCATCTCGCCGCCGCGGTCCCACCGTGCAGATGATCTCATTCCCGACGGTCATGTCCAGTCATCTCGCCCACGCGCCGACCGGCCGCTCGTTGCCTGCGGATTCACGTGACGGAGCGTCGCGTTGTGTCGTCGGACCTCGTTCGGATCGTGCCAACACGTGCATCGGAGGTTTGCGCCGGCAACGTTGTTGCGTTGGCACCGTGAGCTAGTCGCCCGGCACTGGACGTATCCGATAACGACGGTCTCGAGCGGTGGTCGACCCGGACGAGACCCGGCCGCGGTGGTGTGAGAGTTGTGCTTCGGCTGGCGCGGGAGAACTCGACCTGGGGTCATCGGCGTATCCATGGCGAACTGGTGGGGCCGGGTTTTCGGGTGGCTCCAGCGACGGTGTGGAACCTCTTGAGCAAGGCAGCCGTGGACCCGGCTCCGCGGCGCTCGGTCCGACGTGGCGTGAGTTCTGCCGCGCCCGGCGCGAACGATGTTGGCGTGTGACTTCTTCAGTGTGGGGCACTGTCCTGTTGCGGAGGATCTACGTGTTCTTCGTGCTTGAGGTCGGTAGACCTCGGGTCCATGTCCTCGGTGTTACTCGCCATCCGACGGGGGAGTGGGCGACGCAGCCGGCCCGCAATCTGATCATGCTGATGGGCCAGAGCTTCGACGCTTTCCGATTCCTGATCCGTGACCGGGACACGAAGTTCGTGGCAACCTGCGATGCAGTCTTCGATGATGTTGGCATCGCCATCTTGCAGAGCCCACCTCGTGCCCCCAGGGCCAACGCCTACGCCGAGCGCTGGGTCAGCACGATTCGGCGTGAGTGCTTGGATCGGATGTTGATCTTTAGTGAGCGGCAATAGCGATGTGCTGACAGGGTTCGAGGCTCACTACAACACGCACCGTCCGCACCGGGCTCTCGATCAGCGGCCACCGATCACCGGTCTCGCCATCTTGGCCGACATCCGGGATGGACCAGCGATCGGCGCACCGAGGTGCTCGGCAGCCTGATCAACGAAATACCGACGCATGACGATCGAGATTGTTGGGCCCCACACCCTTGAACAGGTAAGTTTCGTCGTCGGGCAAGGCGCCGGGCACAACTTTACGCCTGGTCGGCCGCGGTTCCGAGCATGCTGGCGGGGATGGGGCAGCAACTAGCCGCGCCCCCCTCGCAGCATCCGGTGCATTCATCCGCGTACGTTCGTCCGGCGTGGGTTGCGTGGCCTGAGGCTTTAGGACTCCCGGGTGGAACGCCTGGTGGTGACGGTGAGGTCCAGCTGAATGGGTAGCTCGGGCTTGCCGAGAGCGGTGCGGGCGTGGGTCAAGGCTCCGCGTTCGATGCGACGGCGCAATCGGGCCAAGTCCGCGCTCTCCTGCAGGGTGGCTGCGACAACGAGTTGCGCGTCGTCGGCATCGCCGATGACGCGGGCTCGGGCGTGGTCCACCCCGGGGTAGCCTTTGATTTCGTCCACGACGGCGTCGCTGAGCGCGCCGGGAACCAGGGTGGTCTTGCCCGCGCCGCCTCCGCCGCGGATCGTGAGGTCTCCCGCTCGGTCGGTGGAGAATAGCAGCGCGAGCAGCCATCGCAACGCCAGCAGCGCGATGATCAGCGCGGCAAGCGCGGCGGCCGGCCACAGCCAGTCTCCGTGTTGGCCAATGTAGGCTCCGACGCGGTTGCGGGACAGATCGTGATGCTTGACGCTGCGCCCGAACACCCCGACCGACGCGGCACCTCCTGCTGCGCCGGCGGCGATGAGAATCAACGCAGACAGGATGACCATCACCCGGTTGAGTCGATCGGCGTGCATCAGCTGCTCCTAGCGGTCGTGCGGACACGCAGGGACGGCTTCGCCACCAACGCGAGCTCATCCAGGCGGCGCTGGGCCGCGGCGTGGGCCGGTTCACGCAGCTGCTGGGCGGACTGCTTGTCACGGGCCGACGTGACGGCCTGGACCTGGACGGAGCGGCGTTTCACCGTGACCTGCGCCGAGCTAATCCCGTCGACGTCGGTAACGGCCGCACGGACAGCAGCTGTCACGCCGCGGCGGGTGTAGGCCGCGTCGATCGGATCATTCTCGCCGGGGCTTGACTCCACTTTGAGCCGGCTCACGCGGGGTCGCTTGAGCTCGGCCACCAGCAGGACCAGTCCGAGTACCACGACCACGATGCAGACCACCCGGACGCTGCCTTGCTGCCACGGTGTGCGCGCGAGCCAGTGGTCGACCTTCTGCCAGTGCACGACGGCGGGGCGATGGTTGAGCCGGTCAGCGAAGACTTCGATGATCAGCAGCATCCCCGCCACGGCCAGCGCGAGGCTGAGCAGGGCAGCGAGAACCCTGTTGAGAAGTCTCATAGCGGCTGTCCTTTCTGCTAACGCACGCGGGGTGGCTGGTCGAGGTGGGTGACGAGGTCGGCGACCTCGATGCGGATGTCGATGATCCGCAAGCCTGTCATCTCCGTGACTCGGGCGCTCACGTGCCGGCGGACCGCAGCAGTGACTTCGGGGATCGACGCCGGCCAGCGGACACTGATCGACAGCGTAATGCTGGCAACCGAGAGGTCGACATCGACAGCGACTTTCGGCTGCTCGGACAGGCTGGACTGGCGTAGTCCCGGCACGGCTGCTCCCACGGTGCGTCCGAGGATTCGTGGGGCGGCGGCACCGGCATCCGGGACCTCCGTGACCGCTCGCGCGGCGATCTTGACCACCACCCGATCCTGCAGCGTGACCTTGCCGAGTTCGCTCCTGCCCGGGTGGGCATGGGCCTGGTCATCGGTCGCCGTGGCGAGTGTCATCGGTTGCTGCGCCGACCCGAGAGGTACGGGGTCAGGTCGATGTCGCCGTCCAAGACCTTGCCGACGACGAACCCGATGATCGCGAACAAGGCGACGATCAACATGTCACCGAAGTTGCCGAATACCAGCACGGCTCCCAACGCCAAGCCGACTAGGATTCCGAGAGTGCTACGTGTCATGAGATCTCTCATTCGAATGTTGAGTGCGGGTCTCATCTGACCCGGGGAGGTACCCGCCGACTTCGTCGCGTCAGCGTGTGGATCAATCGGGTGGGCCACCGCCGACGCGATAGCCCGTACACCCGCGTACTCGGGGCGAGGGCCGGAGGGTCATTGAAGGCCGCTAGGCCAGTGATGAACTGCTCGGTATCTCCGCCGTGATCGGGGTGGTGGGTGCGGATGAAAGCACGGCGGGCCTCACGTCGCTGCTGCTTGCCGTCCATGGGCCAATCTTCCCCGCCCCCGCCTCCGGCTCAACCTGTGGCCCGAGTGCCGAGGCCACATCCGAGGGGGCATCGGCCACATCGGCGACAACAATGTCGATCATTCGATCTCCCACGAGGGTGGCCAGCGCCGCCCTGATCTGTCGCGCCAGTTCGGGCACCGGCACTGCCCAAAGGCCCCGGACCTGAATGGTGACCTCGTCAGTACCGACGCGGACCCCAGGCACCTGGCGACCTGGCAGGTACGAACTCACCGACCCCAACGCGCCCACGTCGAGATCATCGACACCCGGACAGCCACGCACCGCCGCTGCGACAGCGTCAACATTGACACCGTCGATCAACTCCGGGTTGGGGTTCAGGCTGCTCATGACACGCGCGACGGGGTGTCCTCAGACCCGTCGGAGGGCAGGAAGACGTCATCAACGTTGACGTTGACCTCGACGACCTCCAGCCCGGTCATCCGCTCCACGGCCTGCTTGACGTTGCGCTGGATGCTTTTGCCCAAATCTGTGATCGACACCCCGTACTCCACCACGATGTCCAAGTCGATGGCTGCCTGGGTCTCGCCGACCTCGACGCCGACACCTTGCGCGACGTTGGGTCCCGAGCTGCCCGGGATGCGCTGGCGGAGCGCGCCGAATGCGCGCCCGGTCGAGGTACCCATGGCGTGCACGCCGCTGATCTCCCGGCAGGCAACACCGGCGATCTTGGACACGACACTTTGCGCGACGCTGATCTTGCCGTCCTCGGTCACCAACCGATCCCTCGTGGCGACGCTGGCATCCTGCGAGCTTGCCGTTGGTGCGTTCGTCTTGGTCGTTGCAGGCTGAGTCGTTGGGGGATTGGTCATAGCTGTGATGCTCCTTCACAATGGTTGACCGACGCCCGGTAGCGTCGGTGGTAGGCGATATCTGAAGGGCGGCATTGATGGTGCCGCGATCCGCTCTTGTAGTTGGGCGGGTCTCACTAAGTTGGACACCGCCGACCGAGAATCCTCGCAGCGAAGTTTCCACGAGTTTGTGTCGCTGCGGGCATGCTCGGTGCAGGATGGCGCGGGCTGTTGAGCAACGGCCTCGCTCGGCCACGATGAACCGAACTGCGGGCGCATCCATGCCGCCCCGTGAGCCAGACGGAGGGGCGTTGGAGGCACACTTTGACGACGCCTACCTCGTCAAGCGCGCTCAAGAGGGTTACCTCGACGCCTACGCCGAGCTGGTCCAGCGCCACAGCGCCCGCGCCTACCGGGTAGCGCTGCGTCTTCTACGTGACCACCACGACGCGCAAGATGTCGCCCAAGAGTCACTCGTGGTCGCCTGGCAGCAGCTGCCCCGCTTTCGCGGCGACGCCACCTTCACCACCTGGCTCTACCGGATCGTCACCCGCCGCTGTCTGAACCACATCCACCGCGCCAAAGCCACTGCCTCGCGCGACGCCCTCGATGACGTCAGCGACGATAGCGCCGACCCCGCCACAGCGCTCGAGCGTGACCTGACCCTCGACGCCGTCACCCATGCAATCGCCGCGCTCCCGCCGGCCCAACGCGTCGTCATCGTGCTGCATCACCTCGAGGGCCTGTCCTACCTCGAAGTAGCCCGCGCCACCGGCAGCAGCGAACCTTCGGTCCGAAGCCATCTTTTTCGGGCGCGGCGCACATTAGGCAAATCGCTGGACGAGTGGAGGTGACCTGCAGATGAGCGCACCACAACGACTCCGTGACCTGCTGAACAGCGGCTCCGACACCCTCGCCTGCGGCCAGGCGATCGACGGCATCATTGAGCAAGCCGCCGACGGCCGGGCCGATCAACTCACTCCGCACCAGCAGACATGCCCCCACTGCCAAGCCGCACTGCGCGAGTTCAGCCAACTCTGGCAACCTGTGCGTAACCTCGCCGCACAAACCGTCACCGTTCCCGCCGCCCTCAAAGCCGCCGTCACCGCACAGATCGATCGCCTCGTCACCGATGTCTGGTACACCCTGCAGCTCACCGAAGGCGGGGCGATACGCATCGCTGCCCGCGTCGTCGCCACCATTGCCCGCGACACCGCGCACAAAGTCCCAGGCGTGCGCGTCGCACTCGGCCGAAGCACCGAATCCAAAATCGCAATCCTCGTCGAGAAAGCAACGCTTGCCCACCGACATCCCCACGCCGCTGTCGGTGTCCTCGGGCGAACGGCGGTCGTCGACCTCGCCCTCGCTGTCAGCTACGGCGAGCGGGTAGACGCTATCGCGGCTCAAGTCCAGCAAAACGTAATCGCCGAACTTCGCGACAAGATCGGCCTCCAAGACGTCGCAGTCAACATCACAGTCGACGACGTCATCGTCGACTAGCCAACACTGCGCTGCGTCTGCAGCGAACACGTCGTAGCCCGACCTTTCCGGATACACCGAGCCAGCGTTCGCACTACTCGAATATCGCTGGCGCCAGATCGGCTCGAGTGGTCCAGTGTCGTCGATCGAGAAGCTCTCCCGCATCGCCGACCAGAATGACTCCGTCATCGTGCTGTCGACCGAACGGCCGGCTCGGACCATGGGGCCTTCCTCGGCTCGGGTCAGCGGAATAATGTATTTGTCGGACCGCTCCGGCTGTGACGCGCGACCCGCGGGCGGATTAGGCTGAGCGTGACCACTCAAATGACGGGATATGGCCAATGTCGGATGGGCCTTACAGGAAGCAGGAATTTCTTGACGGCGCGAACCACCAGTTCGCCCAGATCTCTGCGGAGTTTGAGAAGGCCGCGACGGCTCTCAAAGATCCAGAGCGCCGCAAGGATCTGCCATCTTCCTATTTCGACATCCTGCAAAAGGGTCTGTTCAAGGCCCAAGAGGGTGGTGTCGCCAGCTATCAAGAAAAGGTTGCGTCTCGCGAGAACACCGACAGGCCGGACAATCCACAGGCGCCCGAGGCGTCAGGGACGCCCGAGTCGACGGCCGCCACCCACCCGGAATCGGAGCCCAAGCAGGCAGGCACGCCGGCGACAAGCTAGGCAAGCTCGAAGAAAGACGGGGCTCTCTGCGAGGTCCCGCGGCGTTTCGATGATCATCTGGGTTGGCAGTGGGGCATCTGGAGGCGGATGCTGAGGATGCCGGGGTGATCAGCCCGGCGCGAGGCGGTGGTGGGATGAGTCCGTGTAGAACATCCGGGCCGGTGGTTGTCTGCCCCGGCCAGGTACTGGGATCGGGCTGGGTCGGGTGCCTGCCTGGCTAGCGTGGCTTGTCGCCGCGGCCGTGCTCAGCGTGGTGGAGATAACTACGCTGACATTCGCGGCCGGGCTCATGGCGGCTGCGGCGGTCGTGGCAGCGGTGGTAGCCGGTGTCGGCGGGGGCCTGGTCGCGCAGGCGCTAGCGTTCGCGCTCGCGTCGGGCGCCGCTCTGGTCGTGGTCCTTCCGCTGGCCAGCCGCCGTCGGCTGCCGAGTCGCTCTTACCTCAGCGGCGTGGACGCGCTGCCGGGCAAGGCAGCGATCGTGCTGGAGCAGGTCGATGCGTTCTCAGGCATGGTGCGCATCGGCGCCGAGGTGTGGTCGGCACGGGCCTACGACGAGACCCTCGTCATCGCCGCGGGCACCCGGGTCGCGGTATTCGAGATCGACGGCGCGACGGCGCTGGTTTACCCGAGGGAGCTGCCATGATCGCCATCCTCATCGTCGTGCTGACGGCGATCGTGGTTCTTGCCGCGCTGAGCCGGACCATCCGGATCGTGCCGCAGGCGCGGGCGTACGTTATCGAGCGGCTGGGCTCCTACAACCGGACGCTGTCGGGAGGGTTCAACACGTTGGTGCCGATGGTTGATCGGGTACGTAGTCGGGTCGATCTACGTGAGCAGGTGGTGTCCTTCGCGCCGCAGCCGGTGATCACCGAGGACAACCTCGTCGTGCACATCGACACGGTGCTGTATTTCCAGGTGACCGACCCGCGCGCGGCCACCTACGAAATCGCCAACTTCATCCTCGGGATCGAGCAGCTCACGGTCACTACCCTGCGAAACCTCATCGGTGGGATGGATCTGGAACAGACCCTGACTTCGCGCGAGGAAATAAACGCTCAGCTGCGTGGGGTCCTTGACGAAGCCACCGGAAAATGGGGCATCCGGGTAAATCGAGTCGAGCTCAAGGCCATCGATCCGCCCAAGTCCATCATCGACGCCATGGAGAAGCAACTGCGCGCCGAACGGGACAAGCGTGCTGCCATCCTCACCGCTGAGGGTGTGCGACAGTCGCAAATCCTCACCGCGGAGGGCGCCAAGCAAAGCGCGATCCTGCACGCGGAAGGTCAGCGAGAGGCGCAGGTCCTCATCGCAGAGGGCCAGGCCAAGGCGATCGACACCGTGTTCACCGCGATCCACGACGGACGTGCAGACCCAGAAGTGTTGGCCTACCAGTACCTCCAGACACTCCCGAAGATCGCCGCCGGTCCCGGCAGCCAAATCTGGATGATTCCCAGCGAACTGGGCAAGGCGTTGGAGGGCTTCGCCTCGGCATTCGGCCCGCCAGCCACTAGGGGTCCTAACCCGATATCCGAGCCGAACGGATCCACACCTCCGCGATCCGGCACGGCACCCGAGCAGCCATGAATCGCTGACGCCAATCGACCGGAGTGTGGTCGGCGTGGCCGACCTCGCCCTCGCCGTCACCGCGATCTGGGTACCTTGGCGTGGCCCCCGACTCCACGCCACGCACCACCGCGACGGAGCGGGCATCGTTCGGGTCGTTCTTGTTCACCTGCCCGGTGTTGAGCAACCGCACCCGCGCCGCGAGCTTGGGTTGCACGTTGACCACACGCTCAACGCCGCCGAGCAGCGGCTGGGTGAGGAACTGGCCCAGGCCACGCGCACCCTCGATAGCCCATATGCGATCCGGCCGTGCTTGCGCCCACAGCTGCAGCCGCTCGACTGGTCGCCTCGAGCGATCCCCCGGATCTGGCCGAGCACGGTCTCGGCTTGGTCGAGCACCACCGCGGTATGCGATCCCTTGTGCGGGTCGACCCCGATCATCACGCCGTCCATGCCTACCTCCAAAGACGGCACCGAAGAACGACCGTGGCGGGCACGTCTCTGATTTCAGATGACTGCGCACGCGCCTCTTTGGAGCCACGCCACGGGCGGGACACGACGAGCCGGCACCTCGTTCACAAGCCAGACCAGTAGGTCGGCAGACGGTTCGCGAGCCAACCCGTCGCACCCTCGGACGCTACGACCAAGCCGGACGCCCACGGTCAAGTCTCAATCAGACGGATATTTCCCGCGTGCGTGCCCTTCCCACCGGACCCCGGCGCACGCGGACGGACTGACGGCCCGGGGTCTGTTTCGCTAACGGTGTTTCCGGCGGTTTCCATCAGTAGGTTTCGGCGGCCGGGAATCGGTCGGCGAAGGTGATCGCGAACGCGTTGAGCGCTGGCTTCCACCGGATGGTCCATCGTGCCCGTCCTCGGCCGGTGGGGTCCAGGGATCGGGTCACCAGGTAGAGACATTTCAGCGCGGCCAGCTCGTTGGGGAAACGGCCGCGGGCCTTGATCGCGCGCCGGTATCTGGCGTTGAGCGATTCGATCGCGTTGGTCGAGCAGATGACTGTCCGGATCTTGACGTCGTAGTCCAGGAACGGGATGAACTCGGCCCAGGCGTTGTCCCAGAGCCGGATCACGGCCGGGTAGCGCTGTCCCCATTTCTCGTTCAGTTCATCGAAGGCGGCCCGGGCGGCGGTGGCGTTGACGGCGGTGTAGATCGGTTTGATATCGCGCTTGATCTCGTCCCAGTACTTGCGAGAGGTGAGCCGGAAGGTGTTGCGGATCAGATGGATGATGCAGGTCTGCACGATCGCCCGCGGCCACACGTTGGACACGACCTCGGGCAGTCCCTTCAGCCCGTCGCAGACGAGGAAGAACACGTCACGCACGCCGCGGTTGCGCAGGTCGGCCAGCACGGCCATCCAGAACTTCGCGCCCTCACCACCGGAGCCGGCCCAGAGCCCGAGGATGTCCTTGTCACCGGCCAAGCAGCGTGCGAGCCGACTATGCTTCAGACGGCTACGCGCCGCATTGTCTGGCCCGGTTACAGACGAGGATTCGGCGAGTTAGGGACTTCAGCTGTTGATGAAATCCATGCAAACAACGGGATCTGCACAAGGGTGAGTGCGGAAGACCTCATAATCCCTGGGTCGTGGGTTCGAGTCCCACCCGCCCCACAATGTGATGTCTCGCGACATCGTTGACACCTGTCTCGCGTCATAGTGGACACCGTGGCCGTCAGGCGCGCCACCGGGTGTAGCGGTCGCGGCCTGTGGGTTGGTAGTCGCGGGTCGGATCGAGGACGAGCTCGCGGATCAGTTCGCCGTCTTCGGTGATGATGCGGATGTTGAGTTCGCGGATGAGCATGAGGACGCGGACGCCGGCCCAGTCGTTGCCGATGCCGATGTGGTGCAGGCGGCTGTTGTGTCGCAGGCTGAGTTTGCCGTGACTGTCGACGCGGTCTTTGCGGACGCGGAAGTGTTCGCTGATCTGGATGCCTTGCCGGGCCGGGATGGCTCGGGGTCGTGCGGCCCAGGCGGCGGCTGGGGTCTGCCGGTCGACGCCGCGGTGGGGCCGGGCGGTGTTGTAGTAGTCGGCGAAGTCGTCGAGTTGGCGTTGCAGCTCGGCGAGGCTGCTGGCCGGTTGTTCCCGGGCCAGGCGCTTCTTCAATGTCTGGTGCAGCCGCTCGACTTTGCCGCAGGTCGTCGGGTGGTAGGGCTTGGAGTGGATCAGCGTGATGCCTAGGGCGGCGCTTTCGCGTTCCAGGGCGACCCAGCCGTGACCGCGGTAGTGCCCGGTGAATACGGCGCCGTTGTCGGTGAGTAGCCGTTCTGGGCGGCCGTGGCGGGCGATCGCGGCGTGCAGGTCGGCGACGACGTCGCCGGCTTTGAACACGGTGCGGGCGGTGGACCCGGTCAGTAGCCGGGAGTGGTCATCGATGATGTCGAGGATCTCGATCTCGCGGCCGTCGGCCAGGGGCCAGTGGGTGATGTCGGCTTGCCAGAGCTCGTTGGGCAGCTCGGCGACGAAACGATGCCAGGACGAGCGGGGCCGCTTGTGTGGCTGCGGGGTGATGAACCCGCGGCGGGCCAGCACCCGCCAGATCGTGGCCACCGACGGCGCGTGGGCGCCCTGCTGCTGCAGGTGCCAGGCGATGGTCTCCGCGCCGGCGTCGTGGCCGGCTTCGCTGAGCTGCTTACGCAGCGCGAGGACCGCGTCCTCGACCTCACCGCCGATGCGCCGCGGATTAGTGTGCGGGCGCCGGGAGTGTGGTTCGAACGCGGCCTCGCCCTCGTGCTCGTAGCGGGCGACCAGGCGCTGCACCCACTGCCGCGAGACGCCGTAGTCGCGGGCCACCTCGCTCTTGGACCGGCCCTCGACAACCACCGCCATGATCAACACACGGGCCATCGACATCGCCCATCACC
>JALYVG010000139.1 GCA_030853345.1 Actinomycetota bacterium | reverse complement strand
CACGACATCATCGACGTCAAGCCGAAGTCATTGGAAACGACGCCGTTCCTGATCGCCAAGGAGACCCTCGGCGACCGCCCGGTCCCGGGCTGGCTGCAGCTGGTCCCCAGCCGGATGCGCGTGCTTGTGCACCACCTCCCGGAGCGGGCCCAGATCGACATCCCGGTCCAGGAGCAGCTGATCGTCGAGCTGTACAGCAAGTAACACACAACTGAATAAACCCAATCCGCGGACGTCATATAGCGGTCGTCCACGACCTCAAGGAGCACTACTGTGCTGATTTCTCAGCGCCCTTCGCTCAGCGAAGAAGTCATCGCTGACAACCGATCACGATTCATCATCGAGCCTCTGGAGCCCGGATTCGGCTACACGCTCGGCAACTCGCTGCGGCGCACGCTGCTCTCGTCCATCCCGGGCGCGGCGGTCACCAGCATCCGCATCGACGGCGTGCTGCACGAGTTCACCACCGTCGAGGGCGTCAAGGAAGACGTCACCGACATCATCCTGAACCTCAAGGAGCTGGTCGTCAGCTCCGAGAGCGACGAGCCCGTCGTGATGTACCTGCGCAAGCAGGGTCCCGGTGAAGTCACCGCGGCCGACATCGCGCCGCCGGCCGGCGTGATCGTGCACAACCCCGACTTGAAGATCGCCACTATCAACAAGAAGGGTCGGCTCGAGATCGAGCTGATCGTCGAGCGTGGCCGTGGCTACGTCACCGCCGTGCAGAACAAGCAGCCCGGCCAGGAGATCGGCCGGATCCCCGTTGACTCCATCTACTCGCCGGTGCTCAAAGTCACCTACGGCGTCGAGGCGACCCGTGTCGAGCAGCGCACCGACTTCGATCGGCTCGTAGTCGACGTCGAGACGAAGAACTCGATCACGCCGCGCGACGCGGTGGCCAGCGCCGGGCACACACTCGTCGAGCTGTTCGGGCTGTTCCGGGAGCTGAACGAGGAGTCCGAGGGCATCGACGTCGGCCCGTCGCCGGCCGAGGTGGCCGACATCGCGGCGTTCTCGATGCCGATCGAGGAGCTCGACCTCACGGTCCGGTCCTACAACTGCCTCAAGCGCGAGGGCATCCACACGGTGGGCGAGCTCGTCGGGCGAAGCGAGGCCGACCTGCTCGATATTCGCAACTTCGGTTCGAAGTCCATCGACGAGGTCAAGGTCAAGCTGGCCGGCTTGGCTCTGCAGCTCAAGGACAGCCCGCCCGGGTTCGAGTTGCCCACGACGGTCGACTCCTACGGCGACGACGACTTCGACGGTGGCGACACCGACTTCGCCGAGACCGAGCAGCTCTAAGTAACTACCCACCGTCCGACCTGATGGCCGGACGACCTTGAGGAGCACGACATGCCTACGCCCACGAAGGGCCCGCGCCTCGGTGGCGGCCCCGCGCACGAGCGGCTGATGCTCGCCAACCTGGCGGCATCGCTGTTCGAGCACGACCGCATCACCACCACCGTGGCCAAGGCGAAGCGGCTGCGCCCGCTGGCCGAGAAGCTGATCACCTTCGCCAAGCGCGGTGATCTGCATGCCCGTCGCCAGGTCATGAGCGTCATCCGCGACAAGGACGTGGTGCACAAGCTGTTCGCCGACATCGGCCCGAAGATGGCCGAGCGTCCGGGTGGCTACACCCGGATCGTCAAGGTCGGTCCTCGCAAGGGCGACAACGCTCCCATGGCGGTGATCGAGATCGTCGAGGAGTACCGCCCCGCGACGGCGGTCGTCAAGGAGGCCGAGAAAGCGCGGGGCACCAGGTCCGCGCCGAAGAAGGCCCCCACGGGACGCACGAAGGAGATAGCCAAGGACGCCGCGGACGAGTCCGCGACGGCCGCTTCGGTCCTGGCCGCTGACGAGGCAGCCAACGACGCCGGCGAGGACGAGGGCGCCCTGGCTGCTATCGGCGTCGACGAGGCTGATGTAGAAGAGGCCGCCGAGGTCACCGACGACCCCGAGGCCGGCGCCGAGCTAGGTGCTCCGGACAGCGATCCCGAGGGCCAATAATCCGAACAACCGTTGAGTGACGGATTCAGCGCATGAGTGACGGAGAAATCGCCGTCTCCGCTCGTGCAGATCAGTCACGTGACGAGGTCGAGGCGCACCCGCCCGAGCTGGGGCTCGTACGGGTGCGCCTCGACGTTTCCTATGACGGCACGGACTTCGCCGGCTGGGCCGTGCAGCCGGGGCAGCGCACGGTCCAGGGAGTCCTGCAGGACGCACTGCGCACCGTGCTGCGGGTGCCGCCGCTCACGCTGACCGTCGCCGGGCGCACTGACGCCGGCGTGCATGCCACCGGTCAGGTCGCCCACACCGACCTGCCGGCCGAGGTCTGGGCCGGGGCCCAAGGCCGGCTGGTGCACAAGCTGAGTGGCATCCTGCCGCGCGACGTGCGGGTGGGGTCCGTGCGGGAGGTCCCGGACACCTTCGACGCCCGCTTCGGCGCGCTGTGGCGGCGCTATGTGTACCGGATCTCCGACGCAGAGGGTGGCATCGAGCCCTTGCAGCGCCGACAGGTGCTGGCCTGGCGGCGTCCGCTGGACGTAGCGGCTATGTCCGCCGCGGCGGCGCCGCTCATCGGCCTGCACGACTTCGTGGCCTATTGCCGGCGCCGCGAGGGGGCGAGCACGATCCGCACCCTTGAGTCCCTCGACATCACCCGCACGGCTGAGGAGATCCACTGCACCGTGCAGGCAGACGCGTTCTGCCGGTCGATGGTGCGCTCGCTGGTGGGTGCGCTCATCGCCGTCGGCGAGGGACGCCGTCCGGTGGACTGGCCGGCCGGCCTGCTGAGCGCTACCAGCCGGTGCGACGACGTCGGCGTCGCACCGGCCCACGGCCTCACCCTGGTCGAGGTGCGCTACCCGCCCGATGACCTGCTGCCCGTCCGCGCTGCCCAAGCCCGCGCCAAACGCTCCCGTCTTTGACCCCGCCAGCGTCGCTGCGGAGGGCGATTTACAGCGCTGGCGGGGTCAAAGTCGGTTAGGGCGTGCCGATGACGGCGGCGATCAGGCGGTAGCAGCGCTGCGTCATGTCCTCGGCGGACTCCTCGGGATGCTCCGTCCACCAGCCGACCAGCGCGTTGACCAGGCCCATCCAGGCCGCACTGAGTGCGCCGGCGTCGAGCTTGCTGGCCGTGCCGCGCGAGCGCAGGAACCGTTCCGACCCGGTGGCGGCCAGCTCGGCGGTGCGGTGCTGGTAGCTCAGCGCGGCCTCGGCGATCGCATCGCTGGTCGGCATCGTCGTGTCATAGAGCAGCCGCCAGGCACTGCGTTGCGGCGCGAGCGCCTCGAAGATGGCCGACAGCGTGTGCACCCTCGAGGCGACGGAATCGTCCTCTTGCAGGTGGGCCAGTTCGAGCCGGCCGAGCAGCGCGCCCGCTACGCGGTGCAGGCAGGCCAGGAACAGGCCGTCCTTGGAGCCGAAATATTGGTAGATGAGTGGTTTGGAAATCCCGGCCCGACGGGCGATGAGCGCCATGGACGCCCCCGCGTACCCGCTGGCTGCGAACTCGTCGACGGCGACCGCGACGATCTGGCTCTCGCGCTCGGCGCGGGGAACGCCCTTGGTCCCGACCGACGCCGCGCTGGACACCCCGCAGATATTACCCTACGGTAAGTGACTACAGGGTAACTAACCCGTGGGTAAGTTCGAAGGGTGATCATGGCACTACCCGCCGCGCTGCACGATCCCATCGTCTACGCCATCCCCGCGTTCGCTCTGTTCATGGCGCTGGAGTTGGCCTCGTACCGGTTCCTGGACGACGAGATGGCCGGCGCGTACACCGGTTATGAGGCCCGTGACACCAGAACGAACATGGTCATGGGCTTCGGCTCGCTGATCGTGAACGCCGCGGCACGCATCGGTGCGCTCGTGGGTTATGCCGCGCTGTACGCGCTGACGCCGCTCCGGCTGGACGCGCACCGCTGGTACACCTGGGTCTTCGCGCTGCTGATCGTCGACGTGATCTGGTACAGCTACCACCGCGCGTCGCACCGGGTGCGTCTCATGTGGGCGGCCCACCAGGCCCACCACAACAGCCAGCGCTTCAACTACTCGACCGCGGTGCGGCAGAAATGGAACCCCTGGTTCGAGCTGCTGTTCTGGGTGCCGCTGCCGCTCATCGGCATGCCTCCGTGGCTGATCTTCACCTCGTTCTCGATCAACCTGATGTTCCAATTCCTCGTGCACACCGAGCGAATAGGACTGCTGCCGGCTCCGATCGAGTACGTGTTCAACACCCCCTCGCACCACCGCGTGCACCACGCCAGTGACCCGGACTACCTCGACAAGAACTACGCGGGCATCCTGATCATCTGGGATCGGCTGTTCGGCACCTACGCCGAGGAGACCCACCGCCCCACCTACGGGCTGACCACCAACATCGACAGCTACAACCCGTTCCGGCTGCAGTACTACGAGTACGCGGCGATCGCCCGCGATGTGCGTTCGAGCCGAAACTGGCGCGAGCGGCTGGGCTACCTGTTCGCGCCGCCCGGCTGGCGCCCCACCCCCGAGCCGGAGGCGGCCGGGGCGGCCGAGCGGGGCGCACCCGTCACGCGATGAACGCGAGATTGTCGCGGCCACACCAGTCGAGCACCGCGGGCCATTCACCGTAGCCGGCGTCGGTGTTCAAATGGCCGCCGCCCGCGACGATCGTGACTGACATCTTCAGAGGCAGCCCGTAAGCCACCGCGACGCCCTCCGGCGTGTAGGGGTCGGCGTCGCTGCCGACCAGCACCGTTCCTCCTGCGCTGGCTACTACCCCCGTGGGCACGCCCCGCTCACCCTCGGACCCGCCGACTGCCCTGGCCGGGGGACCCCCGCCCGCCGAGCGCCGCACGACGTCGACGTCCAGCGGCACCGGGAAGAACGAGGCGATCTCGGGAATCGCCGTCCGCGGCGACGGTGGAGCGACGAGCGCGACGCGGGCCGGGCGCGGCGACTCCCCGGCGGCTGCTACATGGTGCAGCCACAGCACGGCGCCCAGCGAATGCGCCACGACGTCAAAGCCGTCGTCGGGCAGCCCCTCGAGCGTCGTGCCCAGAGCGGCGAGCCACGGGCCCAGGGCGGGGTGGTCGGCGTCGGGCAGGCCGGGAAAGCGGACCTCGCGCCCGGCTGCGTGCAGCCGCTCGGCCAGCCAGCTCTGCCAGTGGCCCGGACCGGAGCCCTCCCAGCCATGCAGGAGCACGGTCGCGACGGTGCGGGTGGGACGGCGCGGCATGTCTGGCAGCCTAGGCGGATGGCTGAAATGGCATACGCGGTGCATCCGATCGGACGGGTGGAATCACCGCTGGCGGACCGCGCGAGCGCTCCCAAGCAGGGCGACGAGGGTGCCCCTGAGGCGACCATCGTCTTCGACGACGCCGTGCGGGAAGGGCTGCGCGGGATCGAGCCGGGTGCAGAACTGCTCGTCCTCACCTGGCTGCATCTGAGCGAGCGCACCGCGCTGGCCGTGCACCCGCGCGGTGACACGGCCCGTCCCGTGGTCGGGGTGTTCACCACCCGCTCGCCGGACCGCCCCAACCCCATCGGCTTACACCGCGTCACGGTCGTGGCGGTCGAGGGCGGGAGGCTGCGTGTCCGCGACCTCGAGGCCATCGACGGCACGCCGGTGCTGGACCTCAAGCCCGTACTGGGCGGGATCGCCGAGCGGTAACTCAGGCGATGAGGCCGACGACGATCAGTGCCTGCGCCAGGTGATAGGTGACCGCCACGATCACCGGGCCGCGTAGCAGCGGCTGGACGAAGCGGCCCCACGCGAGGGTGAGGTCGGAGGCCATGAAGAGCAGCGCGCCGACGGCGGTGGCGATTGCTGCCGTCCCGAAGCCCAGCGTGACCATCGCGCCGAGGGCCAAGGTGTAGGTCGCGACTGCGGCCGTGAGCAGTGCGCCGCCCTCCTCGCGCGCGCCGCGCAGGAGCCTGGGCAGGGTGAGGGCGGCGGCCCCGACGACCACCAGCCCACCGGCCAGCAGCTGGACCGGATGCAGGCCGTGTCGGGTGAACGCGACCACGTAGGCGAGGTGGCCGAACAGGAAACTGCCCAGTCCGAGCAGGAACGGCAGGTCCGGTCGCGATTCGTGGATCGGACGCCGCTCGTCGGTGAACAGCAACGCGGTGTCACCGAGCAGTCCGAACAGGAGCGCGGCCAGGACCCACGGCTTGGCATCCCCGAGGTCGGCGAAGCAGGCCGCGACCGCTATCAGCGCGATCGTCAGCGGCTTCGCGACGCACTCCATGCGCCACCAATGACGACCGACCGCGAACCAGTCACCCAGGCCCACCATGCCTGCGGCGACGAAGAACGCAGGCGTCATCAGAATATGGCGCCGGGGTTGAGTATCCCGTCCGGGTCTAGCGCATCCTTGATCAGCCGGGTCAAGGCCATCACCTCCGGCCCGAGGTAGGCCGGCAGCCAATCCTTCTTCAATCGTCCGACGCCGTGCTCGCCGGTGATCGTCCCGCCCAGCTCGAGTGCCAGGTCCATCACAGCGCCGAACGCCTCGTACGCGCGAGCGGTCGAGTCCGGGTCGGTTGCGTCATAGACGATCAACGGATGGGTGTTGCCGTCGCCGGCATGGGCCACCATCGCAATAGTGACCTGGAACTTCTGGGCGATCTGCTCGACGCCCCGCATGAGCACCGGCAGGTTGGGCAGTGCCACGCCGACGTCCTCCAACAGCAGGCTGCCGAGTTGTTCCAGGGCCGGGAAGGCGGCCCGGCGGGCGGCGACGAACGCCTCCCCCTCGGCCGGGTCGTCGGTGCACAGCAGTTCGGTGGCCCCGTGGGCCGAACAGGCGGCCTGCATCAGTGCGATCTCCTCCGTCGCCGCCACACCCGGCGCGTCCGAGCGAGCGACGAGCAGCGCCTCGGCGGTGCGATCGAGCCCCATCTTGAGGTAGTCCTCGACGGCGTTGATCGCGGTGCGGTCCATGAGTTCGAGCATCGAGGGCCGCAGCGCCGAGGTGATGGCCAGGACGGCGTCGGCTGCGGCGTCGATCGAGCCGAACGTCGCGACCAGCGTGCAAGCCCGCGGCTGCGCCGGAACGAGCCGCAGCGTCAGCTCGGTGATCACGCCTAGGGTTCCTTCCGAGCCGACGAAGAGCTTGGTCAGGGACAGGCCCGCGACGTCCTTAAGCCGCGGCCCGCCGAGGCGCACGGCGGTGCCGTCGGCCAGCACGACCTGCATGCCGAGCACGTAATCGGTGGTGACTCCGTACTTCACGCAGCACAGTCCGCCGGAGTTGGTAGCCGCGTTGCCGCCGATCGAACAGATCTCGAACGACGACGGGTCCGGTGGATACCAGAGGCCGTGCTCGGCGGCAGCCTGCTTCACCTCGACGTTCAGCAGCCCCGGCTCGGTGACCGCGACGCGCGAGACCGGGTCGATCGTGATGGCGCGCATCTTTTCCAGCGTCAGCACGATCCCGCCGTCGACCGCGGTGGCGCCGCCGGACAGCCCCGACCCGGCGCCGCGCGGTACCACCGGAACCCGGCCGGCGGTTGCCCAGCGCATCGTCGCCTGGACGTCGGCGGTGCAGGTCGCGCGCACGACCGCGACGGGCCAGCCCGCCTTCGGATCACGCGCCCAGTCCTGGCGGTAGGACGCCATCAGGTCACGGTCGGTCAGTACAGCACCGTCGGGCAGTTCAGCGATCAGCGCGGCGACATCGCTCGTCATGGCCTTGATTGTGCCGCCTTTGGCCGGTCCTACGAACTGTGCAGTGCGACGCGCACGAAGACACTGCGGATGTCCTGGGGCTTGCGCACGACGTAGGTGCGTCCGGCGGTGGCCGCGGAGATCTGTTGCAGGGCGCTCACGTCCGCGTCGGCGCCCAGCGCGATGGTGTTGATGTTCACCGGCCGCTTCGGGTCGAACCGTGCTTTGAGCGCAGTGATGAGCGCCGGCAGGTTGAGGTCATCGGGATCGACGTTGGCACCGTCGGTCATCAGAATGACCGAGTTCACCTTGTTCGCCTTGTACTGAGCGCTCACCGTCTTGAACGCGTTCAACGCGGTCGCGTACAGCGCGGTGTCTCCTCCCGCCCGGCCCGGCATGCTGCGGGCGCCGGTCAGCAGCGCGGTGCGATTCGACTGCAGCGGGCCCAACGGGACCAGCTGCGTCCAGTCGGTGCCCGGTGCGGGTTTGCGGGAGAAGATCCACAGGCCAGCCGACCACACGTCGGGCATCAGCGTGATCGCGGCGGTAGCCGCTTGGGACGCTATGTCGATCTTGCTCTGGCCGCTGCCTGAATCGTCCTTCATGGAACCCGAGACGTCGATGACAGCCAGGAATTGGTTGTCGGCGCCGGCCGCGACCCAGCTGCGCAGCACGCCGGTGAGCGAGGCCGGGCTCGGCTGCGGGATCAGGGTCACCGCCGTATTGCCGGATGCGGCGGTGTCGGCCCCCTTCTGGATCGGGTGGGCGGCACTGTCGCGCAGATTGACCGCGTTCAGTGCCTGGGCGGCGGCGGGCTGGGCCAGCCGGGCCTGCAGCGCCGTGAGGGCGTGGCCGTAGATCGTCGTACGCGACCGGGTGACAGAGACGAAGGGGAAGTCCAGCGCCGCGCCGCTTCCGCTCGGGTACACCGCGGTGGCGACCGGTGCGCTCGCGCCCGCGTTGGCATTGATCACCTCCTGCTCGCTGGCGACGAAGGCCGGGGCCGTGGTGGGGAAGTCCTTGGCGGCCGAGAACCCGGCGGCCGAGTTCGGCACCACGCGCGCGCCGAGCTGCAGGAACGTCTCGCCCATGGTGTCGGCGGCGGCAGCCGACGTGCCGAGCTGGCCACGCAGGCTGAGCAGGGTGAGGGCGCCTTCGGTCGTGTCGGTGGGGGAGGGCACCGCGACGGGCACGGTGGCCGTGAGCACACCGTTCCAGCCCTTCTTCGCAGCTGCATTGACCGCCGCCAGCCGGCTCGGCGCAGCGGCCACGACGAGCGGTGAACTGGCCACCGACTTGCCCACCGAGACGTAGCGAGCGATGTCCGGGGAGTCGGTGACCAGCCGCGAACTCCACACCGACGAGTCCGGGATCCAGACGACGCCGGTGCCGAGACCGGGCAGTGTCTGCTCGGCTTCGCGCGAGGCCAGGGCCGCGACGTTTACCTGGAGGCAGACGCCGTCGACGCTCGCGTGTTCGGCTTGCCACTTGGCCGCGATGCTGGAGACCGCCGGTGCGATGCTCGGCGCCGCGATCACGGCAAGCTTCATCGCGCCCGTGCACGTGCCGCGGCCGGCTCCGGCCTTGGTGTTGCCCGAGCCCTTGGGCCAGTTCACGGCGGCGACGGTCCCCGCCGCGATCGCGCAGGCGGCGACGACGGCGACGATGACCCGGCGCCGGGTGCGCCTTGCGCCATCATGACCGGTGGAGGTGCGCCTGACGGGGGGTGTCGGGGGCGGCGATTTCGCGTGCCGGCCGTTGACTCCCGTGGGATTGGGGCCGGGTTGCGAAGCGGAATGGGGGTCTCGCGCTGCGGCACTGTGTCGTCCCGCCATCGATCCACCCTTTCCTGAGGCATCGCAACGGCCCGGCCCCGGGCGCGGTCCTGGTGTGACCGGAAAGAGAGCGGCTGCTGACAAAGACAATTGCATCCTAGTCAAGTTTCGCCCGATTTGGGCAGCTGCGGACCATCAGCGGGGTGGCCGGGCCACGCACCGAGGCGGAGCCGACCCGAAACCTGGCTGCGGCGCATCCACGGATGGCGCAGACTGCCTAGCCATGGGTTACGTCGATGTCGCGGGGGTCAGCCATGCCCTGCCCGACGGCCGGCCGTTGCTCAGCAACGTCAGTTTCCGCATCGGGGAAGGCAGCAAGGCTGCCCTGGTCGGTGCGAACGGTGCCGGCAAGACCACCCTGCTGCGCCTCATCGCGGGTGACCTCGGCTGCCAGCAGGGGGCGATGGGGCGCTCCGGCGGGCTCGGCGTGATGCGTCAGTTCATCGGCTCGGTCCGCGATGCGACCACGGTGCGGGAATTCCTGGTCGGGCTTGCCGAGCCGCCGGTGAAGGACGCCTGGGACGGGCTGGAAGCGGCCGAACTGGTGCTGATGGAGCACGACACCGAGCGCGCCCAACTCGACTACGCCCACGCGCTGAGCCAGTGGGGCGACGTGGGTGGGTACGACGTCGAGGTGCTCTGGGACACGGTGACCGTCGCGGCCCTCGGGCTGCCGTTCGACGCGTGCAAGTACCGCGAGCTGATGACGCTCTCGGGCGGGGAGCAGAAGCGACTCGCGCTGGAACTGTTGCTGCGCGGGCGCGACGAGGTGCTGCTGCTCGACGAACCGGACAACTACCTCGACGTCCCGGGCAAGCGGTGGCTGGAGAACCGGCTGCGCGAGACGCCCAAGACCGTGCTGTTCGTCAGCCACGACAGGGAGTTGCTGGCCACCGTCGCCGACCGGATCGTCACCGTCGAAGGCGGCACCGCGTGGGTGCACGGCGGCGGGTTCGCGTCCTATCACGAGGCGCGTTCGGCCAAGCACGATCGGATGGCCGAGGTGCGCCGGCGCTGGGACGAGGAGCACTCCCGGCTGCGTGAGCTCGTGCGCACCCTGCAGCAGCAGGCCAAGATCAGCCCGGACATGGCCTCGCGGTACCGCGCCATGTGCACTCGCCTGGAAAAGTTCGAGGCAGTCGGGCCACCGCCGGACAAGCCCGAGGACCAGCGCGTGACCATGCGGCTGCGTGGTGGGCGTACCGGGGTTCGGGCGGTGATCTGCGCAGGCTTGGAGCTCGACGGGCTGATGCGCCCGTTCGACGCCGAGATCTATTACGGCGAACGGGTCGGGGTGCTGGGCGCGAACGGGGCGGGCAAATCGCACTTCTTGCGCCTGCTGGGTGGTGAGGACGTCGCGCACCGGGGCGACTGGCGGCTCGGAGCCCGCGTGGTACCCGGTCTGTTCGCACAGACGCATGCCCATCCGGAATGGCAGGGCCGCACTCTCGTCGAACTGCTCTGGGCCGGCGACGAGGGGCGCGCCGGCCTCGAGCGCGGGCGGGCGATGTCCGCGCTGCGCCGCTACGGCCTGCAGGACCAGGGCGACCAGACGTTCAGCTCGCTGTCCGGCGGGCAGCAGGCGCGGCTGCAGATCCTGCTGCTGGAACTGTGCGGAGCCACCCTGCTGCTGCTCGACGAACCCACCGACAATCTCGATGTGCTCAGCGCCGAGGCGTTGGAAGAGGCGCTGGAGCTGTTCGACGGAACGGTCCTGGCTGCCACCCACGACCGCTGGTTCGCCCGCTCGTTCGACCGGTTCCTGGTGTTCGGCGCGGACGGCGGCGTGTACGAGTCCAGCGAGCCGATCTTCGACGAGACCCGCGTCGTGCGCCCCGCCCGCTAGGCCGGGACGGCGAAGGCGACGATGTTGTCGAGGTAGTTGCCGCTCTGGGCGTCGAACGGGCCGCCGCAGGTGACGATCGCCAGTCGGCCGACGCTCTTCTGGTCAAAGATCTGCTTATAGGGCAAGGCGGTCTTGTGATAGGTCCGCACGCCGGTAATCGTGAACATCACCCTCGTCTTCTTGCCGTCGTGCAGCCCGGTGATGTAGACGAGGTCGCCGGGGTTCAGTGAGCCGATGCGCGCCAGCACGCCCTCCACGCCCTTGTAATTGACGTGCCCGTCGAGGATCGCGGTCCCCTCCTTCGCGCCCGGCTTGGCGCCGCCGTTCCACCAGCCGACGGTCTTGGGGTTGAGCGGGACGTCGAGCGAGCCGTTGGGCAAGGTGGTGACGTTCACGATCGGTGCCTTCGCCGCGAGCTTGGGGATCTCGATGCCGTTCGGCGAGACGATCGCGGCCAGGACACCGGCGACGGTGGGCACCTTGCCGACGTTTCGCGCATCGGCGGTGCTCTGGTGATGGCCGCCCCAGTTGGGCGAAAGCACCCAGGTGAGCGCCGAGCCCGCCAGCGCGATGATCGCAACGAGCACGCAGAGGAACGGCACCAAGCCGGCAGGCTTCGACGCGCTGGCCCGCGTCGACGGCTCCTCGGTCATCTGCTGTCGCCCTCCGGTTACGGAAGGAGTGACCCGGCGGATCGCACCCCTACCGAACGTAACGAATCGCCGCGGCAACTGATTCGACGGCTGTGCGCCGCGGCTGACGTAGCCGGGATTTGGCCGCGATGTGGGCGCCCGGTAAGGTTGCACGTTGGTGCGCAGGCATTCTTGCGCGCGCAGGCCATGCCTCGGGGTCCACAGCAATCCGTGCGACCGCGGGGGCGCCGCTTCGCGGCGTGAAGACCGATCAGGAAGTAGACACGGTGACCAACCGCGGTACCTACACCCCCAAGCCCGGCGAGGTGGAACGCGTCTGGCATGTGATCGACGCGAATGACGTCGTTCTCGGCCGCTTGGCAAGCCACGCAGCCAGACTCCTCAGAGGCAAGCACAAGCCGGAGTTCGCCCTGCATGTCGACACCGGCGACTTCGTCGTCATCGTCAACGCCGAGAAGGTCGCCGTGTCCGGCGCCAAGCGCGACGAGTTCCGCTACCGCCACTCCGGTTACCCGGGTGGCCTGTCCAGGCGCACCGTCGGTGAGCTGCTCGAGACCAAGCCGCAGCGCGTGGTCGAGCTGGCCGTCAAGGGCATGCTGCCGAAGACGACGCTGGGCCGGGCCCAGCTCAAGAAGCTCAAGGTCTATGCCGGCCCTGAGCATCCGCACGCCGCGCAGAAACCCCAGCCTTTCGAGATCAAGCAGGTTGCCCAGTGACCACGCCCACCCGCCCCACTGCCCCCGTCGTCGGCCGCCGCAAGCAGGCCATCGTCCGCGTCCGTCTCGTTCCGGGCACCGGCGTGTTCAAGCTCAATGGCCGCACGCTCGAGAACTACTTCCCCAACAAGGTGCACCAGCAGCTGATCCGCGAGCCGTTCGTGCTGCTCGAGAAGGACAACCAGTTCGACGTCCTCGCCACCCTCATCGGCGGCGGCATCACCGGCCAGGCCGGCGCGCTGCGCCTCGGCATCTCCCGCGCCCTGATCGCCCTCGTGCCGGACGACCGCCCCGCCCTGAAGGCGGCCGGCTTCCTGACGCGCGACCCGCGGGCCAAGGAGCGCAAGAAGTACGGCCTGAAGAAGGCGCGCAAGGCTCCGCAGTACTCGAAGCGCTAAGCGCCTTGGGTCTGTTCGGCACCGACGGTGTTCGTGGAATGGCGAACGCCGATCTGACGCCGGAGTTGGCGCTGTCGGTGGCAAGCGCGGCAGCGCGGGTCCTGTCGGCGCACGACGGGACGCACCGTCCCGTCGCGGTCGTCGGGCGCGACCCGCGCGCTAGCGGCGAGATGCTGGAAGCGGCCGTCGTGGCCGGGCTCACCTCGACCGGCGCCGACGTGGTCTTGGTCGGCGTGCTGCCCACGCCCGCGGTCGCGTTCCTGACCGAGGCATACGGTGCCGACCTCGGCGTCATGCTCTCGGCGTCGCACAACCCGATGGAAGACAACGGCATCAAGCTGTTCGCCCGCGGCGGGCACAAACTGCCCGATGATATCGAGGCCGAGATCGAAGCGGTCGGGGCCACCGGCCCGGCCTGGTCACGGCCGGTCGGGTCCGCCATCGGCCGGGTCCGCTCGGCACCGGATGCCGCAGCGCGTTACCTCGATCACCTCAGCCAGGTGCTCGCCGCGCCACTGACCGGCCTGCACGTGGTCGTCGACTGTTCCCACGGCGCGGCGTCCTTCGTCGCGCCTGAGCTCTACCGGCGCGCCGGCGCCCGGGTGACCGCGCTGGCCGCGGCGCCGGACGGGCTCAACATCAATCTCGGGGTCGGGTCGACGCATCCGGCGCTGCTGGCTACGGCTGTCACCGAGGCCGGCGCGGATCTGGGGATCGCCCACGACGGCGATGCCGACCGCTGCCTGGCTGTCGACGCCACCGGCGGGCTCGTCGACGGCGACCAGATCCTGGCGATGTGCGCCGTGGCCATGCTCGAGGCGGGCATGCTGCAGGACAAGACGGTCGTCGCGACCGTCATGAGCAACCTGGGCTTTCACCACGCCATGCGCGATGCCGGCATCGAGGTCGTATCCACGGCCGTCGGTGACCGCTACGTCCTGGAGGTACTGCGGGCGCGGAGCCTGAGCCTGGGCGGCGAACCGAGCGGGCACGTCGTATTCCCCGCCGCGGCCACCACGGGCGACGGTTTGCTCACGGCGTTGCACGTGATGGCCCGCATGGTCGCCACCGGCCGCTCGCTGGCCGATCTCGCCGCGATCGTGCAGCGACTGCCGCAAGTGCTGGTCAACGTCCAGGTCACCGACCGCGATGCCATCGCATCCTCGACTGCCGTCAAGGCCGCGGTCGCCGACGCCGAGGCCGAACTGGGTGACTCCGGTCGCGTCCTGCTTCGACCGTCGGGCACCGAACAGCTCGTGCGCGTGATGGTCGAAGCGCAGACCCAGCAACAGGCCGACACGATCGCGCACCGGCTGAGCGACGTCGTCGCCTCGGCCTGAGTGCACTCGGTCCTATCTTCGGACGAAACGCGCGATTCCCTCGACGTCGGACCGGCTGAGCCAGCCGCGTTCGACCAGCACCTCGAGGTGTGCCATCGTCTCGTGCACGGCCATCATCTGGTTGAACACGTCGAGCTCGGCGAAGGTCCGGTGCCGGCGGGTCCACGTCAACACGGTGGCGACGTCGAACGCGGTGCTTGCACCGCGCGCTACGACGTCGGCGGTGGCCGTCAGTCGCTGCTCGTGGTGATCGAGCAATTCGTCCACGCGCGCGTGCGTCGACGGCGCTGGCGGCCCGTGCGCCGGCAGCAAGTGCGCGTCGGGTAGCGCGCGCACGAGTCGTAACGAGGTCAGATAGTCGCGCAGCGGAGACTGCGCCGGCACCAGTTCGAACCCGATCGAGGGCGTGATGTGCGGCAGAACGTGATCGCCTGCGAACAGCGCGTTCGCGGCCACATCGTGGAAGACGACGTGGCCGCGGGTGTGGCCCGGGGTCGCGATCACCCGCAGCGTGCGGGTCTTCAGGGCGATATCGACGCCGTCCGGCAGCCAGCGGTCGGGATACTCCCAGTTCGTCAGATCGGCGTCGCCTGGCCATTGTGTCAACTGCTTGGACAGCTCGACCGCGCCGGCGACGTACAGCGTGGCGATGTTGGGATGGACGGTGATCGTGCGGATGGCCTCCAGCGATGCCCGCTCGCCTTCACCGATCGCGACGGGCGTGCCGAACGCGCGGCGCACGGCGATCGCCTGGGTGTAGTGGTCGCGGTGGTGGTGGGTCACGAGGAACTCGCGCACGTCGGCCAGGCCGTAGCCGATCTGGGCCAGGGACTCGGTGAGCAGTTCCTCGGCATCGGCCAGTGCCCAGCCGCCGTCGATCATGACGACCTCGTCCCCGTCGGCGATCGCGTAGACGTTGACGGCCTTGAGGTAGTCGCCGGGCAACGGCAGCGCGATCCGGTAGACCCCTGGTGCCTCCTCGTGCGCGCCCGGCTGCACCCACGCGTTTCGGTCCATGCCACCACGCTATTCGTGCGGCTGTTGCGACGGCGCGTCACGGCTGCGTGGATCACTCCCCGCGTTGTTGCCGCGCCCAGTCCTCGCGGCGCAGTTCGTACTCGACCTCACCCAGCTCGGTGCCTTCGATCGGGTCGTCCCAGGCGAGGTGGAACGTGCGCACGTGCCTCAGACCCACCTTTTCCATCACCCGCCGCGACGCGGTGTTCACCGCCATCGTCTCGGCGAAGACGCGCTGCACGGTGGGCTGGCCGAACGCCAGGTCGATCAGCGCCCGGGAGACCTCGGTGGCGTAGCCGTTGCCCCAGGCCACCTTGCGCAGCCGGTAGCCGAGCTCCAGGCCCTCGGCCTCGTGTTTCGGAGGGTCGAGAGAGAACCAGCCGACGACCAGGCCGGTCTGCTTCTCGATCGCGGCCCAGCGGCCCCACCCCGGCGGCACGCTGTACTCCTCGAGGATTCGCGGCAGCAGTTCGTTCTCGATCTGCTCCCTCGGGGTGGGCGCACCGCCGGTCAGGAACCGCATGACGTCGGGATCGCTGTCGAGCTCGACCAGGTTGTCGATGTCGGCCGGAGTGAATCGGCGCAGGACCAGCCGCTCGGTCTCCAACAGGACGTCCATGGCGCTGATTGTTTCGCGCGCCCAAAGGCAACCCCAACCAGGATGGGCCCGGTCCTTAGAGCCCAGTGAGCTCAGCTGTCATCAGGGGCCTCAGAGGCGAACACTGAGTCAAGATGCCTTCCACGAAAAACGAAAACAGCACGACGTCCACCCGTCTTCAACTCTCCGCGACGCAATTGGCCGCCAGCGCGCTGGCCGCAGTCACCGCAACAATCGCCGCCTCCTACCTCGGAGTGAACGGCACCGTGATCGGCGCCGCAATCGCCAGCGTGCTGACCGTGACCGGCAACGCGGTCTACGGCCATTCCCTGTACCGCACCACCGAACGCGTGAGATCGGCAGTGCCGACAACAGCCCGCTGGCTCCCGCCGGCCAGGAACGAAGACGAGGACGGGGACGAGCGGGCGCAGCCAAACCCGCAGCCGCGATCTCAGCTGACCCGCCGCCTGGCGATCGCCTCGGTCGGGGTCTTCGCTGCGGTACTCGCGCTGGTGACCAGTGTCGAGCTCGTAGCCGGCCGTCCGCTGAGTGACGTGCTGCGCGGCAAGTCCGGCCACGGCACCACCGTCTTCGGCCCGCACCAGGCCCACGACAACCCGACGCCGACGCGACCAGCACCGACGGTGACGCAGACCGTGATTCCGAAGATCGTGGTCACCACCCCGACCGTGACCCACACCGCACCTCCGGTCACCACGACCGCCACCCCGACGGTTACGCCCCCGACCTCGCCCACGTCGTCGACTCCGCCATCGACCGCGCCGCCCACCGGTCCAGCTGCGCCCACGGCCTAGCCGCCGAGCACTCGCGCGGCAACCCTCGTTCGGGCGGGCCTGAGAATGTCTCCCGTAGTCTGGGCGACATGTGCGGCATCGTTGGCTACGTCGGGCCTCGGCCCGCGCTGGACGTCGTTGTCGAGGGCCTGCGGCGCCTGGAATACCGCGGATACGACTCCGCGGGCGTGGCGATCATCGGCGACGGTGAGCTGCAGATCGCCAAGAAGGCCGGCCGCATCGAGAACCTGGACAAGGAGCTGGCCACCCGCACCATCACCGGCAGCACCGGCATCGGGCACACCCGCTGGGCCACGCACGGCGCACCGAACGACCGCAACGCCCACCCGCACCCCGACACCGCCGGTCGGATCGCGGTCGTACACAACGGCATCATCGAGAACTTCAGCGTCCTGCGCGCCGAGCTCGAAGCAGCAGGCACCGAGCTGGTCAGCGAGACCGACACCGAGACCGTCGCCCATCTGGTCTCGGCGCACCTGAAAGCGCACGGCGGGTCACTCGCCGACGCACTCCGCGCGGTCTGCAATCGCCTCGAGGGCGCGTTCACCCTCGTTCTCGTCGACGCCGATCAACCCGACGTCGTCGTGGCCGCGCGGCGCAACTCGCCCTTGGTCCTCGGTGTCGGGGACGGTGAGACGTTCCTCGGCAGCGATGTCGCGGCGTTCATCGAGCACACCCGCGAGGCGGTGGAGCTCGGCCAGGATCAGATCGTGGAGATCCGGCGCGATGGCTACACGATCACCCGCTTCGACGGCAGCCCCGCCGAGGGCCGTCCGTTCCACATCAATTGGGACCTCGCCGCCGCCGAGAAGGGTGGCTACGACTACTTCATGCTCAAGGAGATCCAGGAGCAACCGGCCGCGGTACGCGACACGCTGTCCGGTCACCTGGTCGACGGGCAGATCACGCTTGACGAGCAGCGTCTGGACCGCCAGGATCTGCGCGACGTCGACAAGGTCTTCATCGTGGCATGCGGCAGCGCGTATCACGCCGCCCTCATCGGCAAGCAGGCGATCGAGCACTGGACCCGCATCCCGGTCGAGGTCGAGATGGCCTCGGAATTCCGCTACCGCGACCCGGTCCTGAGCCGGCAGACCATCGTCGTGGCGATCAGCCAGTCCGGGGAGACAGCCGACACGCTCGAGGCCGTCCGGCACGCCCGCGAGCAGAACGCGAAGGTGCTCACGATCTGCAATACCAACGGCGCGCAGATCCCGCGCGAGTCCGACGCCGTGCTCTACACGCACGCCGGCCCCGAGATCGGCGTCGCGGCCACCAAGACATTCGTCGCGCAGGTCGCCGCCGTCGAGCTCGTCGGCCTCGCGCTGGCCCAGGCGCGGGGGACGAAGTACGGCGACGAGATCACTGCCGAGTTCGACGCCGTGTCGGCGATGCCGGAGCAGATGGCGGCCACCCTTGCGCTGGTCGAGCCGGTGCGCGAACTGGCGCGCGAGATCGCCGCAGCCAAGGCGATCCTGTTCATCGGCCGCCACGTCGGCTACCCGGTCGCCCTCGAGGGCGCGCTGAAGCTGAAGGAACTGGCCTACATGCATGCTGAGGGTTTCGCGGCCGGCGAGCTCAAGCACGGCCCGATTGCGTTGATCGAGGACGGCCTGCCCGTGGTCGTCGTGATGCCCTCGCCGTTGGGCCGCCCGGTGCTGCACCAGAAGATGTTGAGCAACCTGGCCGAGATCAAGGCCCGCGGGGCGCGCACGATCGTCATCGCCGAGGCGGGCGATCACGCGGTGCGTTCCCACGCCGACCACCTCATCGAGGTACCTGCCGTGCCGACCCTGCTGTCTCCGTTGGTGACGACGATCCCGCTGCAGGTGCTGGCCGCCGAGATAGCGCAGGCCCGTGGCTTCGACGTCGACAAGCCCCGCAACCTCGCCAAGTCGGTCACCGTCGAGTAGGCGTCGATGACACCCCGGTGTCGCGCGACACTAGGCTCGCTGCTGTGACAGAAACCGGTGCGACGAAGTCGGTCGACCTGATGATCGTCGGGGCCGGCCCGGTGGGGCTCTTCGGCGCGTACTACGCCGGCGTCCGCAAGCTGTCGACCGCGGTGCTCGACTCGCTCGAGGAGCCCGGCGGCCAGATCACCGCGATGTATCCCGAAAAGGCGATCTTCGACGTGGCGGGCTTCCCCGCTGTCCGCGGGCGCGACCTGGTCGAGCAACTGCTCGCGCAGGCCGCGCCCTTCTCGCCCGACTACGTCCTCGGCCACCAGGCCGTCGGCCTCGAGCGCGGGGACGGCGGGTTCGCCGTCACTACCTCCCGTGGTTTGCGGATCGAGACCAAGGCGATTGTGATCACCGGCGGCATCGGCACGTTCACCCCGCGGCCGCTGCCCACGGGCGGGGAGTACTTGGGCCGTGGGTTGGTGCACTTCGTCCCCGACCCGTCGGTCTACAGCGGCCAGAACGTCGTGGTGGTCGGCGGCGGTGACTCCGCCCTGGACTGGGCGTTGATGCTCGAACCGATCGCCAAGACCGTGACGGTCGTGCACCGGCGCGCGGAATTCCGCGCCCACCCGCACTCGGTCGACCTGCTGCGGGCCACGGCGGTGGAGATGGTCACCGACGCCCAGGTCTCAGGGGTGCGGGGCGACCCGGTGATCACCGAGGTCGACATCACGGTCGGTCAGACGGTGCGCACCATGCCGTGCGACAAGCTCGTCGCAGCCCTGGGCTTCACCGCCAACCTCGGCCCGCTGATGGAGTGGGGCATCGACATCCAGAAACGTCAGATCATGGTCGACACGATGGGCCGCACGACCGTGGCCGGCATCTACTCCGCCGGCGACATCGTCGACTACCCCGGCAAGGTGAAGTTGATCGCCACCGGATTCGGCGAGGTGGCCACGGCCGTCAACAACGCCGCGCACTACCTGAACCCGCATATCTCGGCGTTCCCCGGGCACCTGTCCGACTACGCGCCGGTCGGATCCACGGGCTCACCGACGGCATGACCAGCCCAGGCGATTGCCCGCAGTCCTCACGTCGCAAGGACCCCGGGTGATCGTCGGTGTCGGGATCGACGTGGTGCCGGTGGTGCGCTTCGCCGAGGCGCTGCGGCGCACCCCCGCCCTCACGGCCCGGCTGTTCACGTCCGGCGAGTTGGTGACCCACTCCGGCGAACCGCGCTCGGCGGAGTCCTTGGCGGCGCGTTTCGCCGCCAAGGAGGCGCTGGCCAAGGCGCTCGGCGCCGGAGGAGGGATGGCCTGGACCGACGCCGAAGTGCACACCGACGACATCGGCCGCCCATCCTTGAGCGTTCGCGGCACTGTGGCCGAGCGGGCTGCCTCGCTCGGGGTCACCCGCTGGCACGTGTCCCTGTCCCACGACGGCGGCATCGCCGCGGCCACCGTGATCGCGGAGGCGTGAGATGAAGGGCGTATTCACCGTCGAGGAGGTGCGCGCGGCCGAGACGACCCTGATGGCGCGACTGCCCGATGGTGTGCTCATGCAGCGCGCCGCGCACGCCCTCTCAGTCCACTGTGGACAGTTGCTCGACCGGGTGTACGGGGCCCGCGTGGTGCTGCTCGTCGGGCGCGGCAACAACGGCGGCGACGCGCTGTTCGCCGGTGCCCGGCTGGCCGCCCGCGGCGCGCGCGTCACTGCGCTGCTGCTCGATCCGGAGCACGCCCACGCCGGCGGCCTGGTTGCCCTGCACCGGGCTGGCGGGCGCACCGGGGTAGCCGAGGCGTCCGCGGTCGACGGAGCCGACCTGGTCGTCGACGGCATCCTCGGCACGGGCGGACGCGGTGGCCTGCGCGGTGCCGCCATCGAACTGGCCGCCGCGGCCGATGACCTGCTGACCGTCGCGGTGGACATCGCATCCGGGGTCGACGCAGACACCGGCTGGGTGGGCGATGACGCGGTTCGCGCCGACGTCACGGTCACGTTCGGCGCGCTGAAAGCCGGCCTCGTCGTGGGTCCGGGCGCCGACCTGGCCGGCCAGGTGCGCCTGGTCGACATCGGACTGGGTCCGCTGCTGGCCCAGGCCGGCACCCAACTGCTCGAGGCAGCCGACGTCCGCGCCCTGCTGCCCCACCCCGATGCCGCCGACGACAAGTACACGCGCGGCGTCGTCGGGGTGGCCGCCGGCTCGGCGCAGTACGCCGGGGCCGGCGTGCTGGCTACCGGCGCGGCCGTGCACGGCGGGGCCGGGATGGTGCGCTACATCGGTAGCGCCCCGGACCAGATCCGGGCGCGTTACCCCGAGGTGATCGTGCACCCCGAAGCGCGCCCGCAGGACGTGCGCGTGCAGGCCTGGGTCATCGGGCCCGGCCTGGGCACCGACGACACCGCCATGACCCTGCTGTCCGACGTGCTGCGCACCGACCTGCCAGTGATCGTCGACGCCGACGCGATCACCCTGGTGTCCCGCTCGCCCGGTCTGGTGCGCGCCCGCACCGCGCCCACCGTGCTGACGCCCCACGACCGCGAGTTCGCCCGCATCGCTGACGGGCCGAGCGCCGACCGGTTGGCCTCGGTGCGCCGCGCTGCGAAGGACCTGGGTGCGACGGTGCTGCTCAAGGGCAGCGCGACGGTGATCGCCGACCCGGACGGCACTGCCTACGTGAACGGCACCGGCACGCCGTGGCTCGCCACGGCCGGCAGCGGTGACGTGCTCAGCGGTCTGCTCGGCTCGCTGCTGGCGTCCGGCCTAGCGGCATCGCTGGCCGCGGCGGCTGCGGCCCACGTCCACGGCGTGGCCGGTCAGCGGGCCGCCGCGAGCGGGCCACCGTCCGCCGCCGACGTGCTGGCCGAACTGCGCGCCGCGCTGCGTTCGATCGTGCTCGACTGAGTAACCGTAAGGGGCGACGGTTCCTCGTGCCGTACACCAGCGGGATCGGGGCCGGCATGCCCAACATCGTCGCGCCGGACCGGTGCGCGCTCGACGTCAGCCGGCACTTCCAGGTCGCGGCCGATCCGGTCGCGGCGGCTGACGGCTGAACGCGCCGACCCGACCACTTCAACACGGAGCCGCCTCGCACTGCCATTCGTGGGCGGCTGACAGACTGGACGGCGTGCTGCGTACCGAAGCCGTCATCGACCTGGCCGCCATCCGCGGCAACGTCGCCACGCTGAAGGCCGCCACGAGCGCCGAGGTGATGGCTGTCGTGAAGGCCGACGGGTACGGGCACGGCCTGCTCGAATCCGCCCGCGCGGCGCTCGCCGGCGGTGCCAGTTGGCTGGGCACCGCGATGATCGAGGAGTCGATCGCGTTGCGTGACGCGGGAATCACCGCGCCGACGCTGGCCTGGCTGTGGACGCCCGGTGAGGTCGAGACCGTACGACGTGCAGTGGACACCGGTATCGACCTGTCGGTGAGCAGCCAGTGGCAGCTGGACATGGTGCGCGCCGCGGCTGCCGACCTGGACCTGATCCCGCGGATCCACCTGAAGATCGACACCGGCCTGTCGCGCAACGGCGCCTACGTCGGCGATTGGCCGGACCTGCTCGCCGCAGTGGCTACATCCTGCGCCGCCGGCGAGGTCGAGGTTATCGGTGTGTGGAGTCACTTCGCCTACGCCGACGAGCCCGGCCACCCGATGATCGCCCAGCAGATCGCGGCGTTCCGCGACGCGCTCGCCGCTGCCGCCCGGGTGGGCATCGAACCGCAGCTGAGGCACCTGGCCAATTCCGCCGCCACCCTCACCCTGCCTGAGGCGCACTTCGACCTGGTGCGTCCCGGTATCGCGGTCTACGGGCTCTCACCAGTGCCGCAGCAGGGTGACTTCGGGTTGGTGCCGGCGATGACACTGCGGGCGGCGCTGGCCTCGGTGAAACGGGTGGGCGCGGGCTCGGGCGTCTCGTACGGGCACGCGTACACGACCGAGCGCGAGACCACGCTGGCGCTGGTGCCGCTCGGATACGCCGACGGCCTCCCGCGCAATGCCGGCAACGTCGGACCGGTGTCGATCAACGGGTCGCGCTTCACCGTCAGTGGCCGGGTCTGCATGGACCAGGTGGTCGTCGACGTCGGTGATCTCCCGGTGGACGTCTCCGATCGCGCGGTGCTGTTCGGTGCCGGGCCGGACGAGCCGCGGGCGCAGGACTGGGCCGACGCTGTCGGGACGATCCATTACGAGATCGTGACCCGGATCGGGCCGCGGGTGCCGAGGGTCTACCTCGGATGAGCGGCCCGCTGCTCGGCCCCGGTCGGCCGGCCGGACCCCGGGTGCCGTTGACCGAGGAGCAGCGCGCGGCCTGGGGCGGGCCGGTCCTGGCGGTGCCGTCGGCGCGAGACATGCACGCGCTCGGGATGCGCCTGGCCGGTGTGCTGCGGGCCGGCGATCTGATTGTGCTGACCGGCCCGCTCGGCGCGGGCAAGACGGTCCTGGTGCAGGGGATGGGAGCCGGGCTCGGCGTGCGCGGGGCGGTTGTGTCGCCCACCTTCGTCATCGCGCGGGTGCACCGGGCGGGCGGCCCCGGCGGCCTGCCGCTCGTCCACGTGGACGCCTACCGGCTCAGCTCGCTGGACGAGGTCGACGACCTGGACCTCGACGTCGACGCCGCCGACGCGGTGACCGCGGTGGAGTGGGGCGCCGGGCTCGTCGAACAGCTCAGCGATGCCCGGCTGGAGATCGCGATCGGGCGGGCGCCGGACACCGAGGAGCGGACCGTGCGGCTGATGCCCTTCGGCGGCGACTGGGCGGCGCGCATCTCCGGCTTGGCCCCGTAGCAGGCGATCGTCCGGAGTGTCGCCCTGCTCAGGGGCCAAGCCGGACGGCGACGTTAGGCTCGACAATCGTGCTCGTCCTCGCTGTCGATACGTCCTCCGCCGCCGTCACGGCCGCGGTCGCAGACGTATCGCCGGAGGGCGTGGCAGTCCGCGCCGAGCGGGTGACGCTGAACTCGCGCGGGCACGGCGAGTACCTGGCGCCCGCGATCGCCGAGTGCCTGGCCGCGGCCGGCGCCGCGCCCGGTGACCTGTGCGCGATCGTCGCCGGGACCGGCCCAGGGCCGTTCACCGGGCTGCGGGTCGGGCTCGTCACCGCAGCGGTGATGGCCGACGTCCTGGCCATCCCGGCATACGGCGTCTGCTCGTTGGACGCGATCGCCGGCACCCGGGCGGGCGCGTTGCTTGTGGCCACCGACGCCCGCCGCAAGGAGGTGTACTGGGCGCGCTACCTCGACGGCGTTCGCATCGACGGCCCCGCGGTGTCGCATCCGGCGGACCTCCGGTCGGACGGCGGGATGATGGCCGGTGCCGGCGCCCGCCTGTACGCCGACGTCCTCGGGCTGCCGTTGGTCGACCAGGACGTCCCGTCCGCCGCCGCGCTGGTGCACCGCGCGGCCGACCGGATCCGCTCTGCCGCGCCGACCGAAGCCCTCACCCCGCTCTATCTGCGCCGCCCTGACGCCCTCGAGCCGGGCCGGCCCAAGGCGGTGACCCGGTGACGGCGGCCGCGGTAGCCGTCATCCCGATGCAGGCCGAGCACATCGACGAGCTGATGCGTTTTGAGCACGCGATGTTCGGCACCGAGGCGTGGACGGCGAGCGGCTATCGCGCCGAACTGGCCGACATCGAGCGGCGGCACTATCTCATCGCGCAGGGCGAGCAGGGCGAGCTGCTCGGCTGGGCCGGTGTCATGGTCGTGGCTGACTCCGCCGAGATCCTGACGGTGGGAGTGGTCCCGTCCGCGCGCCGACGCGGTATCGCCCGGCAGTTGCTCATGGCCCTGCTGGCCGAGGCCGGCCGGCGCGGCGCGGTCGAGGCATTTCTCGAGGTCCGCTTCGACAACGAGGCCGCACGATCCCTTTATGCGCGCGAGGGATTCGTCCAGGTAGGGCTGCGGCCCGGATACTACGACGGCGGGCGCGTGGACGCGGTGGTGATGCGCGGTGAGCTCTGAGCCGTTGGTACTGGGCATCGAAACGTCCTGCGACGAGACCGGCGTGGGGATCGTGCGCGGTACCACGCTGCTCGCCGACGCGATCGCCAGCAGTGTCGACGAGCATGCCCGCTTCGGTGGCGTGGTGCCCGAGGTAGCCAGCCGGGCGCACCTGCAGGCGATGGTGCCGACGATTGAACGGGCCCTGGCCACAGCGGGCATTGCGGCCGGTGACGTCGATGCGGTGGCCGTCACCGCCGGGCCGGGGTTGACCGGTGCGCTGCTCGTCGGGGTGGCCGCGGCCAAGGCGTATGCGCTGGCGCTGGGCAAGCCGCTGTACGGCGTCAACCACCTGTCGGCGCACGTGGCGGTCGACCTGCTCGAGCACGGTCCGCTGGCTGAGCCGTGCATCGCGCTGCTGGTCTCGGGCGGGCACTCGTCGCTGCTGCTGGTACCGCGCGTCGGCGGCGAGGACGTCACCGAGCTGGGCGCGACGGTCGACGACGCCGCCGGCGAGGCCTACGACAAGGTCGCGCGGCTGCTCGGCCTGCCGTTCCCGGGCGGCCCACCCCTCGACCGGCTCGCGCGCGACGGCAACCCGGCCGCGATCGCGTTCCCGCGCGGGATGACCGGGCACCACGACGCCCCATTCGCGTTCTCGTTCTCCGGGCTGAAGACGTCGGTGGCCCGCTGGGTCGAGGGACGCCAGCGCTCGGGCGAGCCGGTGCCCATCGCCGACGTCGCCGCGTCCTTCCAGGAGGCGGTCGCCGACGTGTTGACGGCCAAGGCGGTGCGCGCTGCCCAAGAGCAGGGCGTCGGGCACCTCGTCATCGGCGGCGGCGTGGCCGCCAACTCCCGCCTGCGGGCGCTGGCTGAACAGCGCTGTGCCGCCGCCGGAATCGTGCTGCGCATCCCACGACCGGGCCTGTGCACCGACAACGGGGCGATGGTGGCCGCCCTCGGCGCGCAGCTGGTGGCCCACGGCGCGACGCCGTCCGAGCTGGACATCCCGGCCGATTCCGCGCTGCCGATCACCGACGTCCTGGTCTAACCCCCGACTTTGACCCCGCGATCGTCGTAATTTCGCCGTCCCAGCGACGCTGGCGGGGTCAAAGTCGGTGGTTGGCGGGAGGATGGCGGCGTGACGCTGATGTGGGAGGTCCGGGCGGCCGACGGGCGGCTGGGTGAACTGGTGGCCTACGTCAATGCGCACGCGGACCCGGCCGCGCAGGTGTTGCGCACCGACGGCACCGACCCACGCGTCGTGGTCATCGATCCCACCGGCCGTGGCCTGCCCGACGTGCCGGCTGAACTGATCGCCCGCCCGCCGCACGAGTGGCACTTCGACGCAGTGGCCCGCGAGCCCTGAGCTTGCGGCCGGCGACGCTGAGCAGCAGAGTGCTGGCGTGACGACCAAACCCGACGACGCATCCCCGAGCTCCGACGAATCCGAGCCGAGCGCCGGGCGTGGGGGAGCAGCCGGCGGGGCTGCGGTGGCCCTGCGCTACGCCCGCCGGATAGCTGCCACCGCCCGCAACGCCGCCGAGGTGGTGCGCTTCGGCGGGCTGGAGACCGGCGAGCAGCCCTCCCCGTTCACCGTCGAGGCCGAGGGGCCGAACTATCGCCTACGCCGGTACTTCTCCGAGGATGTGCCCGCCGACAGCACGCCGATCCTGCTCATCCCGCCGCTGATGATGGCCGCCGAGGTGTGGGACGTGTCGCCGAGCAGTTCCGGGGTCGCCAGCCTGCACGACGAGGGCCTGGACGCTTGGGTCGTGGATTTCGGCGACCCGGGTCACGAGCCCGGAGGCCTGGCTCGCACGCTCACCGACCACGTGCTCGCGGTCAGTGACGCGGTCGACGAGGTGGTCAAGGCCACCGGGCGCGACGTCATCCTCGCCGGCTACTCGCAAGGCGGCATGTTCGCGTACCAGACCGCGGCCTTCCGGCGCGGCCGCGACATCGACTCGCTGGTCACCTTCGGCTCGCCGGCCGACACCACGGCGCCGCTGCCCATCCCCATCTCACCGGAGGTGGCGGCCCGGCTGGCCGGCGGCCTACTCGACAGCGGCGTTCTGCGCCGACTCGCGCTGCCGAAGTGGGCCAGCGGGCTGGGCTTCAAGATGCTGTCGCCGGCCAAGACCGTGCAGGGGCGGGTGCAGTTCCTGCTGGCCCTGCACGACCGCCAGGCCCTGCTGCCGCGCGAGCGCCAGCGCCGGTTCCTGGACTCCGAGGGCTGGACCGCCTACTCCGGGCCGGCGATCGCCGAGCTGCTCGAGCAGTTCGTCACGCACAACCGGATGCTCGAAGGTGGCTTCGTCATCGACGACCGGCTGGTGACCCTCGCCGACATCGACGTGCCCATCATGACCGTCATCGGCCAGACGGACACGATCGGCCACCCGGACGCGGTCCGGGCGATCCGCAAGGCAGCACCCCGCGCCGACGTCTACGAGCTCACTCTGCCGGGCGGGCACTTCGGGCTGGTGGTGGGCTCCAAGGCCACCGGCATCACCTGGCCGGCTGTCGGTGCCTGGACGCGGTGGCGGGCCGGTACCGCCGACCTGCCGGCCGACATCGTCCCCGCCGAGCTCGCCGAGTCGACGACACTGCACTACGGGACCGGGGCCTCGGCGCTGGCCCAGGCGACCGAGTTCGGGGTCGGTGCCACCCGGATCGTGCTCAACACCGCACGCCAGGCGGTGCAGACCGCCCGCAGCCTGGTGTCCGACGCGCCGGTCCAGCTGGGCCGGCTGGCCCGGATAGAGCAGCTGGCGCCGTCGACCCGGATCTCGCTCGGCCTGCTCCTCGACGAGCAGGCCCGCAAGTCGGCCGAGGAGATCTGCTTCCTGTTCGGCGACCGCGCCTACCGTCAGCGCGATGTGAAGCACCGCGTCGACAGCGTGGTCAAGGGCCTGGTCAGTGTGGGTGTACGGCCGGGCGACCGGGTGGGCGTGCTGATGAGCACCCGCCCGAGCGCGTTCACGCTGGTGGCCGCACTCAGCCGGCTCGGGGCGAGCGCCGTGCTGCTGCGCCCTGACGGCGAACTCGAGCGCGAGGCCGCCCTCGGCAAGGTCACCTGGGTGATCTCCGACCCCGAGCACGTCGCCGACGGCCAGGCACTCGACGGGGTCACCTGGTGCGTGCTCGGCGGCGGTGCGCAGACCCGCACCGTGCACCCGCAGGTCGTGGACATGGAGCGCATCGAGCCGGGTGATATAGAGCTGCCCGCGTGGTACCGCGCCAACCCGCACCGCGCCTCGGACGAGGCGTTCGTGCTGTTCACCGGTGAGGGCGCGGGCACGAAGGCCGTGCACATCACCAACCGCCGCTGGGCGATGTCGGCGCTGGGCACCGCCTCGGCCGCCGCCCTGAAGCCCGGCGACACCGTCTACAGCACCACCCCGGTGCACCACAGCTCGGCATTGTTGATGAGCGTCGGCGGCGCGATTGCGGCCGGCGCCCGGTTCGCGATGGCGACGGCGGGCGACCCGGACACGTTCTGGGAGGAGGTACGCCGCTACGGCGCCACGCACGTCTCCTACACCTGGACGTCGCTGCACGACATCACGGTCGGGCCGCCGAATCGCAACGAGCAGTATCACCCGATCAAGATGTTCATGGGCTCGGGCATGCCGCGAAACCTCTGGCGCCGGGTCACCGAACGGTTTCCGACCGCGCGGGTGCTCGAGTTCTACGCCTCCGCCGAGGGCGAGGCGATCCTGGCCAACGTCAAGGGCACCCCGATCGGTTCGATGGGCCGCCCACTGCCGGGCTCGGCCGAGGTCAGGGTCGCGGGGTTCGACCGGGCGGCCCGCCGCCTCGACCTCGGCCCGGACGGGCTGGCCCGGGAATGTGCCGCCGACGAGGTGGGCCTGCTGCTGGCCCGGATCAACCCGGGCGAGTCGGCCGCGGGGGCACCGCTGCGGGGGGTGTTCGCCGTCGGCGATGCCTGGCGGTGCACCGGCGACCTGTTCCTGCGCGACGAGCACAACGACCTGTGGCTCGTCGATCCGGTGGGCGCCCTGATCTCGACCGATGACGGGGCGGTCATGCCGGCCGGTGCGCGGATGGCGCTCAGCACGGTCCCGGCGGTCGACCTGATGGCTGCCTACGGCGTCGCCGAGGGGCAGGCCGAGGTGCTGGTCGCCGCCGTGACGCTGATGCCCGGCGCCACGCTGCGCGCCACTGACCTGGACCGGGCGTTCGAGCGGTTGCCGATCGCGCACCGACCGCGGTACGTGCAGGTCGTGCGCACCATCCCGGTCACCACCTGGCACCGCCCGATCTGGCGCCAGCTCCAGCGGGCCGGCGTCCCCAAACCGACCCGGGCACGCAAGGTGTGGAAGCTGACCGGCGACCAGGCGCACTACCACCCGGTGCCCGCCGGGAAGTGAGGCAGCAGAAAGGAGTTCGTTCGGACTGCAACGAGATAGCCCGCCGCGCTGTCTACTAGGCGTGGAGGCGTTGATGACCGACGAGCGGGAGTTCGCGGCGTTCGTGCGGGCAAATACAGCGACGCTGCTGCGCACCGCCTACCTGCTGACCGGCAACGCCCCGGCCGCCGAAGAACTGGTCCAGGACACCCTGGTGCGGCTCTACCCGAAGTGGCACCTCGTCGCTGCCGCGGACGCGCCTGTCGCCTACGTGCGGCGCTCGCTGGCGAACGGGTTTGTGAACGAGCGGCGCCGTCCCGCCAGCCGCGAACTCGTGCTCGACGTCCTGCCTGAACGCAGTGATGTGCGCGACGCTGCCACAGAACTGGTTGACCGCGACGAGGTGTGGGGGCTGCTGCGCACCCTGCCCGACCGGCAGCGCGCCGCGCTCGTGATGCGTTACTTCGACGACCTGCCGGACGACCAGATAGCCGACGCGCTCGGTTGTCGCGCCGGCACGGTCCGCAGCTTGATCAGCCGAGGACTCGCTGCGCTGCGCGAGCAGAGCGCAGGCCCCGCATCGCGGCCCTCGGCGGGGAGATTCGGATGACTGACAAGATCGACATCGAGGCTGCGCTGCGCGCCAGCCTGACCGAACACGCCCGGCACGCGCCGGCGGCGGGGGTGCTGGCCGACCGGATCATCGGCTACGTCGACCTGCTGCCGCCGGCGCGCGAACGGCGGTTGGGCCGCCAGTGGCGCACCTGGACGCTGTCGCTCGTCGCCGCCGGCTCGATGGCCGCAGTGGCCGCGGCCCTCGTGGGCGTGACCCAGTTCCGACACAACGCCGATCACAAGCCCCCCGCGGTGCCGATCACCTCGACCGCGCCGACGCCGATGCCGAGCCCCACTGCGCCCGCCACCAGGTCAACGGCGCCGAACCCGCCACCAGCGACACACGTAACACCGAAGGAGGTCAGCCTGACCCATTTCCAGGCGATCGACCTGACCTTTGTCGGCACCGAGAACGGCTGGGCCCTCGGCACCGCTGACTGCCTGAACGGCAGCGGCGGCCCCTGCGCGGCCATGGTCCGCACGACCGACGGCGGGGCGACCTGGCACGGCATGAAGCCGCCCCCGGCGAACGTGCCGTTGCTCGTGTGCGCTGCCCCCTGCATCCAGCACATCCGCTTCGCCACCAGCCAGATCGGCTATGCGTGGGGCCCGAGCGCGTTCTTCATGACCACCGACGGCGGGGTGAACTGGCAGCGTCAGCCGGGTGGCGCCGACGCGCTTGAGACGCTCGACGGCAACGTCATTCGCGTCGTGGACCAGGCCGGCGGTGGATGTGTCCCGGGCTGCGACTACAACGTGCAGACCGCCCCGATCGGGAGCGCGACGTGGCGCAGCATCGACCTGCCCGGCACCTACGACAACGGCTCGACGACCGGTGTCGCGCTCGTGCGCGTCGGGAACCGAGCCTTCATCGAAGTCTTCGGGCATCCCGCAGGAGGTGGGCGGGACGCGACTTCGCTGCTGTACACATCGACCGACGACGGGATGAGCTGGACCAGGCACGGCGAGCCCTGCCCGCAGTCCCCTGGTCACGAGGCCGACGGATCGGCCATTGTGGCCGCGGCCGACGGCTCGGTTGTGGTGCTCTGCGTGCCTCGTGGCGCACCAGCCCCGAGCTTCACGACCGTGTCCAGCGATGGCAGTGCACCGTTTCGGGCGAGCGGACCGCTTCCGGCCGATGCGGCTGACAGTGGCTTGCTCGGCGCTGCCTCCCAACAGGTGCAATTCGTGCTGTCCACCACCGCGTTGTACCGCAGCGCGGACGTCGGCCAGACCTGGCAATCAGTCCCAGCCGTGACGGTCGGCCCCGGCGAACCGATCTTCGTCGGCTTCGAGTCGGCGAGCGTCGGCCGGGTCGTCACCGACACCGGGCGTGCGATCTGGACGACTCGCAACGCGGGCCTGACCTGGACGCAGCACCCGTTCTCCTGACCGATGGACCTGCGCCGCCGGTCCGCCCCGCCGAGTAATGCGTTCGGGCCCGAGTGGTGCGAAATTGCGCACACTCAACCTGTATCGCACCACTCAACAGGAGTGGGCACCCCCCGCGATTGAGAGTTGGCACTCGCCGCGTTAGAGTGCCAACTAGGGCAGGTTGACCCCCGCGACGGCAGCCGGCCTGTAAACCGAAATATGAACCCGAGAAGGGGAGAGTCACCGTGACCGCCACAAAGGTCAGCATCAAGCCACTTGAGGACCGCGTCGTCGTCCAGGCCAACGAGGCCGAGACCACGACCGCGTCCGGCATCGTCATTCCCGAGACCGCCAAGGAGAAGCCGCAGGAGGGCACTGTCCTCGCGGTGGGCCCGGGTCGCATCGACGACAACGGCAACCGCGTCCCGATCGACGTCTCCGTAGGCGACGTCGTGCTGTACAGCAAGTACGGCGGCACCGAGGTCAAGTACGCCGGCGAGGAATATCTCGTGCTCTCCGCGCGCGACGTCCTCGCGGTCATCGAGAAGTAGACCAACGACCGCCGACGCCCCGGCCGCGCGCACCGCGTGCGCCGGGGCGTTTCGGTTGTGCCACTGACCGATCACACTCAGGAAAGGGATATCCATGGCGAAGATCCTCAGTTTCGACGAGGACGCCCGCCGCGCGCTCGAGCGCGGTGTCGACAAGCTGGCCAACGCCGTCAAGGTCACGCTCGGACCCAAGGGCCGCAACGTCGTGCTCAGCAAGTCCTTCGGCGCGCCGGTCATCACCAACGACGGCGTGACGATCGCACGCGAGATCGAACTCGACGACCCGTATGAGAACCTGGGCGCCCAGCTGGCCAAGTCCGTGGCCACCAAGACGAACGACGTCGCCGGCGACGGCACCACCACCGCCACCGTCCTGGCCCAGGCCCTGGTCAACGCCGGCCTGAAGAATGTCGCGGCCGGCGCGAACCCGACCGCGCTCAAGCGGGGCATCGACGCAGCCGTCACCGCCGTCAGCGAGGCCCTGGACAAGGTGGCCATCCCCGTCGAGGGTGAGCAGGCCATCGCGCACGTCGCAACCATCTCGGCGCAGGACCCCACGATCGGCGAGCTGATCGGCGAGGCGTTCACCAAGGTCGGCAAGGACGGCGTCATCACCGTCGAGGAGAGCCAGACCGCTACCACCGAGCTCGAGTTCACCGAGGGTATGCAGTTCGACAAGGGCTACATCAGCCCGTACTTCGTCACCGACGCCGAAGCGGCCGAGGCTGTGTTCGACGACCCGTACCTGCTCATCACCACGCAGAAGATCTCGGCCGTCGCAGACCTGCTGCCGCTGCTGGAGAAGGTGGTCGAGGCCGGCAAGTCGCTCGTCATCATCGCCGAGGATGTCGACGGCGAGGCGCTCAGCACGCTCGTCGTCAACGCGATCCGCAAGACGTTCAACGCGGTCGCGGTGAAGGCACCGTACTTCGGCGACCGCCGCAAGGCGTTCCTGCAGGACCTGGCCATCATCACCGGCGCCGAGGTCATCTCCCCTGAGGTTGGCCTCAAGCTCGACCAAGCCGGGCTCGACGCACTTGGCCATGCGGGCCGGGTCGTGGTCACCAAGGACTCGACCACGGTCACGCACGGTGCCGCCTCGCAGGAGGAGATCGACTCCCGCATCGCCCAGATCCGCCGCGAGATCGAGGACACCGACTCCGACTGGGACAGTGAGAAGCTCAAGGAGCGGCTGGCCAAGCTGTCCGGCGGGGTCGGCGTCATCAAGGTCGGTGCGGCCACCGAGGTCGAGCTCAAGGAGCGCAAGCACCGCATCGAAGACGCGATCGCGGCCACGCGTGCCGCGATCGAGGAGGGCATTATCGCCGGCGGCGGCGCCGCCCTCGTCCACGCTGCCTCCGCCCTCGACGGTGACCTGGGCCTCAGCGGCGATGAGGCCACCGGGGTGCGCGTGGTGCGTACCGCGCTCGACGAGCCACTGCGCTGGATCGCCTCCAACGCCGGCGAGGAGGGCTACGTCGTGGTGGCCAAGGTCCGCGAACTGCCCGCCAACCATGGCCTGGACGCTGCGACTGGCGAGTTCGGTGACTTGGTCAAGGCAGGTGTCGTCGACCCGGTCAAGGTCGCCAAGGCAGCGTTGGCCAACGCCGCGTCGGTGGCCGGCCTGCTCCTGTCGACACAGAGTGCGATCGTCGAGAAGCCGGCCGATCCTGAGGACGACCACGCGCACGCCAACGGCGGCCACAGCCACGGCGGCCACGGGCACAGTCACTAGGCAGTTACCAGCCAAGACAGTTCAGGCCCCGCAGCGAAGTT
>JALYVG010000106.1 GCA_030853345.1 Actinomycetota bacterium | reverse complement strand
ACAACCTGATGAACGACCTGTTCGACACCGACGTCGGCCAGGACACGGCCGACTACCCGCGTGCGCAGTACGCGCCGCACCCGATCCTGTCCGGCCTCACCACTCGTCGGCAACTGGCCACCGTGGCACTCGCGGTCAACGTGCTCGACCTGACGATCATGATCGTCCTGGTGGCTGCCCGGGGGCCGTGGGTCCTGGCCTTCGCACTGGGCGGTTTCCTGCTCAGCGCCGCGTACACCGCCCCGCCGCTGCGACTGAAGAAACGCGGGCTCGGCGAACTCGACGTTCTGATCACCTGGGGACCGCTGATGGTCGGTGGCACGTACTTCTCCGCCACCGGGCATCTGCCGTGGCAGATCTGGGTGGCCAGCCTGCCGTACGCACTGCTGTGTACGGCGGTGCTGATGGGCAAGCACACCGACAAGATCCCTTTCGACGGGCCGCTGCGGATCAAGACGGTGCCGGTGCTGCTGGGCCGCGACCGCGCGCTGCTGCTGACCAAGGCACTGATCGCCGGGTTCTACGTGCTGCTGGCCGGCGCCGTCGCCGTGCAGGCACTGCCGTGGCCGGCCCTGCTCGGCCTGGCCGGGTTTCCCGTCGCCCGCTCAGCGTGGCGCGCACTGTCCAAGCCCCCGCCGGCCGAGAAACCGACCGGCTTCCCGGTCTGGCCGCTCTGGTACGCCGCGTGGGCGTTCCTGCACACCCGCAACGCCGGTGCGGCCATGATCGCCGGCGTGGCCCTGGCCGCGATCTTCGACGTGACCGCGTTCTGATGGCCGAACGCGAGCGTGATCCGAAGGGCCGCCCGCTCAACGCGCGCCCGCGCGACGGGCTCGGTCGTCCGCTGCCGCGCGGTGCGGCAGGCGTCGAGCGCGTCCGGGAGGATCTCGTGCTCACTCCCGCTGAGTCACTGGCCGAGGCCCAGCGACTGCTCGATGCGCGGCTGCCGTTCCACGCCCACGAGGTTCTCGAGGCCAGCTGGAAGTCTGCGCCCGAACCCGAGCGTGAACTGTGGCAGGGGCTGGCGCAGCTGGCCGTCGGGCTGACCCACGCGCTGCGCGGCAACTCGGCCGGGGCGGCTGCCCTGCTGCGCCGCGGCCGCGAGCGGATCGCCCACAGCGCCTCGGCCCCGCCGCACGAGATCGACGTGCCGGGCCTGGTGTCGTGGGCCGACCGCGTGATCGGCGGGCTCGATGACGCGGCGGCGACCCAACCACCGCCGGTACCCACCCTGCGGCGCCGCCCCGGGGCCTGATGGGATCCTCACCCGCCCGGGTCCGCAGGCCTCGCCTTCTGGGGATGGAAGGTCTCGTGCCGAGCGAGCATGGCGACGAACTCACCGACCTTGCGCTCGCGGGTCTCGGCCCGCTTCACCGCACCGAGGCGGTAGATGAGGGCATAGCGGTTGGCCTTGGTCAGCACGTCGAACATCGCCTGGGCAGCCGGGTTGGCGGCGAGCGCGGCCGCGAGTTCGGCGGGCACCTCCGCCTCTGACTGCGCAGCGTAGGCGGCCTGCCAGCGCCCGTCGGCCTTCGCCGCCTCCACCGCGGCGCGGCCGGCGGGCAGCATGCGGCCTTCCATCTCCAGCCGGGCGACGTGGCTGACGTTGCGCCGCGACCACGAACTGCGGGGCCCGCGCGGCGTGAACCGGATCGAGGAGGTTTCGTCATCACGCTTGCGCGCCTGTCCGTCGATCCAGCCGACGCACAGCGCCTCGTCGACCGCCTGCTGCCAGGTCACCGTTGTGAGCGTGCCGCCCTTCTTGGTGAGAGCGAGCCACACCCCCGGGGACGTGGCGTGGTGATCCACCAGCCAGGCACGCAGCGCTTCGGCGTCGGGGACGACCAGCTCCGCCAACTCCGCCTTCGGCATGAGCGACACGGTAACGCGGGTCGGGTGCGGCGGGCTGATCAGCTCTCGAGCGCAGCGTCCAAGGTGATCTCCAGGCCGGTCAGCGCTTTACTCACCGGGCAGCCTGCCTTGGCCTCCTCGGCCACCTTGACGAATTGGTCGTTGTCGAGGCCGTCGACCTCGGCGCGCACGGTCAGCGCACTCGTCGAGATCCGCAGGCCCGAGTCGTCGCGGCCGACCGTGACCACAGCCGTGACGTCGAGGGAATGCGGCGTGCCGCCGGCCTTGGCGATGCCGCTCGCGAGGGACATGGCGTAGCAGGACGAGTGCGCGGCTGCGATCAATTCCTCGGGGCTGGTGGTGCCGTCAGCGTCCTCGGCGGCACGTTTGGGGAAGGACACGTCGTACGTGCCGACGTGCGAGCTCGACATCTCGACCTGCCCGGAGCCTTCCATGAGGCTGCCGGTCCATGCTGTGCGAGCGGTACGGCTGGGCATTCGCGCTCTCCTTCGCTGGGATCGGAGGTTCTGTCTCAATTTCCTCTGTCATGCATCGTATGCGGCCACCAGCGCAGGCGGGGCCCGCGTGCGCCAGGCGTCGGTCAGCAGCTCGGCGAGTTCGTCGGGATCGACGGCGGCCAGCCGCACCTGGACGTGGCCATCAGGACTTCACCGACTGACCCGCCTTCCAGACCCCGATCACGTGATCGGGATCGGCCAATACGGCGATGTCGGCGACCGGATCCGCGTCGAGCGTGATCACGTCCGCGGCATAGCCCGCGATGAGCCGTCCGGACAACGGCGCTTGCGGCCCGAGAGTGAGCGGTCCGGTGGCGGTGGCAGCCTCGATGGCCTGCAGCGGGGTCATCCCGGCACGCACGAGCAGCGGCAGTTCGCGGCCATGGCGACCCCACGAGTTGGGCAGCTCGCGGCCGCTCAGTGCGATGTCGGTGCCGGCGGCGATCGTCACGCCCTGCTCGTGGGCCAGTGCCATTGCGGCGGCGTGGGTGTCGGCCATCACCCGCAGCTTGGCCATCGCCCAGTCCGGCGCCGCGTTGCTGGTCAGCAGCTCCTCGATGATCGTCCGGGTGGGTACGAGGATGGCGCCGGTTTCGGCCATGGCCGCGCACACCTCCTCGTCGAGGTAGGTGCCGTGCTCGATGGTGCGCACCCCGGCTTCGAGGGCGGCCATCATGCCGGGCTTGCCATGGCAATGCGCCGCGACGGCGCGTTCGGCCAGCCCGGCCACCTCGACGATCACCTGCAGCTCGGCCACGGTGAACTGTTGGTGGATAGGGTGGTCGATCTCGGACAGCACTCCGCCGGACGCACAGATCTTGATCACGCGCGCGCCGCGGCGCAGCTGTTCGCGCACGGCCTTGGCGCAGTCGGCCGGGCCGTCGGCCAGGCGGACCTCGCCGTGGGAGTTGAGGTCGGCGATCCACGGCAGCGGGATGGCGTGGATGTCCCCGTGGCCGCCTGTCGTCGACAGCACTGCGCCGGCACCGTAGATCGACGGGCCGGCCACCGTGCCCTCGTCGACGGCGCGGGCGAGGTAGACGCCCAGACCGCCGACTTCACGTACCGACGTCACGCCCGCGTCCAGGGCGGCCCGCATGTCACCCACGCACCGGGCGCCCCGCACGGCCAGCGGCTCGGTCGCAATGACGCTGAAGTCCATGGTCCGCAGGCCGAAGATGTGTGTGTGGCAGTCCCACAGTCCGGGCATGACGACGGCCGCGCGGGTGACGTCGGCACCATCGCTCGGTGGCGCGTCGGCGGCGGATCCCGCGAAGGCGATGGTGGGGCCGTCGAGGACCACGACGCCGTCGTCGATCGGGTCGCCGCGGCCGGGGATAAGCAATGACGCTTCGATGCGTTGCACGGCATTCACCCTATTGACCGGTCAAGCACCCTGCGGTACTCATGCACGACCCGCGCGTCATCGCTGTCTACCGGGCGCCGCGTGAGTCGGTGCGTTCGGACCACGCTGGCGACCTTAGTGCTGCGGCTGCGGGTATGGGTACGGTCCGGGCATGACCGAGAACCCCGACGAGGACCGCATCGAGAGCCGCGCACAGCTGACCCCCGAGGAGGCCGCGGCCGGCAGCGACGACGCGCACCGGCAGGCGGAGATCATCCTCGAGGACTCCGACGAACGCACCGCTCACCCGGAGCAGACCAAGCGCGCGTCGTCCCAGACCCCGGACTGAGCCGCCCGGCGGGTGCTACCAGCCGGACCGTTGACGCTGTCCAGGGTGTCCGGGGCCAGCAGTCACCTCAGCGGATCTGGCCGTCGCCGGTGACGACCCACTTGGTGGAGGTCAGCTCGGCCAGCCCCATCGGCCCTCGCGCGTGCATCTTCTGGGTGGAGATGCCGATCTCGGCACCGAAGCCGAACTCGGCGCCGTCGGTGAACCGGGTCGAGGCGTTCACCATGACCGCGGCGGAGTCGACGCGCGCCACGAAGCGGCGGGCGGTCTCGAGGTCGCGCGTGACGATCGCCTCGGTGTGTCCGGAGGACCAGCGGCGGATGTGCGCGATGGCTTCGTCGACGTCGGCCACGACCCGCGCGGCCATGTCGAGCGAGAGGTACTCGCGGGCCCAATCGTCGTCGGTCGCGGTCTGGACACCGTCGAGCGCGCCGAACGCGTCGTCGCCGTGCACGACCACGCCGCAGGTCTGCAGCGCCGACGTGATGCGCGGCAGGAACTCCTCGGCGATGTCCTGATGCACGAGCAGCGTCTCGGCCGAATTGCAGACGCTCACCCGCGACGTCTTGGAGTTGACGACGATGCGCTCGGCCATCTCGAGATCCGCGCTGGCGTCGACGTAGACGTGTACGTTGCCGACGCCGGTCTCGATCACCGGCACGGTCGCGTTCTCGACCACGTAGTTGATCAATCCGGCACCGCCGCGCGGGATGACCAGGTCGACCAGCCCACGGGCCCTGAGCAGGTGCCCGACGCTGGCGCGGTCGGTGCCCGGAACGAGCTGGATCGCGTCGCGCGGCAGGCCCGCCTTCTCGGCGGCGCCGGCCAGCACGTCGACCAGGACCGCGTTGGACTCGTAGGCCGAGCCCGAACCGCGCAGCAGGGCAGCATTGCCGCTCTTGAGCGCCAGCCCCGCAGCGTCGACGGTCACGTTCGGTCGCGCCTCGTAGATCATCGCGATGACGCCGAACGGGACGCGCAGCTGCCTGATCTCCAAGCCGTTTGGCTGGGTGTAGCCGCGCAGCACCTCGCCCACCGGATCGGGCAGGGTGGCGACATCGCGCAGCCCCTGCGCCATCGCCGCGACGCGCTCGGCGTCCAGCCTGAGCCGGTCTATCAGCCCCTCGGCTAGTTCCGCAGCGCGCCCGGCATCGACGTCGCGCTGGTTGGCGGCAATGATCGCCTCGGCCGAGTCCTCGAGGGCGCTGGCCATCGCCTGCAGAGCGGCGTCCTTGTCACCGCGGCTGCGCGGCGCGAGCTCCGCTGCTGCCGCACGGGCCCGTTGCGCCACCGCCCGGACGTCGGACTCGGTGGCCGTGACGTCGCTCATGGCCCCAGGGTACGGCCGGCCCAGCCGGGTGATCGCCGCCCGCAGCCGGCTAGAGCAGGATGAGGTCGTCGCGGTGGACGATCTCGCGGCGGAACTCCACTGGCAGGTCCCCGGTCTTGCGGCCGAGCAGCGCGGGCAGGTCGGCAGCGTCGTAACCGACCAGGCCACGGCCAACGGGCACGCCGTCCGGGCCGACCAGCTCCACCGGGTCGCCTGAGTCGAAGTCGCCCTCGACCGCGGTAACCCCGGCCGGCAGCAGCGACGTGCGGCGTCCCACCACAGCCGCGACTGCGCCGGCGTCGAGAACCAGCCGCCCGCGCGGCGTGGTGGCATGCCGCAGCCAGAAGAGCCGCGACGCCGTGCGGTCGCCGGAGGCGTGGAAGACGGTGCCGGTGGTACCGGCCAGTGCGTCAGCGATGCGCTCGGCCGAGGCCAGCATGACCGGGATGCCCTCGCTCGTCGCGATGGCGGCCGCGTCGATCTTGGTGACCATCCCTCCGGAGCCGATGTGGCTGCCCGAGCCGCTGATCTTCACGCCCTCGAGCTGGGCGAAGGAATGCACCTCGGGAATGAACCGGGACTCCGGACGCCCGGGCTTGCCGGTGTAGAGGCCGTCGACGTCGGTGAGCAGCACCAACGCGTCGGCGTGCACCAGGTGGGCGACCAGCGCGGCCAGCCGGTCGTTGTCCCCGAAGCGGATCTCGTGGGTGGCCACCGTGTCGTTCTCGTTGACGATCGGGATGACGCCCAGAGCCAGCAGCCGCTCCAACGTCCGGTCGGCGTTGCGGTAGTGCCCGCGGCGGTGCAGGTCGTCGGCGGTCAGCAACACCTGCCCCACCCGCAGCCCGTAGCGGGCGAAGGAGGCTGCGTAACGCTCGACGAGCAGCAACTGCCCGACACTCGCCGCAGCCTGTTGGGTGGCGAGGTCGCGCGGGCGGGAGCGCAGCCCCAACGGCCCGATTCCCGCGGCAATGGCCCCGGAGGAGACGAGGACGACCTGCTGTCCGGCCAGCCGCCGCGCGGCGATCACCTCGACGATCGCGTCGAGCCGTTCTGGGTCGAGCTGGCCGGCCGAGGTGAGTGAGGACGAGCCGACCTTGACCACGGTCCGCTGCGCCGACCCGACCACCTCGCGCGTCATGCCGGCGCCGCCGCAACCACGACGCTGGTCCGCATGCAGGTGAGCAGCGTGCTTGCGGTTATCATGCCTCGTCGGCCTCGTCCGCGGCCGTGTCGTCGTCCCAGTCGGCGTCGACGTCGTCGCCACGCACTCGCCGGGCTTTCTTGGCCGCGAGCCGTTGCGTGGGGTTCGGGCGGGTGATGTTCTCCAGCCGCTCGTCGGTGCCGCGGCGGGTCGGCATGTACTGCGAGTCGTCGATTCCGCCGGTCGGTTCGAAGTCGAACGTGACGTCGCCGATCGTGACCGCGGCGCCCGGCTCGGCACCGAGCTTGGCCAGCGCGGCCTCCACGCCCAGGCGGGCCAGCCGGTCGGCGAGGTAACCCACGGCCTCGTCGTTGTCGAAACTGGTTTGGCGCACCCACCGCTCGGGCTTGTCGCCGTGCACGATGAAGCCGCCGACGTCGGCCGGATCGGGCACCACGGTGAAGCCGGTGTCGTCGACGGCCTTCGGGGTGAGCACGATGCGGGTGGCATCAAGGTCCGGGCGCGCGGCCCGGTCGGCCTCGACCACCTCGGCCAGCGCGAACGTCAGCGCGCGCAGGCCGGCGTGACTGACGGCAGAAATCTCGAACACGCGCAATCCGCGCGCCTCCAACTCGGGGCGGACCAACTCGGCGAGCTCGGCGCCTTCGGGGATGTCGGTCTTGTTCAGTGCGACCAGCCGCGGCCGGGACAGCAGGTCGCCGAACGTGCCGGCGTACTGAGCGAGTTCGGCCTCGAGCGCGTCGAGGTCACTCAGCGGGTCACGGCCCGGGTCGAGCGTGGCGCAGTCCAGGACGTGCAGCAGCACCGCGCAGCGCTCGATGTGGCGCAGGAAATCCAGCCCCAGCCCCTTGCCCTGGGCCGCGCCGGGGATCAGGCCGGGTACGTCGGCGACGGTGAACGTGACGTCGCCGGCACTGACCACGCCCAGGTTGGGCACCAGTGTGGTGAACGGGTAGTCGGCAATCTTGGGCCGGGCCGCGGACATGGCGGCGATCAGCGAAGACTTGCCTGCGCTCGGGAACCCGACCAGGCCGACGTCGGCGACGCTCTTCAGCTCGAGGATCAGGTCGCGGGCCTCACCGGGCTCACCGAGCAGAGCGAAACCGGGAGCCTTGCGCCGCGGCGAGGCGAGGGCGGAGTTGCCGAGGCCGCCCCGGCCACCCTGGGCCGCGACGAAGCGGGCTCCGGTGCCGGTGAGATCGGCCAGCACCTCACCCTGCTCATCGAGGACGACGGTGCCGTTGGGCACCCGCAGCACCAGGTCGCCGCCTTCTGCGCCGTTGCGGTGGCTGCCCGCGCCCTGCTTGCCGTTGGTGGCGTGCTGGTGCGGGTGATGGTGGAAGTCGAGCAGAGTGTGCGCACTGGTGTCGACGACGAGGACGACGTCGCCACCGCGGCCGCCGTTGCCGCCGTCCGGGCCGCCGAGCGGCTTGAACTTCTCGCGGTGGATCGAGGCGACGCCGTGCCCGCCGCTACCGGCGGAGCAATGCAGCACCACGCGGTCGATGAAGCTGGCCATCGGTGGCTACCTCCGTCCGGATCAAAGGCCAGAGGCGGGCACCGGATACCCGGGCCCGCCTCTGGTGAAAGCTGTGTGCGGCTGGCGCCGTCAGGCCTCGACGAGTTCAGCCGGGACGATGTTGACGGTCTTGCGCCCGCGCGAGACGCCGAACTTGACCGCGCCCTCGACGAGCGCGAACAGCGTGTCGTCGCGGCCGCGACCCACGCCGACGCCCGGGTGGAACTTGGTGCCGCGCTGGCGGACCAGGATCTCGCCCGCGTTCACCGTCTGGCCGCCGAATCGCTTGACGCCGAGGTACTGCGGGTTGGAGTCGCGGCCGTTGCGCGAGCTGGAAGCACCCTTCTTGTGTGCCATGTCAGTCCCTCTATTTCGCGTCGATCGCGGTGACCTTGACCTGCGTCAACTTCTGACGGTGGCCCATCCGCTTGTGGTAACCGGTCTTGTTCTTGTACTTGTGAATCTTGATCTTCGGGCCCTTGGTCTGCGCGAGCACCTCTGCCGTGACGGCGACCTTGGCCAGCTTGGCGGCGTCGTGGGTGACGTCCTCACCGTCGACGAGCAGGATCGCGGGCAGCGTGACGTCGGCGCCCGGCGCCACGTCCAGCTTCTCGACCTCGAGCACATCGCCCACGGCGACCTTGTACTGCTTGCCGCCGGTCTTGACGATGGCATACATCGCGGGATCCACTCCTCGGACTTGCATGGTGGGACTGCTGGGTGTCTGGTTGGTGTTCACGCGGCACCGATCCGGCGGCAGGTGAAGGTGGCCCACCGCTCGATGGGCCGTCGTTCAGATTACGGCACCGCCGGGCAGT
>JALYVG010000089.1 GCA_030853345.1 Actinomycetota bacterium | reverse complement strand
CGCCTGGATCGGGGTCCCGGGCAGTGAATCATCGGCACGGAACAGCCAATCAACGATCTCGGAGTCGCTGTAGCGCGCATCGCGCAACTGGGTGATCACCGACGACAACGACTTGACGACGGCGCCGTCCTGCACCAAGAGCGCCGGCACGCAGCGCAGCCCGTTCCCGTCCCGGATGCCCACCAGATGGCCGTCGCGCAGAGCCTGGTGTACGCGGGTGACCGGAACGCCGAGCGCCTCCGCCGCATCGGGGATGCTCAGCAGTTCCATGTGCCCGAGCCTGCCATGTGACTCACGAAGCCACCCGGGCGAAGGCGCAATAAGTTCCGTAGTTCGAGGCGACCGTGCCACCGAGCGCGTCGATGCTCGCGCCGAGTGCTTCGAGCAGGGTGCTACGACGAGCCGCGTCCAGGCGCAGGTGATCGCTGTGCGTACCGACCAGGCCGACCCACTCGGCCGAGGAGATCGTGCGTTCCCACCGATAGGTGACCGTGCGTACCGACGCGAACAGCCCGCTGGCCACGAGGTCGTCGACGTGCGGCCGGTCGGTCTGCCGGCTGCCGCCGTTGACTACCGAGCGCAGCAGTTCCGGCGCGTATTCGCGGTAGACGTCGTCGATCGCGGTCTGCTCCGGCTCCTGGATCTGGTCGTAGTTCCAGAACAGCGCGAGCGTGCCAGCGGGCCGCAACAGGGCCGCCGCCTTCGGGATGGCCACGGCCGGGTCGACCCAGTGCCACGCCTGCGCGCAGGTGATGAGGTCGAAGTGCCGATCATGGGCAAGCCACTTCTCGAACGAGGCGACCTCGACGTCAATACCGTGCCCCCGTGCCACTGCGGCCATCTTTGGATCGATCTCGACGCCCATCACGCGCAGCCCGCGCTCGGTCAGCAGTCGCGCCGCCTTCCCGGTGCCGCAGCCGATGTCGAGAACGTCGGCAGGGTGCAGGGCCACGAGGTCGTCGACGAGCGCGGCCGGGTAGGACGGGCGGAATCGGTCGTACTGGTCGGCCACCCCGCCGAAGGACTCGGCGCGGGCGCGGTCGGTGTGGAAACGGCCTTCCGTCGGCATGAGGGAGATCTTGTCAGCCGCCGACGCGCCAGATCTCGTCGGGCGGTTGCGGCGAGCGCATCGGGTCCGCGTCGGTCAGCGCCGCCGCGCCGCCCGCGAACTCGATCAGTGCCCGGCCGGTGACGACCCGCCTGGGGAAGGCCGCCGACGAGGCGGCTCGGGTCACCGCCGCGACCGGCAGCGCGCCACGTGACGCGGCAAACACGAGATTGCCGAAGCGGCGTCGCTTGAGGACGGCCGGGTCGGCCACCAGCAGCATCGAAGGCAGCGTGCTGCGAACGGTCGTGACCAGCCTGCGGGCAAACGTGCCCGGCGGCCCGTCGGCCACGTTGCCGAGCAGCACGCCGCCCGGGCGCAACACGCGCGCCACGTCGGCGACGAACTCGGCCGTGCTCAGCTCGGCGGGCACCCGCCCGCCGTGGAAGGCGTCGAGCACGATGACGTCGGCGCTGCCCGCAGCCAGCCCGGCGAGCCCGGTGCGACCGTCCAGCGGCCGGATGCGCACCCGCGCCCCGCGGGCGAAGGGCAGCCTGGCGCGCACGAGTGCAGTCAGGGCAGCATCAGGTTCCAGGACGATCTGCGGGGAACCCGGACGCGTGTCCGCCACGTAGCGGGCCACCGTGCATCCCCCGCCGCCGACGTGGGTGACGGCCAACGGTCCCGGCGGAAGTGCGTCCAGTACATCGGCGAAGGCCTGGACGTACTCGAAATCGAGGTAGCTGGGATCCTCGAGGTCGACGTAGGACTGCCGGATCCGATCGAGCAACAGCAGCCAGCCGCCGGGGCGATCGGCGTCCGCGAGCAGCTCAGCGACGCCGCCGGGAGCAGTGGGCAGCCTGTCCTCCAGCTCGGCCACCCGACCACCCTAGGCGGTGGGGCGATTGTGCCCGCCCGCCCGCGCGCGGTGCGGCTGCGAGAGCGAGCCAGCTTTCGACCGTAGAATCAGGGCCGTGCAAACGGCGACGACTGACCCCTTGGTCGGCCGCACCCTCGAAGGTCGGTACCGGATCGTCGACCGGATCGCTCGCGGCGGCATGTCCACCGTGTACGCGGCCGTCGACGAGCGGCTCGACCGGCTCGTCGCCGTCAAGGTGATGTCGTCGGCGCTGTCGGCCGACCCGGCGTTCAGTGACCGCTTCACCCGGGAAGCCCGCGCTGCCGCCCGGCTGAGCCACCTCAATGCTGTGTCCGTCTACGACCAGGGCCACGACAAGAGCGTTGCCGGTCACCACGTGTTCCTCGTGATGGAGCTGGTGGCCGGGCGGACGTTGCGCGAGCTGATCCGCGAGCGTGGCCGGCTCACGCCGGCCGAGGCCGTCTCGATCATGGAACCGGTGCTCAGCGCGCTGTCGGCGGCGCACCTCGCTGGGCTCGTCCACCGCGACGTCAAGCCCGAGAACATCCTGCTGTCCCACGAAGGCATCGTGAAGGTGGCCGACTTCGGCTTGGCCCGGGCCGTCGAATCCGACGCGTCGGCCACCCGCACCGGGTTGATGATGGGCACCGTCGCGTACTGCGCGCCCGAACAGATCAGCCGCGGTCGTGCCGACCAGCGCTCGGACGTGTACTCCGCCGGGATCGTCATGTTCGAACTGCTCACCGGCGCCCCGCCCTACCAGGGCGAGTCGGCGATGAGTGTGGCCTACCAGCACGTGCACAGCCGCGTGCCTGCACCGTCCTCTCGGGTCAAGGGCATCCCGACCGAGATCGACGAGCTGGTCGTGTGTGCCACCGACCGCGACCCTGAGGGACGCCCGGCCGATGCCGGAGAGTTCCTGGCCGAACTGGCCGACGTCCGCACCGACCTGGCGTTGCCCGTGGTGGCCGTGCCGCCCTCGCCACGCACCCGCACGCGGGCGACCACCGCGCCGCCACCGCGCCCCCGCGCCACGGCGGCCAACGGGGCAACCACCGATGTCTTCCGCCGCCAGGTCGCGGGAGAGCACGACACTGCGATCGTGCCCAACCGCAACGCAGCACCGCGCCAGGCAGTAGGGCCGCCGCCGCCCCCGCCCGTCGTCACCCCGCCGAGCCGGCGCAGCCAGGCCTCGCCCGCGGCCAGGCGCCGTCGACGGTCGTTGATCATCTTGCTGATCGTGATCCTGGTCGGGCTGGCTGCGGGGTACGGCGGCTGGTGGCTGGCCGCCGGCCGGTACTCGCACGTCCCCAAGGTTCTCGGCTCCACCTATGCCAGGGCATTGCACGACCTGCAGCAGGCCGGCTACAAGGTGGCCAGGCAACCGGCACCGGAGTTCAGCGAATCCGTCCCGCGCGATCGCGTCCTCCGCACTCAACCCGGGCCGGACAGCCGGGTGCCGCGGGGACGCACGATCACGGTCGTCCTGTCCGGCGGGCCGGAGCGATTCTCGCTGCCCAAGGACGTCGCGAACAAGACGCCGGAACAGGTCAGGTCGCAACTGGCCTCCATCCCGGTCGACGTCGCGACCGATCTGGTCCCGGAAGCCAGCGACACCGTCCGCGAAGGGCTCGTCGTCCGGACCAGCCCAGCAGCGGGCGCTTCGGTCAAGCGCGGTGACGAGGTCCGGATCTACGTCTCCACGGGCCGGCCGATCATCGCCATTCCCAACGTCGACCCTGGCACGCCGTTCGACCAGGCGGCGCAGACGCTCAAGGCGGCCGGATTCGCCCCGAAGAAGACTGACGCTTTCAGCGACAGCATCGCCAAGGACGGCGTCATCTCCGTCGACCCGACCGGTACGGCGCGCAAGGGCGCCACGATCACCGTCACGGTCTCGAAAGGCCCCGAGCTCATCGCAGTGCCCGAGATCCCGAGCGGCACGCGGCCGGCGCAGGCCAAGATCCAGCTCGAGCGGCTGGGCTTCAAGGTCAAGATCGTCAAACACTTCGGCGGCATCCTCGACGAGGTCGTCGGCATCGACCCACAGTCGGGCACGATGGTGCCTCCCGGCACCGTGATCACGCTCGACGTCGTCTGAGTCGTTCGCGCGATCGCACCCCGATCGGGACGGGCACGATCGGCCCCGACGCGTTCGCGGCTCTGCTCGGTGCTGCGTGCGGTGCCGCTCGTGGTCGAGACCGCCGACACCGACCAGGCGTCCGAGATCACGACGCTCACGGCGCTGCGCGCGACTGCCTGAGCCGGCTGGCAGCATGATTGGCATGCCCGACACCTACGACGTCATCGTCCTGGGCCTGGGCGGTATGGGCTCGGCCGCCGCGCGGCACTTGGCCGCCCGAGGTGTGTCGGTGTTGGGCCTGGAGCAGTTCACCCCGGCGCACACCCTTGGCGCCAGCCACGGCGACTCGCGGATCGTGCGCAAGGCTTATTTCGAGCACCCGGACTACGTGCCGTTACTGCTGCGCACCTACCGGTTGTGGGACCAACTCGGCGCCGACATCGGCCAGCCGCTGTTCGCCCGCACCGGGGCGCTGATGATCGGGGCGGCGGACTCGGCCGTGGTCACCGGGACGCTGGCCAGCGCGCAGCGATGGGGCCTCGAGCACCAGATGCTCGACCGCGCGGCGATGCAGCACCGCTACCCGCAGTTCTCGCTGCACTCCGACGAGGTGGCGGTGTTCGAGAAGGACGCCGGATACGTCCGCCCCGAGGACGTCGTCCGCGCCCACCTCGACCTCGCGCGGCGCGACGGCGCGCAGCTCCGGTTCGGCGTCAAGGTCACCGACTGGCACCTGGACGGCGATGACGTGCTCGTCGAGTTCGACGGCGGGCGGGCCAGGGCCGGCAGGCTGGTGCTGGCCGCCGGTGCGTGGACCGCTCCGCTGGCTCCCGACCTCGGGGTCCCCCTCCGGGTGGGACGGCGCATCATGCATTTCCTGCGGCCGGCCGACCCGGCCCAGTACGAGGCTGATCGGTTCCCGGTCTACATCTTCCAGACGGATCCAGCGGACGTGATCTACGGCTGTCCTCGGGTCGGCGACCCGGCCGACGGCGTCAAGGTCGGCTTCCACTACCGCGGCGGCGACGCTGACCCGGACCTGATCGACCGGGCTGTCTCGCGGGCGGAAAGCCAGCAGATGCGTGATGTGCTGGCCGAGCGGATCCCCGGCCTGGCCGATTACGTCGAGGCGCGCGTGTGCATGTACACGCTGACGCCTGACGAGCACTTCGTCATAGACCTGCTGCCCGGCAGCGCGGGTCGCGTGGCCGTAGCCGCCGGCTTCTCCGGGCACGGCTTCAAGTTCACCCCGGTGGTCGGCGAGATCCTGGCCGACCTGGCCCTGACCGGCACCACCGCCCATCCCATCGACTTCCTGCGCGCCAGCCGATTCCCCAGTTGATCTTGCCGCCCGGCAACTGACCTGCGCGAGTGTCGTTCGGGCGTACCGGCTGCAGGTCAGTCGACCCGGCGAGGCGGTGGATAGGGTCTGGCCATGGTCATTGTCATGGCGCCGGGTGCATCCGATACCGATATTGCGGACGTCGTCGCGCACATCGACACCCACGGCGGCCAGGCGTTCGTCAGCCGCGGGGTAACCCGCACGATCATCGGCGTGGTCGGCACCGAAGACGTGCTCGAGACTATGGACGCCGACGGCCTGCCGGGCGTGGCCGAGACCATGCGGATCACGGCCCCGTACAAGCTGGTGTCGGCGCAGAACCACGCCCGCCGCTCCACGGTGCGGGTCGGCGGCGTCCCGATCGGCCCCGACACATTCACCTTCATCGCCGGACCCTGCGCCGTCGAGACCGCCGAGCAGACCCTGGAGTCGGCGTGGATGGCCAAGCGGGCCGGGGCCTCCCTGATGCGCGGCGGCGCCTACAAACCCCGCACGTCGCCGTATGCCTTCCAGGGCCTGGGCGTGGATGGGCTGCGCATCCTGGCCGAGGTCCGCGACGAGGTCGGGCTGCCCATCGTCACCGAGGTCACCGACCCGAACGACGTCGACACTGTGGCCGAGTACGCCGACATGCTGCAGATCGGCACCCGCAACATGCAGAACTTCGGCCTGCTCAACGCCGTCGGGGCGACCGGCAAGCCGGTCATGCTCAAGCGCGGGCTCACCGCGACGTACGAGGAATGGCTCATGGCCGCCGAGTACATCGCGCAGCGCGGCAACCTCGACATAGTTCTCTGCGAACGCGGCATCCGTTCCTTCGAGCCGTCGGTCCGCAACATGCTCGATGTGTCCGCGATCGCGATGGTGCAGCGGCTGTCACACCTGCCGGTGATCGTCGACCCGTCGCACGCGGCGGGCCGCCGCGACCTCGTCGTCCCGCTCGCGCGGGCGGGTATGGCCGCCGGGGCAGACGGCGTGATGGTCGACGTGCACCCGCGCCCCGAGGCGGCGCTGTGCGACGGCGCGCAAGCGCTGTTCGGCGACCTGCTGGCCGAACTGGCCCAGGCGGTCACGATCATCCCGCCACTGCTCGGCCGCACGTCGGCCGCGCACCTCGCCGGCTAGCTAGCCGGCGAAGTCAGCCCAGGATCAACGGTGCCAGCACGTCGATCGCGCGGTCGACGCCGTCGTCGTCGATGTCTAGATGCGTGACCAACCGCAGGAAGCGCGGCCCGAGCGCCGAGACCAGCACGTCCTGCTCACGGGCTTTGGCCGCGACGATCGGGGCCTCGGCCGCGTCGAGCACCACGATGTTCGTGTCGACGGTCGCGGGGTCAGCACCGAGCGCCGCCGCCAGCCGCCGGGCCCGAGCGTGGTCCTCGGCCAGCCGCTGCACGTGGTGGGTCAGCGCGTAACGGCCCGCCGCGGCCAGGATGCCCACCTGCCGCATCCCGGCGCCGTAGCGCTTGCGCCACACCCGAGCCTCCACGATCCGCGCGGCGCTCGACACGAGCACGGAACCGACCGGCGCGCCCAGGCCCTTGGACAGGCATACCGATACGGTGTCGAACCCGGCGGCGAACTCGCGCAGTGGCCGTCCGGTCGCCACGTGCGCGTTCCACAGCCGGGCGCCGTCAAGATGCAGACCGAGCCCGTAGCGCCGCGCCAGCTCCGTGACCGCGTGCACCTGGTCGGTGGGTTGCACGGTGCCGCCGCCGAAGTTGTGCGTGTTCTCGATCGCGAGCGCGGCCGTCGAGACGAGGTAGGGGCCGGCGTCCGGGGCGATCAGCTCGGTGATCGCGTCGACGTCGAGCAATCCGCGGGTCGCTCGCCAGGTGCGGAACGTAACGCCGGAGAACACCGCCGCGGCGCCGAGCTCGGCCCGCGCGATGTGGGCCAGCGAGTCACAGATCAGCTCGTAGCCCGGCGCGACGAGCAGCCGTATCCCGAGCTGGTTGCCCAGCGAGCCGGACGGGACGAACAGCGCGGCCTCGTGTCCGAGCAGCTCGGCCACCTCGGCCTCGAGTGCCGTCACGGTCGGGTCCTCGCCGTAGACGTCGTCACCGACCTCGGCGTCGGCCATCGCCGCACGCATGGCTGCGGTCGGCCTGGTGACTGTGTCCGAGCGCAGATCAACGACCGACGTCACTGCACATCCCGCCGGCGGCGTTCGGTCACGAGGCGCTCCGCGACGCGGAAGGCCAGCTCCAGCGACTGCTCGATGTTCAGCCGTGGATCGCACGCGGTCTCGTAGCGCCGCCCCAGGTCGGCCGCGGTGAGCTCGGCCGTGCCGCCGATGCACTCGGTGACATCGTCGCCGGTGAGCTCGACGTGCAGGCCGCCTGGGTGGGTGCCGAGCTCGGCGTGCACGTCGAAGAATCCGTCGACCTCGTCGATGATCCGGTCCAGGTGCCGGGTCTTGACGCCGTCGGCGGTCTCCTCGGTGTTTCCGTGCATCGGGTCGCAATGCCACACCACCAAATGGCCGGTGGAGGTGACCTTCTCGACGATCGCGGGTAGCCGGTCACGCACCAGCGAGTTCGACATCCGGCTGATCAGGGTGAGCCGTCCCGGGATGTTGTCCGGGTCGAGCCGCTCGACGAGTTCGGCGGCGAATTCCGGCGTGGTGGTCGGACCCAGTTTCACGCCGACCGGGTTCGCGATGCGTGAGACGAAGTCCAGGTGCGCGCCGTCCATCTGCCGGGTGCGCTCGCCAACCCAGACGAAGTGCGCCGACAGGTCGTACGCGCGGCCGTCCTCGATCCGGGTCAGCGCTCGCTCGTACTCCAGAATCAATGCCTCGTGCGACGCGTAGAGCTCCACGCCCTCGAGCGCCGCGTCGTGCACTCCGCAGGCCCGCATGAACCGGACCGCGCGGTCGATCTCGGCGGCCAGCTTCTCGTAGCGTGCGCCGGTCTCCGTCGAGCGGGCGAACGCCGCGTTCCACGCGTGCACCCGGTCCAGCGACGCCAGTCCCCCGCCGGCGTACGCGCGCAGCAGGTTTAGCGTCGAGGCGGCCGTGGAGTACGCCCGCAGGATCCGCCGCGGGTCGGGGGTGCGCTCGCCTACCAGCTCGTTGACCATGTCTCCGCGGTAGGAGCGCTGCCCGGTGATATCGAGTTCGGAGGATCGCGGTTTGGCGTACTGCCCCGCGATGCGGCCCAGTTTCACCACCGGCACGGATGCCCCGTAGGTCAGCACCACCGCCATCTGCAGCAGGATGCGCACCTTGGCTGCGATGTCGGCCTGGGTGCTGGTGACGAACGTCTCGGCGCAGTCTCCGCCCTGCAGCAGGAAAGCCTCGCCGCGCGCGACCGCGGCCAGCCGCTCGCGCAGCTGGTCGACCTCGGAGGCCACGACGAGCGGCGGCAGCCCGGCGAGGGTCAGCGCGACCTCACGCAGGGCGAGGTCGTCGGGCCATGACGGCTGCTGGGCCGCGGGCAGCTCACGCCATGCGTCCAGCCCGAGGTCAGCATGGGCGGGCACGACGGCGTCGAGCGGAGTTGTCACGGCGCACAGCGTAATCGCCGTGCTTCGCTGACCCGCTGTCGGCGGGCGGGCGAAACCACGACAGGCCGGGTCAGCCGAAGAACACCTCGGCCTCGGCGTAGAGGCCCGGCCGGACGAGCTTGAGTTCCGCTGTCGCCTCGGCGAACGGGACGCGGACGATGTCGGTACCGCGCAGGGCGACCATCTTGCCCCAGTCCTCGTCGTTGACCGCGTCGACGGCGTGCAGGCCGAAACGGGTGGCCAGCACCCGGTCGAA
>JALYVG010000070.1 GCA_030853345.1 Actinomycetota bacterium | reverse complement strand
GCGCAGGACCTGGCGGGGCGGCTCGTCGGCGCCCGCATCCAGGCCGCCGCCCGCCGCGGCAAGTACCTCTGGCTCCCGCTCGCCGCTACGTCGGGCGCGGTGGATGAGTGCCTGGTCGCCCACCTGGGCATGAGCGGGCAGTTGCTCGTCCGCCCCCCGGACGCACCCGACGAGCGGCACCTGCACGTCCGCGTGACATTCACCGACGCTGCCGCGGAATTGCGTTTTGTCGACCAGCGCACGTTCGGCGGGTTGATGCTCGACCCGCTCGTCGCGACCGGAGCCGGCGACACGGTGCCGGCGGTCGTCGCGCACATCGCCCGGGATCCCGTCGACCCGGCGTTCGACGACGCCTTGTTCGCCACCCGGCTGCGCCGCCGCGACTCGGCGGTGAAGCGGGCGCTGCTCGACCAGTCGCTCGTGTCGGGCATCGGCAACATCTACGCCGACGAGTCGCTGTGGCGCTCGCGCCTGCACGGTGAGCGTCGGGCGCGCACCCTGACCCGAGCCGGCGCCCTCGACCTGCTCACCCACGTGCGCGCTGTATTGGCCGAAGCGCTGCGGGCCGGCGGGACCTCCTTCGACGCCCTTTATGTCGACGTCAACGGCCAGGGCGGTTACTTCGAGCGCTCGCTGGCGGTATACGGACGCGAGGGCGCACCGTGCCCGCGGTGCGGGACAGCCGTCCGGCGGGTGGCGTTCATGAACCGGTCCAGCTTCTTCTGCCCGGCGTGTCAACGCACGCCACGGGGGCGCCCGGCACGCATCTAGCACGCCATTGTTGACCGCTCGTTACCTCGGTGAGACCATGAGGTGACCTGACGGGAGCTCCGCCGGCCCCGATCTCCGCCGGTCCGGACCAACGGACCATCGGTAGTCGGATCGCGCCCCTCCCGCCGCGTCCACAACAGCAACCTGTCCCATCCTCTGCCCGCTCAACGGGCAGCCGGGTATCGACCGGGACAACGGGTGAACTGAAGGGTCGCCAGATGGCACGCGCCTTGTTGGGCTACGTAGGCAATAACAACGAGCAGACCTTGGCTCTCGAAGTGGCTCGGCTACGCCGCCGGGTCAGCGAGCTCGAGTCCGAACTCGCCGAACTGCGCCACACCAACCATGCCGACCTCGATCGCGAGCTGCACCGGTTCGCCGAGGCGGCCGAGCCCGCCCTCGCCTAGCGGGTCGGCCACGTGGTCCTCGGGCCCGGCCCGCCCGCGTTGTAGGTTCTTCGGGACCCTCCTCGCGCCGCGTGTCGTGGCGACGACTGACCCGGGAGATCCGTGCACCTCAAGTCACTGACGTTGCGGGGCTTCAAGTCCTTCGCATCGGCCACGACCTTGCGTTTCGAACCGGGGATCACCGCGGTCGTCGGGCCGAACGGATCCGGCAAGAGCAACGTCGTCGACGCGATCGCCTGGGTCCTCGGCGAACAGGGGGCTAAGACCCTGCGCGGCGGGAAGATGGAGGACGTCATCTTCGCCGGTACCGCCGGGCGGCCGCCGTTGGGCCGCGCCGAAGTGACGCTGACGATCGACAACTCCGACAACGCCCTGCCGATCGACTACACCGAGGTCTCGATCACCCGCCGGATGTTCCGCGAAGGCACCAGCGAGTACGAGATCAACGGCGAGGGCGCCCGGCTGCTCGACATCCAGGAGTTGCTGTCGGACTCCGGCATCGGCCGCGAGATGCACGTCATCGTCGGGCAAGGCCAGCTCGACTCGGTGCTGCAGGCCCGGCCCGAAGACCGGCGCGGCTTCATCGAGGAGGCCGCCGGCGTTCTGAAACACCGCAAGCGCAAAGAGAAGGCGCTGCGCAAGCTGGAATCGATGCAGGCCAACCTCAACCGGATCACTGACCTCACCGGTGAGCTGCGCCGCCAGCTCAAGCCGCTGGGTAAGCAGGCCGAGATCGCCCGCCGGGCCGCAGGAGTGCAGGCCGAGCTGCGGGACTCGCGACTGCGGTTGCTGGCCGACGACCTGGTCGCCCTGCGCGTCGACCTGGATCGCGAGGTCGCGGACGAGGACGCGATCAGAGCCAGGCGCAGCGCAGTCGAAGCAGCGGTCGAACAAGCCCGGGCCCGGGAGACCGAACTCGAGCAGGCGGTGGCCTCCGACGCGCCGCTCCTGGCCCGGACCCAGGAGACCTGGTACCGCCTGTCCGCACTCGAGGAGCGATTCCGCGGCACCGCGTCACTGGCGGCGGAGCGGGCCCGCCACCTGGCCGCCGAGCCCGAAGAGGCGCGACCGGGACGCGACCCGGAGGCGATGGAGGCAGAGGCCGTCGAGGTGCGCGCCGAGGAGGGCCAACTGCAAGAGGCGTTGAGCGCCTCGCACGCCGCGCTCACCGAAGTCGTGGGCATCCGACAGGAGCTGGAACGCCGCCTGGCCGAGGCGGAGCGCGCCCTGGTGGCCGTGGCGCGAGCCGTGGCCGATCGGCGTGAAGGGCTGGCCAAGCTGGTCGGCCAGGTCAACGCCCTGCGCACTCGCGCCACCGCGGGCGGCGACGAGATTGCTCGCCTGGCCAGCGCCGCGGCCGAGGCGCGCACCCGGGCGGTGACCGCCGAGACCGAGCTCAGCCAGGTGCAGGCCGTGGTCGGGGTGCTGGACGAAGGCGAACTCAGCCTGGACGAGCGCCACGAAGCTGCGGTCGCGGCCTATGAATCCGTCCAAGCGCGGGTGCGGGAACTGGCAGCGGGGGAGCGTGAGGCCGAACGTGAGCGCGCCACCTGGACTGCCCGCGCCGACGCACTGGCGCTGGGTCTGACCCGCAAAGACGGGGCCGGTGCACTGCTGGCGGCCGGGTCGCGGCTGCCCGGCCTGCTCGGTTCGGTGGCTGCCCTGCTGACGGTGGACGCCGGTCACGAGGCCGCGCTGGCGGCGGCGCTGGGCATGGTGGCCGACGCCGTGGCGGTAGCCTCGGCCACCGATGCAGTCAGCGCTCTGGAGGTGCTCAAGCACGACGACGCTGGTCGGGCGGGTCTGCTGGTCGGCGGCGCCGCATCGCCGGTCGAGCGCTCCGGCTGGCCGCTGTTGCCCCCGGGCGCGGTGTGGGCGGTCGACGTCATCCGGGCACCGGTCGCGATCCGCGGCAGCATCGAGGCCGCACTCGAGCAGGTCGCGGTGGTCAGCGAACTGGCCGACGCGCACAGCCTGGTAGCCGACCACCCGACGGTGCGTGCGGTCACCCGCGCCGGCGACGTCCTCGGTGCGCGCTGGTCGGCAGGAGGTTCGGCCTCCGCGCCGAGCGCCATCGAGATCCGCGCCGCAGTCGACGAGGCTCAGCTCAAGGCCGACGAGGCCGCGGCCCGTCATGAACGCCTGCACGCCCAACTGAGCGAGTCCCGGGCCCGCGCCGAGGCGCTGCATGGTGACGTCGAGGCTGCGTTGCTGGCGCTGCACGAGTCCGACGCCAGGTTGTCCGCGGTGGCCGAGCAGCTGGCCCAGCTGGGCCAGGCGGCGCGCTCGGCCAGCGCCGAGGCCGCCCGCCTCGATGCCGCTCGCGCGGCGGCCGAGCAGGCCCGGGACGGGGACCTGGCCGGCCTGTCCGACCTGGAGGAGCGCCTGCATCTGGCGCAAGTGCAGACCGGCGAACCCGAGGAACCCGCCGCCGACGAGCGCGATTCACTGCAGGGCGAGGTCGCCCGAGCGCGCCAGGCGGAGATGGAGGCACGCCTCGCGGTGCGTACCGGCGAGGAGCGGGTGCGTGCGGTGTCCGGCCGCGCCGACCAACTGCTGCGCGCCGCCGAGATCGAGCGCATTGCCCGCCGTCGCCAGCAGGAGGTGCGCGCGGCCCGCGCTCGTGGTGCGCGGGTCGCCGCCGCTGTGCGCGACGCCGCCACCCAGATACTCGCCCGGATCAGCGAATCGGTGGCCGCCGCGGTCACCGAGCGCGACACGGCCCAGCAGGCCCGCGTCGTCCGGGAAGGCGAGCTGCTCACCCTGCGGACACAGACGCGCGAGCTGGTCGAGGAGCTGGCCAGGCTCACTGACGAGGTGCACCGCGACGAGATCGTGCGGGCCGAACAGCGGCTGCGCATCGAGCAGCTCGAGGCTCGCGCGGCCGAGGAGTACGGCGTCGACGTCGAAGCCCTGCTCGCCGAGTACGGGCCGGACCAGCCCACGCCGCCCAGCGCCATCGAAACGGCCGAATACGAGCAGGCCCGCGAGCGGGGCGAGCAGGTCGTCGCACCGCTGCCGGGCCCGTTCCACCGCCCGACGCAGGAGAAGCGAGCCGCCCGGGCCGAGCGGGACCTGGCGCTGCTCGGCAAGGTCAATCCGTTGGCACTTGAGGAGTTCGCGGCGCTGGAGGAGCGCCATCAGTTCCTGTCCACCCAACTCGAGGATCTGAAGGCCACCCGTCGAGACCTGCTCACCGTCGTACGTGAGGTGGACGGCCGGATCCTGGAGGTGTTCACCGCCGCGTACCACGACGTCGCGCGCGAGTTCGAGATCGTGTTCGCCGCATTGTTCCCGGGCGGCGAGGGCCGGCTGGTGCTCACCGACCCCGACGACATGCTGCTGACCGGGATCGACGTCGAGGCGCGGCCGCCCGGCAAGAAGGTCAAGCGGCTCTCGCTGCTGTCCGGCGGCGAGCGCTCACTGACCGCGGTGGCCCTGCTCGTCGCGATCTTCCGCGCCCGGCCGAGCCCCTTCTACATCCTGGACGAGGTCGAGGCTGCGCTCGACGACGTCAACCTGGGCCGGTTGATCGCCCTGATCGCCGAACTGCGCGCCAGCAGCCAGATCATCCTGATCACCCACCAGAAGCGCACGATGGAGATAGCCGATGCGCTCTACGGTGTGACGATGCGCGGCGACGGGGTCACTCAGGTGATCAGCCAGCGCCTGCGCGACGGGTGAGGCGAATCCGGCGTACCGATATATTACGGCTGAGGAACAAGGCAGCCCGACGCCAGCGGTAGGCCAGCCGTCATTTACCGTGGTGGGGTGACGATGCCGAACTCTGTTCCTCGACCTCGCCTGTGGAGCGCCGTCGCGCTGCTAGTCGGCGCCACGCTCGCCCTGTCCGGGTGCTCGTCCAGCGCCGGCAAAGGCTCGCCGAAGAAGAGTGTCGTGACCAACGCCAACGGGAAGACGACCGCGGTGACCAGCGGCGCGCCGACAACCCCCGCGTCCTCCGCGCCGGCCAAGCCCACGATTCCCGTCCACGTCGCGCTGAAGTTCTCTGACGGATCGACGTTCGGGGTCGGCATCCCGGTCATTGCCTTCTTCACGAGGCAGATCACCGACGCTCGACCGTTCTCGGAGGCGACCAAGGTCACCGTGAACGGGACCGTGGTCCGAGGAGCCTGGTTCTTCGAGCACTCCTCCGGTGACCGTAAGTACCCCGTCGAGGCGCACTACCGGCCGCAGAACTACTGGCCCGCACATGCTCAGGTGCACATGGACCTGCCGGTCAAGGGCCTGGACGCGGGTGGCGGCATGTCCTTCAACGACAGCCTCACCTCGGACTTCGCCACCGGGGCGGCGAACATCTCCATCGTCGATGCCTCGACGCACACGATGAGGGTGACCAGCGATGGCCGCCCGTTCGGGTCGTTCCCGGTCTCTCTCGGCGCTCCCGACACTCCGACGGCCAGCGGCGTCAAGGTCATCATGGAGAAGGGCAAGAGCATCTGCATGAGTGGCCCGGGCTATCACGAGTGCGGCGTGAAATACACCCAACGGCTGACCTACGGCGGCGAGTACCTGCACTCCGCCCCGTGGAACCTGCGCAACATCGGTCATGCCGACTCCTCCAACGGCTGCACCAACCTCATTCCCGCGGACGCGCTCAAGCTGTACAACTTCCTCGAGATCGGCGACGTGGTTCAGTACCCGAACGCCAACGGCGGCAAGATGCAACTCGGCGCGGGTTATGGCGACTGGAACGTGCCGTGGACGCAGTGGCAGACCGGCGGGCTGGTCCGCACGCACTGAGCCGCGCTGCCTGCTGCACCACAGCGCTAGCTGAGTTAGCCAGCACGGCGCCCGAGCTCGCTTCGGCGGCTGACAGGATGGTGGCGTGATCTATCTCTGGGTTGCCCTCGCGATCGTCGTCGTGGCCACCGTGCTCCTCGTCGCCCTCGTCGTTCCGCGGCGTCGGGGTCGGCCCGGACCTCCGCCGCCGGGTTCGGTCGTCACCCGGCCGTTGCGCGCGCACACCTCAACCGTGGCGCCGCCGGCACCGGCGCACGCTGCGACGGCCCCGCCGATGCCTGGTGCGCCGGTCCTCGAAGTCCCGGAACCCACCGCCGGGCGGCTGCTACGCCTGCGGGCCCGCTTGGCCCGCTCGCAGAGCACGCTGGGCCGCGGCCTGCTGAGCGTGCTGTCCCGGGAGAACCTCGACGAGCAGGCGTGGGACGACGTCGAAGAGGCACTGTTGAGCGCTGATGTGGGGGTGGGCGCGACCACCGAGATCGTCGAACGTCTCAAGACGCGCACCAAGGTCCTTGGCACCCGCTCCCAGGGCGAACTGCGCGCCTTGTTGGCCGACGAGCTCGTCACCGCCCTGCTCCCACAGCTCGACCGCACACTGCACACGGTGGCGACGTCGGACCGACCGGCCGTCGTGCTGGTGGTCGGCGTCAACGGGACCGGCAAGACCACGACCTGCGGCAAGCTCGCCCGGGTCTTGGTGGCCGACGGGCGCACCGTGCTGCTCGCGGCGGCCGACACGTTCCGGGCGGCCGCGGCCGAGCAGTTGCAGACCTGGGGATCTCGGGTCGGCGCCGAGACCGTACGCGGGCCCGAGGGCGGCGACCCGGCCAGCGTCGCGTTCGAGGCGGTCAAGCAGGGCACGGCCAGCAAGGTCGACACCGTCGTGATCGACACCGCAGGGCGCCTGCACACCAAGGTGGGCCTGATGGACGAGCTGGGCAAGGTGAAGCGGGTCGTGGAACGGCAGGGCCCGGTCGACGAGACACTGCTCGTTCTCGACGCCACCACCGGCCAGAACGGGCTGATTCAGGCGCGGGTCTTCACCGAGGTCGTGGACGTCACCGGGGTCGTCCTGACCAAACTCGACGGCACCGCCCGGGGCGGCATCGTGATCAGTGTGCAACGCGAACTGGGAGTGCCGGTGAAGCTGATCGGTCTGGGCGAGGGGGCCGACGATCTGGCTCCCTTCGACCCCGAGCAGTTCGTCGACGCGCTGTTGGGCGAGCAGTGAAGGCTCTCTACAAGCCGGCCGGCGCGCCCGGGTTCGAATTCACCGACCGGCCCGAGCCACAGACCGGCCCCGGCGAGGTCCTCATCCGGGTGCTGCGCACGGGCATCTGCGGCACCGACCTGCACATCGAGTCCTGGGACGCATGGGCGGCCAACGCCGTCGACGCGCCACTGATCCCCGGTCACGAGTTCTGCGGCGAGGTCGTCGCGTTGGGCTCGGGCGTGCGTGACGTGCGCGTCGGCGACCAGGTGTCCGGGGAGGGCCACATCGTGTGTGGCACCTGCCGCAACTGCCGGGCCGGACGGCGGCACCTGTGCATCCGCACGTCCAGCGTGGGGGTCAACCGTGACGGCGCGTTCGCCGAGTACGTGGTCCTGCCGGAGTCGAACGTCTGGGTGCACCACCTCCCGGTGGACCCCGACCTCGGAGCCGTCTTCGACCCGTTCGGCAACGCCGTACACACCGCGCTGTCGTTCCCGCTCGTCGGCGAGGATGTGCTGATCACCGGCGCCGGCCCGATCGGACTGATGGCCGCCGTCGTCGCCCGTCACGTCGGTGCGCGGTTCGTCGTGATCACCGACATCAGCGAGTACCGGTTGGCGATGGCCCGCGACATGGGCGTCGACCTCGCGCTGGATGTGTCCCGGGAGGCGATCGTCGACGCGCAGCGCCGGCTGGGCATGGTCGAGGGCTTCGACGTCGCGCTGGAGATGAGCGGGCAGCCGGCCGCGTTGCGCGAAGTGCTGGCGAACCTCAATCACGGCGGCCGCATCGCGATGCTCGGCCTGCCGAGCCAGCAGATCGAGATCGACTGGGCCAAGATCGTCACGCACATGCTCACGATCAAGGGGATCTACGGCCGGGAGATGTTCGAAACCTGGTACGCGATGAGTGCCATGCTCACGTCCGGCCTGGACATCTCCAGGGTGATCACGCACCGGTTCGCGGCGACGGACTGGGCCGATGCTTTCGCTGTGGCCCGCAAAGGTGAGTGCGGCAAGATCGTTCTGGATTGGACGGCTCTCTGATGTACGGATCGGTGCGCGAGCAACTGCAGGCGACGATCGAGGAGATTCGTGAGGCCGGGCTCTACAAGACCGAGCGGCAGTTGGAGTCCCCGCAGGCGGCTCGAGTCAGTTCGGCCGGTCAGCGGGTCCTGAACTTCTGCGCGAACAACTACCTCGGACTGGCCGATCATCCCGCGGTGGTCGCCGCGGCCAAGCAGGCCCTGGACGACTGGGGATTCGGGATGGCCAGCGTGCGCTTCATCTGCGGCACGCAGGTGCAGCACGCCGAGCTGGAACGCCGGCTGTCGCAGTTCCTGCGCACCGAAGCGACGATCCTGTACTCATCCTGCTTCGACGCCAACGGGGGCCTGTTCGAGGTGCTGCTCGACGACCAGGACGCCGTGATCTCCGACGAGCTCAACCACGCCTCGATCATCGACGGCATCCGGCTGTGCAAGGCGACGCGCTCGCGTTATCGCAACCGCGACATGGCTGACCTGGAGGCCAAACTCGTCGCGGCGGCAGGTGCCCGGCGGCGACTGGTCGTCACCGACGGCGTCTTCTCGATGGACGGTTACCTCGCCCCGTTGGCCGACATCTGCGACCTGGCCGAGCGCTATGACGCGATGGTCATGGTCGATGATTCGCACGCGGTGGGCTTCATCGGCGCCAATGGGGCTGGCACACCGGAACTGGCCGGTGTGCAGGACCGCGTCGACATCGTCTCCGGCACGCTCGGCAAAGCACTGGGTGGCGCCTCGGGCGGCTACATCAGCGCGCACGCCGAGATCGTCGAACTGCTCCGGCAGCGCTCGCGTCCTTACCTGTTCTCCAACGCAGTCGCGCCGTCGGTGGTCGCCGGGTCCCTCGCCGCGCTGGACCTGGTGGCGGGCAGCACCGACCAGCGTGCGGCGCTGCGCCGCAACACCGCGCTGTTCCGTCAGCGGATGACCGACGAGGGCTTCGACCTGCTGCCCGGCGAGCACCCGATCACACCCGTCATGTTCGGCGATGCCGGGCTGGCCGCGCGGACCGCCGAGGCCATGCTCGAGCACGGGGTCTACGTCATCGCGTTCAGCTATCCCGTCGTGCCGCAGGGCAAGGCCCGTATCCGGGTGCAGCTGTCCGCGGCGCACTCTGAAGCAGACGTCGAGACCTGCGTGCAGGCCTTCGTCGCCGCCCGGGCCACGGTCACGGCCTGACGATCCGGGTGCGATCGGCGTTGGCCACGATGGCGTCGTGGACGTGGGGTGGCCGGCCTCGGCGTCACCCCGCCGGCGGATCGATATGACGGTGCAGGCCCTCGCCGTCACGCGAGTAGGCCATGATCGCCTCGACGGTGAGCTCCATGTGCGGATTGAGGCGGGTCAGCGTGAGCCGCCGGTCCGCGATGCACAAGGGAATCCGCGACGTCGAGCCGCCGGGCCGTTCAGGACCGCGCCGCGCAGCATCCGCGGTGTGACGTCGAGAAATGTCGAGGTGCCCGCGTCGCTCGCGTCGAAGCGGATCGTGGTTGTTGAGACGAATGTCTCCTCGCCGGCGGTGAGATCCAGGCGGATGTCGTAGGACCCGACGGAGACCAGAGCCCCCCGGCGCTGGGCGTCTTCGGGGGTGAGGCTCGGCATCAACCTGACGCCATTGCATCGGTTACATGCGCGAAACACGGTGCGACACATTGCCGAAACACCGGACTTGCAGTCTTCCGGTCAAGCGCACGACATCTCCCGCGCCAACATCATCGACAAAGGGGAAGCCTGTGTCACAGATAATCCTCGCCGGCACCTACAGCGTGTTCGACCCCAAGAACCTCAGCGCCGGGGACACCGCGTGGGTACTGGCGTCGTCGGCGCTCGTGTTGCTCATGACGCCGGCGCTCGCGTTCTTCTACGGCGGCATGGTTCGTAGCAAGCACGTCTTGGCGATGCTCATGCAGAACTTCACTGCCATCGCGATCGTGAGCGTGACCTGGGTAATCATCGGGTTCAGCTGGGCGTTCGGCGGCAACAACCAGTGGTTAGGGGATCTGCACTACTTCGGGTTGCAGAACATCAACGATGTCGTGCCGACGCTCGGCGCGGCCCAGACGACGCCGACGATGACGTTCGTCGCATTCCAGTTGACGTTCGCGATCATCACCCCCGCCTTGATCACCGGCTCGACGGCCGATCGCTGGAAGTTCGGCGCCTTCGTGGCGTTCGTCGCGGCTTGGTCGATCCTCATCTATGCGCCGGTCGCGCACTGGGTGTTCGACGGGTACGGGTGGCTGAACCGGGTGTCGATTCCCAGCTCGGGCGGCCACTTCTTCGCCCAGGACTTCGCCGGTGGGACCGTCGTGCACATCAACGCCGGCGCGGCCGGGCTGGCGATGGCCTTCGTGCTCGGCAAGCGCAGGGGTTGGCCCAAGGAGGCCATGCGCGGGCACAACATCCCGTTCGTGCTCCTCGGCGCGGGCCTGCTGTGGTTCGGTTGGTTCGGCTTCAACGCCGGATCCGCATTGGCGGCGAACAACCTCGCCTCGTATGCGTGGGTAAACACCAACACCGCCACGGCCACGGCGCTGCTCGGCTGGATCGTCGCTGAGAAAATCCGCTACGGGAAATGCACGGCACTCGGCGCGGCATCCGGAGCCGTCACCGGGCTGGTCGCCATCACGCCGTGCGCCGGCTGGGTCAGCCCCATCGGATCGCTGTTCATCGGCTTCGTTGCCGGGTTCGTCTGTGCCTACGCCATCAGCTTGAAGAACAAGCTCGGCTACGACGACTCCCTCGACGTGGTCGGGGTGCACTTCGTCGGTGGCTGGGTCGGGACACTCATGGTCGGCTTCTGGAGCACGAAGGGCACGAACGCGGCCGGAAACGACGGCATCTTCTACGGTGGTGGTGGCAAGTATGGGGGTTGGAGTCTGCTGTTTCACCAGTTCCTGGCCGCGGGTGCGGTCACGGTGTTCTCCTTCGTCGGGACGTTCATCATTGCCAAGGTGATCGGGTTCGTCATGAAGACCCGGGTGACCGAAGAGGATGAGATCACCGGGCTGGACGTCTCGATCCACGGCGAGAGTGCCTACGAGTTCGGTCCGCTCGGCGGAAGCGGATTCGTGCCACAACCGGCTGTAACGAAGGAGAGTGTCGGCACATGAAGCAGGTAACCGCCGTCATCAAGCCGTTCAAGCTCGACGACGTCAAGGCCGCATTGGAGGTGCTGGGGATCCAAGGCCTGACCGTCAGCGAGGTGCAGGGCTTCGGCCGTCAGCGCGGTCACACCGAGGTCTATCGCGGCGCCGAGTACACCGTCGATCTGGTACCCAAGGTGCGAGTCGATGTCCTGGTCGATGGTCCCGACGCCGACAAGGTCGTCGACGCGATCGTCGAGGCGGCCCGCACCGGCAAGATCGGGGACGGGAAGGTGTGGGTGACGCCCGTCGAGACCCTGGTCCGGGTGCGGACCGGTGAGCGCGACGCAGACGCCATCTGAATCGCTGAACGAGGTCCGGGCCGACGTCCTGCGTCGGCCCGGACTGGTCGGTGTCGGGCTGCGTCTGGAACTGAGCGATGCCTACGACGACTGGCTGCGCGGGCTGGTCCCGCAGTCAGCCGGAGTGGCGTTGATCGCGGTCGGCGCACTGGGGCGCAGCGAACCCGCGCCGTACTCCGATCTGGATCTTGTGCTGCTGCACGACGGCAAGGTCAGTGGCCTGCGCGAACTGGCCGATTCCATCTGGTACCCGATCTGGGACAGCGGCGTGGCCCTTGACCACTCGGTGCGCACCGTGGACGAGGCGGTCGGTGTCGCCAGGAGCGACCTGAAGGCCGTGCTGGGGCTGCTGGACGCACGGCACATCGCCGGCGATGCGGCGTTGTGGGGCCCGCTGCGGGCCCGCATCCTGGACGTGTGGCGTTCGACGGCCGAGAAGCGGACCGGTGAGCTGCACGAACTGTCCCGCGCGCGCTGGCTCGCGGCCGGTGACGGCGCCTTCCTGCTCGAGCCGAATCTCAAGGATTCCCGCGGCGGGCTGCGCGACGCCCAATCGCTGCATGCGCTGGCGGCCGCGCAGCTGGTCGACTTCCCCGCGCCGGTGCGCGCGGCCTACCCCGTCCTGCTCGACGCGCGGGGGGAGTTGCATCGGCGCACCGGTCGCGCGGAGGACGTGCTGCGCCTGCAGGAGCACGACGGGGTGGCAGAGACGTTGGGCATGTTCGAGGAGTCCGGTGAGCCGGACCGCGACGCGATGCTGCGCGGGGTCAACGACGCGGCCCGCACGATCGCCTACGCGCTGGATGTCGCGTGGCGGCGGATTGAGACGACCGCTCGGGTGGCCCGCTCTCCGCTGCGCCGGCTGTTCGGCTCGTCCGCGCCGACCGGCCCAGAACGGACCGGCCTGGCCAAAGACGTCGTGGCCCAGGACGGGGAGGTCGTGCTCGCCCGCGATGCCGACGCGCGAGCAGATGCCGGTCTGGTCCTGCGCGCTGCCCGCGCCGCCGCCGAGAACGGCCTGCCGCTCAGCGCGTTCACGCTGGAACGGCTGGCCGCCGAGGCGCCCCAGGTACCGGTGCCCTGGCCGGCCCAGATCCGCGACGACTTCGTGTCAGTTCTCGGGGCCGGGTCGTCCGCTGTGCACGTGCTCGAGTCGCTCGACCACGCCGGCCTGCTGGTGGAGCTCATCCCCGAATGGGATGCGGTGCGCTGCCGCGCGCAGCACAATCCGGTACACCGCTTCACCGTCGACCGGCACCTGCTCGAGACGGCGGCCCAGGCCGCGCGGTTCACTCGCCAGGTCTCGCGGCCGGACCTGCTGCTGCTGGGGGCCCTGCTGCACGACATCGGCAAGGGCTACCCGAGCGGAGACCATTCGATCATCGGCGCAGTGCATGCCCGGCGGATTGCGCAGCGGATGGGGCTGGCGCCTGACGACGTCGCGACGGTGACCGCACTGACCCGCCACCACCTGCTGCTGCCCGACACCGCCACGCGCCGTGACCTCGACGACCCCAAGACGGTGACCCTGGTCGCCGACGCGGTCGATGGGTCCGCCGAACTGCTCGACCTGCTGCATGCCCTGACCATCGCCGATGCGGCCGCGACCGGACCTGCCGTGTGGAGCGAGTGGAAGGCCGGGCTGATCGCCGAATTGGTCTCTCGCGCGAGGGCCGTCCTGGCCGGAGAGGAGCCGCCCGTCGCACCACAGATCGACCACGAGGGCCGCGCGCTGGCCGAGCGTGGCCAACTGGCCGTCGAGATCCGCGGCGACGAGGTAATCGTCGCGGCACCGGACCGGGTCGGGGTGCTGTACCGCACTGCGGGGGTGCTCGCGCTGCACGCGCTCGACGTCCGGTCCGCCTCCATCCGCACCCACGCCGGCATGGCGGTGAACACGTTCCTCGTCGAACCCCGATTCGGCAGGCTGCCCGACCCCGCGCTCGTGCGCAGCGACCTGGCCCGGGCACTGGACGGCACGCTCGGCCTGGCTGACAAGCTGCGGGAGAAGGAGCACGCGTACGCGCGCCGCGGGTCCGCCAGCACCCAACTCCCCCCCGCGGTGCACTGGTTCGACGACGAGGCCACCGACGCGACCGTGGTCGAGTTCCGCGCCGCCGACTCGATCGGGTTGCTGTGCCGGGTGACCGCAGCACTGGACCGCTGCGGGCTGGACGTGCGCTCGGCGCTGGTCTCGTCGATGGCCGGGGTGGTGGTCGACGCGTTCTATGTCACGACCCGCGACGGCGCACCGGTGCCACCCGCCGACCGAGCCGAGATCGAGGCCGAACTAGCCCGGGTCTGATGCGCGGCACACTCGCGGCATGGACCGTGAGGCGGCTGATCTTGATGCTGTGGCCGACCCATGACTCGACGTCGGCATCAAAGATCGCAGGAGCTGACCCGCGCAGCTAGGCCGGAACCCATGATCGTTGATCATCTAGGATTTGTTGTCGCATATCGCTCCAACTTCTAGATGATCAAGAACTCAGTGATCGCGGGAGCTGACCCGCCCAGCTAGGCCGGAAAGCATGATCATGAGCCAGAAATAGTTGATCATCTAGGAGTTGTTGTCGCATATCGCTCCAACTTCTAGTTGATCAAGAACTCAGTGATCAACACGCTCGCGGCACGGACCGTGAGGCGGCTGATCTTGATGCTGTGGCCAACCCATGACTAGACGTCGGCATCAAGATCGCCGCGGCACGGACCGTGACGAGCCGATCTTGATGCTGTGGCCGACCCATGACTAGACGTCGGTATCAAGATCGCCGCAGCTGGCCCGCCGAGGATCACATAGACGTACTTGCTGAATGCCCGAAACCTCCCGGTAACCTGGTACCTGCCTCACGGGCCGATGCCGTCCCGGTCCGGATGCGCCCGCCGTGCAACACCTTCGTGCTCACGG
>JALYVG010000044.1 GCA_030853345.1 Actinomycetota bacterium | reverse complement strand
GAGCTGGCGATGCGTCCGCACAACTCGGGGCACTGGACGATCGAGGGCGCCCGCACGTCGCAGTTCGAGCAGCATCTTCGCGCCGTCCTCGACTATCCACTCGGTAGCACCACCCTGACCGCATCTGTCGTCGTGATGGCGAACCTGCTCGGCGGCCCAGACGACGTCGTGCCCAAGAGCATCGATGAACGGGTGCACCATTGCATGGCGCGCTGGCCAGACGTAAAGATCCATTTGTACGGCAAGGGTTTGCGTCCAGGACGCAAGATCGGACACGTCACCGCACTGGGTGACGATCTGGCCGCCGTCCGCGACCGCGCGCAGGCGGCCGCCGCCTACCTGGTGAACGGAGATGACCGTGGCTGATCCGTTGGTCGGAGTGATCATGGGCAGCGATTCGGACTGGTCGGTGATGCGTGCGGCCGCCGACGCCCTGCGCGAGTTCGACGTGCCACACGAGGTGCGCGTGGTCTCGGCGCACCGCACGCCCGTGGACATGACCAGCTATGCGCAGCAGGCGTCCGGGCGCGGGTTGCGGGTGATCATCGCCGGTGCGGGCGGCGCCGCCCATCTGCCTGGCATGGTTGCCGCGCTCACCACGTTGCCGGTGGTAGGGGTGCCCGTCGCGCTGAAGGACCTACAGGGAATGGACTCGCTGCTGTCGATAGTGCAGATGCCGGCGGGCGTGCCGGTGGCGACGGTGTCGATCGGCGGCGCACGCAATGCCGGTCTGCTGGCGGTGCGCATCCTCGCCACGTCGGACGAGTCGTTGGCCAAGCGGATGCTCGCCTTCCAAGGTGCGCTCGCTGAGAGTGCACGGGCAAAGGACGCCGCCCTCTCCCAGTCCCTCCGTACGCTGCCGGAGTGAGCTTCCTGCGGCGCGTCCGCCACGCGCCGCGGCGGTGGGTGGCAGCCGTCGTCGTCGTCCTACTGGCCGTGCTGGCGATCACGATCACCGCGCTGGCCACGTCCCCTGCCGCCATCGATACCGTGGCCCGGTTCGTCCCGGGAACACCGGAGGCCGGTCGCCCGGTTGCGCTCGACACGACGCTGTACCTGCCCGAGAAGACGCCGGCCCCGGCGGTGCTGCTGGCGCACGGCTTCGGCGGCTCGAAGGCCGGACTGAGCAGCCAGGCGCGCTCGCTAGCCCGACACGGATACGTCGTTTTAGCCTACACTGCAAGGGGATTCGGTAAGTCCGGCGGATTGATCCATCTGGACGCTCCCACCTTCGAAGTACACGACGCGAGCCTGCTCGTCAGCTATCTGGCCTCGCTGCCGCAGGTGTCTCACGCCGACGGCAAGCCCCGGATCGCCGTCGCGGGCAGCTCCTACGGAGGCGCGCTTGCCCTGCTGCTGGCGGGCACGGACCCACGCATCCGGGCCGTCGGCGCCGACATCACCTGGAACGACCTGGCCCGCGCACTGTTCCCGAACGCCGCGGGTGAGCCACCCGGTGTGTTCAAGAAGCTGTGGGCGGGTTTCCTGTTCCAGGCGGCCAACAGCGGGCCGGCTGCCGACCCGGCCTGCGGACGTTTTGCCGCCGACCTGTGCGCCGACTACCAACAGGCAGCTGCGACAGGCCGGCCGAACGACCGCCTGGTCGCGGCGATGCACGCGTCCAGCCCGGCCGGTGTCCTGAGCAGGATCACCGCGCCGACCCTGCTCACGCAGGGCGAGCAGGACGCACTGTTCCCGCTGAGCGAGGCAGACGCGAACGCACGCGGGATCGCCTCACACGGGACGCCGGTACGGGTCGGCTGGCGGGTCGGCGGGCACGACGGGGTAGGCGGCACCGCCGAAGCGCAGTCAGCGCTGACGGGCTGGCTCGACGACGTTTTCGCCGGCCGTGTGCATGGGCGGCAACCCTTCGAGATCGCCGAGCAGGGCTCAGCGCTGTCAGCCACGACTGGGCGCACCGTCGACCGGACCCTGCACGTCGACCGCTATCCGGGGCTGGACGGTGCGGGGCGGCCGACCCGCACCGTCACCGTGTCCGGGCCACCGCAGCCCGTCGCCGCGCCCGCCGGCGGCAACCCGGCAGCCATCACCAGCGTGCCCGCCCTCGGCCCGATACTCGGCCAGGCCGCGGGCCTGCCCGCGCTCAGCGCCCTGGGTGTGATCCCCGGGCAGGTGGCCCAGTTCGTCTCGGCCAAGCTGTTCGGCCACATCTTCATCGCCGGTGCCTCCACCGTGCGGCTCCGCATCACCGCTGGCGCGAGCAGCGACGCGACACTGTTCGTCGCGCTGCACGACCTGGCTTCGGACGGCACGGACGTGCTGCCGGCCAACCTGGTCGCACCGCTGCACCTGACCGGCCTGCGCCCCGGGACGCCGAGGACGGTGACCGTCCTGCTGCCCGCGATCGTGCGTGACGTCCCCGCCGGCCACCGTCTCCGGCTTACCGTCGCCACGACGGATCTGGCCTACCAACTGCCGGTTGACCCGCGGACCTACACCGTTTCGCTGGCCGGACTGAGCGCTCCGGTCTCGATCCCTACGGCCACCGGCCGGGTGGTCCGGCCCGGGCATCCAGCCGCGTGGCTGTTCACCGGTGTCGCGGCCGGGGTACTGGCCGCGGCTGGGGTCGCGTTCATCCTGGCCCGGCGCCGCCGTGCGCTGCGCCCGGATCCCGAACTCGCCGACTTTCCGGTCGCGATCGCCGGCCTGGTCAAGGAGTACGCGGACGGGTACCGGGCGGTCGACGATGTCACGTTCCGGGTCGAACGGGGGCAGGTGGTCGGCCTGCTCGGCCCGAACGGTGCAGGCAAGACGACCACGCTGCGGGTACTCGTCGGCCTGATCACACCGACGGCCGGGACGATCCACGTGTTCGGCCAGCCAGTGACACCGGGCGCCCCGGTGCTGGCCCGGCTCGGCGCCTTCATCGAAGGACCCGGCTTCCTGCCGCACCTGTCCGGCCAGCAGAACCTGCGCCTGTTCTGGGCGGCCACCGGTCGACCGGACGCCGAGGCCGACTTCGCCACGGCGCTGGACATTGCCGGCCTCGGCACGTCGATCGACCGTCGGGTCAAGTCCTACAGCCACGGGATGACGCAGCGCCTGGGGATCGCCCAGGCGATGCTCGGGCTGCCCGAGGTGCTCGTGCTCGACGAGCCGACGAACGGCCTCGACCCGCCGCAGATCGCCGAGATGCGCGAGGTACTGCGGCGTTATGCCGAAAGCGGGCGCACCGTGGTCGTGTCGAGCCACCTGCTGGCCGAGGTGGAGCAGACCTGCACGCACGTCGTCGTCATGCACCGCGGCCGCCTCGTCGCCGCCGGTTCGGTGGCCGAGATCGCCGGTGCCGGGGGAGTGCAGCTGGCCGTCGACGACCCGGATCGTGCGACGCGGGTCCTGGCCGCGGCAGGGATCACGGCGCAGCCGGTCCCGGCCCGTCGCGCGCTCGAGGACGTCTTCCTGGACCTGGTCGGAGAGGACTCACCGCGATGAGCGAGGCACCCACGCACCGGGGGATCCACGAGCGGCTGGCCGAACTGCCGCCGCCCGAAACGCCGGAGTTCAACCCGCGGCACACGCTGCGGCTGCGGGTGGAGTTCGTCCGTCAGCTCAGGCGGCGGCGCACCCAGCTCGCCCTGGTCGTGCTGCTGATCCTGCCCATCCTGATCGCGCTGGCGTTCAAGATCGGCGGTGCCGCGTCGGGTGGGCCCGACCTGGTCGACCTGGCCACGACGGGGGCGGTCAACTTCGCCCTGTTCACCGAGTTCGCGGCGGTCGGGTTCCTGCTCGTCGTCATGGTCGCGCTGTTCTGTGGCGACACCGTGGCCAGCGAGGCGAACTGGGCTTCACTGCGCTACCTGCTGGCCATGCCGGTGCCGCGGGCCAGGTTCCTCAAGCAGAAGCTGGTCGTCGCGCTGACGCTGAGCTTCGCGGCGAACCTCATCCTGCCGATGTGGGGCCTGGCGGTCGGGCAGATCTTCTTCGGCAGCGCACCGTTCCACTCGCCGCTCGGCGCGACGATCGGCTTCGGCGAGGCGATGGGACGCCTGGCGCTCGTCATCGCCTACGCGTGCGGGCAGGCGCTGGTCGTCGCCGCCCTGGCCTTCCTGCTCAGCGTCACCGTCGACAACCCGCTGGGCGCGGTCGGCGGCGCCACCCTGCTTGTGGTCGTCTCGAACATCATCGACTCGATCACCGCGCTGGACCCCTACCGCCGGTTCCTGCCGACACACTTCCAGTACTCGTGGCTGGACGCGTTGGGGCCGAGCATCAGCTGGGACGACATGCTCCGCGGCACCGGACTGGCGCTGGTCTACGCGTCGATCTTCTTCGCAGTCGCCTGGCTGCGCTTCGACCGCAAGGACATCACCAGCTGAACCCTCCAGTGCCGCGCAAACGGGCGAGTGACTCGACGGAGGGTGGGACGGGGACCTAGGGGCGGCCGAGGGCGCGGTAGAGCCAGCCGGCCGTGCGCCACTGCACGGGGTCCAGGACGTTGCGGCCGTCGACGAGGTTGCGCTGGGCGACCAGCCTTCCGATCGCCTCGGGCGACATCGCTTTGAACTCGTCCCACTCGGTGAGCAGCATGATCAGGTCCGCGCCGGTGACCGCTTCGGTGAGCGACTCGACGTAGTGCAGTTCCGGATGCGCCCGGCGTGCGTTGGCCATCGCTTGCGGGTCATAGATGACGACCTTGCCGCCGCGCCGCCCGATCGAGGCCGCGACGTCTAGGGCCGGGGAGTCACGGATGTCGTCGGAGTTGGGTTTGAACGCAGCACCCAGGACCGCGACGTGCATGCCGTGGTAGGAGCCGTCGACCAGATCCAGGCCGATGTCGACGGTGCGTGATCGTCGCCGCATGTTGATCTCGTCGACCTCGTTGAGGAACGCGACGGCCTGGTCGACGCCGAGCTCGCCGGCCCGGGCGATGAACGCCCGGATGTCCTTGGGCAGGCAGCCGCCGCCGAAGCCCAAGCCGGCGTTGAGGAAGCGCCGCCCGATGCGCGCGTCGTGCCCGATCGCCTCGGCCAGCTTGGTGACGTCGGCACTGGTCACCTCGCACACCTCGGCCATGGCGTTGATGAACGAGATCTTGGTGGCCAGGAACGAGTTGGCGGCCACCTTGACCAGCTCCGCCGTGGCGAAGTCAGTGACGACGACCGGCGTGCCGGTTTCGATGACCGGCGCGAAGGCGGCGCGGATCTGCTGCTGGGCCCACTCGGTGTGTACGCCGAACACGAGCCGGTCCGGGCGCAGGGTGTCCTCGACGGCGAAGCCCTCGCGAAGGAACTCCGGGTTCCACGCCAGCTCGACATCCTGGTTGGGCGCCAGGCTGAGCAGCAACCGTTCCATGCGCGCGGCCGTGCCCGCCGGGACGGTGGACTTGCCGACGACGAGCACCTTGCGCGTCAGGTGCGGCGCCAGGGAGCTGAACGCTGCGTCGACGTAGGTCATGTCCGCGGCAAGCTCGCCGGTGCGCTGCGGTGTGCCCACGCAGATGAAGTGCACATCGGCGAACTCGGCCACCTCGGCGTAGGACGTGGTGAAGCGAAGCCGGCCGCCGTCGATGTGCTTGGCCAGCAACTCGGGCAGGCCAGGCTCGTAGAACGGGATTTCGCCGCTGCGCAGCCGCTCGATCTTCGACTCGTCGATGTCCAGGCCGATGACCTCGTAGCCGAGTTCGACCATACAAACGGCATGGGTGGCCCCGAGGTACCCCGTCCCGATCACGGACAACCGCGGCCGGTCGCTAGTCACGTCGCAATCCCCAGTCTGCCGTGTGGTTGACGCTGCAGAGGCTATCGGTCCGGCCCCGGTGCCCTCGTGCGGCGGGGGTGCCCGGCGGTCTGGCAGGGTTGCTCACCATGGGGCTCGCGAATTCCACTCGACTGACCGCTCGTCCGGCCTGGCTGGCATTGAGCGAACATCATGCCCGCACAGCTGGCACGCACCTGCGGGAGCTGTTTGCCGCCGATCCCGGGCGCGGTGAGCGGTTGACGCTCGAGGTCGAGGGCATCTATCTCGACTATTCCAAGAACCGCGTCACCGACGAGACGCTCGGGCTGCTGCTGGGGCTGGCCGAGGAATGCGGACTGCGCCGGCGCATCGATGCCATGTTCGCGGGAGAGAAGATCAACTCCACCGAGGGCCGCGCCGTCCTGCACGTCGCGCTCCGGGCCCCGAGGGGTGAACGGATCACCGTCGACGGCATCGACGTGGTGCCGGCCGTGCACGAGGTGCTGAACCGGATGGCGGAGTTCGCCGACCGGGTGCGCCAGGGCCGCTGGCTGGGCCACACCGGCCGGCCGATCCGCAACATCGTCAACGTGGGCATCGGTGGATCGGACCTCGGGCCAGTGATGGCCTACGAGGCGCTGCGGCACTACAGCATGCGCGAACTCACGTTCCGGTTCGTCTCGAACGTCGATGGCTCCGACTTCGTCGAGGCCACCCGCGACCTCGATCCGGCCGAGACGCTGTTCATCATCTCCTCGAAGACGTTCACGACGCTCGAGACGATGACCAACGCAACCAGCGCGCGGGACTGGGTCCTGGCCGCGATGTCGGGCAATACCGCCGCGATAGCGAAGCACTTCGTGGCGGTATCGACCAACGCCGACGCGGTCGAGGCGTTCGGCATCGACGTCATGAACATGTTCGGATTCTGGGACTGGGTCGGCGGGCGCTACTCGCTGGATTCGGCCATCGGCCTGTCGACGATAGTGGCGATCGGGCCGGACGCGTTCGGTGAATTGCTCGCGGGCTTCCACGCCATGGACGTGCATTTCCGCACCGCCCCGTTCAAGGCGAATCTGCCGGTGCTGCTCGGGCTGCTCACCGTCTGGTACACCGACTTCTTCGGCGCCCAGACGCAGGCCGTACTGCCCTACGCGCAGTACCTCAAGCGGTTCCCCGCCTACCTGCAGCAGCTGACAATGGAGTCCAACGGCAAACACGTCACCCTGTCCGGCGAGCCGGTCGACTACGCCACCAGCCCGGTGTTCTGGGGCGAACCAGGCACCAATGGGCAGCACAGCTTCTATCAGCTCATCCACCAGGGCACCGAGCTCGTGCCGTGCGACTTCATCGGGTTCACCAGATCGCTCACCCCGCTCGGCGCGCATCAGGACCTGCTCACCGCCAACGTGTTCGCCCAGTCCGAGGCGCTCGCGTTCGGCAAGAGCGCCGACGACGTCGCCGCCGAGGGCGCCTCGGCAGAACTCGTCGCGCACCGGGTCTTCGAGGGCAACCGGCCGTCGAACACGTTGCTGCTCGAGCGGTTGACCCCTCGGGCACTCGGCACGCTCGTCGCGCTCTACGAGCACAGCGTGTTCGTGCAGGGGGCGATATGGGACGTCAATTCTTTCGATCAGTGGGGCGTCGAATTGGGCAAGGTGCTGGCCAAGAAGGTCGCTGACGAGTTGACTGCCGCCGACGAACCGGATCTGGCGCACGACAGCTCCACCAACGCCCTCATCCGTCGGTACCGCGCGAACAAGGAGTCCTGATGCAGCTGGGAATGATCGGCCTGGGCCGGATGGGTGCCAACATCGTGCGCCGGATCATGCGGGACGGGCACACCGCGGTTGCATTCGACACGAGCGCCGAGAGCGTGGCCGAACTCGAGAAGGAGGGCGCGGTCGGCACGCTGACGCTTGCGGACTTCGTGGCCGCGCTGGACAAGCCGCGCACGGCCTGGGTGATGATTCCGGCCGGGATCACCGGCCGGGTCGTCGCCGACCTCGCCGAGCTGATGGAGCCCGGCGACATCATCATCGACGGCGGCAACTCGAACTACCGCGAGGACATCGACCGGGCCGCCCGGCTCAAGGAAAACGGCATCCACTACGTCGACGTCGGCACCAGCGGCGGTGTCTTCGGCCTCGAGCGTGGCTACTGCCTGATGATCGGCGGGGAACCTGAGATCATCCACCACCTCGACCCGCTGTTCGCCAGCATCGCCCCCGGCGTCGAGGCGGCGCCCCGTACGGCGGGACGCTCCGGTGACCCAAGCCGCGAGGAGCAGGGCTACCTGCACTGCGGGCCGAACGGTGCCGGGCACTTCGTCAAGATGGTCCACAACGGCATCGAGTACGGGATGATGGCCAGCTACGCCGAGGGTCTCAATGTGCTGCAGCACGCGGACGCTGGCGCGGTGGAGCAGTCCCATTCGGCAGAGGTCACCCCGCTCGACCAGCCGCAGTACTACCAATTCGACATCGAGATCGACAAGGTGGCCGAGGTGTGGCGGCGCGGCTCGGTCGTGGCGTCGTGGTTGCTCGATCTCACGGCGCACGCGCTGTCCACCAACCCGAGCCTCGACGGCCTGGCCGGACGGGTCTCGGACTCCGGCGAGGGGCGCTGGACGCTGAAGGCAGCCATCGACGAAGGCGTTCCGGCGCCGGTGCTGTCCGCTGCTCTGTTCGCCCGGTTCAGCAGCCGCGGCGAGGCCGGCTACGCCGACAAGCTGCTCTCGGCCATGCGCAAGGAGTTCGGCGGCCACGTGGAGCTACCCACGGGGGAGTAGCCGACTCTGACCCCCACCTTCGCCCCTGAGCAGGCAGACACGCCGCGCAACCACCTGCTATGGGGCCAAGCTCAGGCGGAGTGCTCGGCCCGGTCGCCGGCCCACTCGGTGTGGAAGCTGCCGTCGCGGTCGACCCGCCGGTAGGTATGCGCACCGAAGTTGTCGCGCAGGCCCTGGATGAGCGCAGCCGGCAACCGGTCGCGGCGCAATCCGTCGTAGTAGGCCAGCGAGGATGAGAAGGCCGGCGTGGGGACCCCGGCGGTCGCCGCCGCGGCCACAACCCGGCGCCAGCTGTCGACCCCGTCCTGCAGCGCCGTTACGAAGTAGGGCGCGACGAGCAGGCTCGCCAGCGCAGGATCCTCGTCGTAGGCCTCGCGGATGCGGTCCAGGAAGCGGGCCCGGATGATGCAGCCACCGCGCCAGATCGTCGCCATGGCGCCGCGGTCGACGTCCCACCCGTACTCGTCGCTGCCCGCGGCGATGTGGTCGAAACCCTGGGCGTAGGCGACGACCTTCGACGCGTACAGGGCGCGCCGGACGTCCTCGACGAAGGCCTCTCGATCGGCCACGGCCAGAGTCGCCGCCTGGCCACCGAACGCGGCCTGCGCAGCCGCACGCTGCTCAGCGTGACCGGACAGTGCTCGGGCGAAGGTCGCCTCGGCGATGCCGGTGATCGGGATGCCCAGGTCCAGCGCGCTCTGCACCGTCCAGCGGCCCGTACCCTTCTGCTCGGCCTGGTCGAGCACGACGTCGACGAATGGCCGGCCGGTCTCGGCGTCGACGTGGCTGAGTACATCGGCGGTGATGTCGATCAGGAACGAGTCGAGGTCGCCCTCGTCCCAGGTGCGAAAGATCTGGCCGATCTCGGCCGGCTCGAGCGCCAGGCCGGTGCGCAGCAGGTCGTAGGCCTCGGCGATCAGCTGCATGTCGGCGTACTCGATGCCGTTGTGCACCATCTTGACGAAGTGCCCCGCGCCGTCCGGGCCGACGTGCACGCAACACGGCGTGCCGTCGACCTGTGCGGCGATCGACTCGAACATCGGCCCGAGCGTCTGGTAGGACTCGACCGACCCGCCGGGCATGATGCTCGGCCCGTTCAGTGCGCCCTCCTCGCCGCCGGATACGCCGCAGCCGACGAAGTGCAGGCCGTGCTCCTTGAGCTGCGCCTCGCGGCGCCTGGTGTCGGCGTAGTGCGCATTACCGCAGTCGATGACAATGTCGCCCTCGT
>JALYVG010000037.1 GCA_030853345.1 Actinomycetota bacterium | reverse complement strand
CCCCCGACGTGCTTGGCTCATTGCGCAAGCTGCGCAAGACGCAGTTGGCTGCGTTCGGAGCGGAACAAGCGCGAACGGGTTACATGGCAGTGAACGAAGCTGGCGAGCCGATGCGTCCGGAGCGCTGGACCGATTTGTGGCGCGAACACTGCAGAGTCGCCGGCGTGCCCGCAGTGACCCTGCACGGCGCTAGGCATTCCAGCGTCACCACAATGCGCAACGCTGGAGTGCCCGATCACATCGTCGCAGCCTGGCACGGTCACGACGAGGTAGTTATGCGCCGGACCTACAGCCATGCCCACCCCGCCGAGCTGGCGGCGGCGGGCAACACGCTGTCGGAGGCGTTCGGAAGCGAAGTATGAGCTCCGAGCCGGCACCGATCGTGACCGTGAAGGGGCGGCATCTGGTCTTCTCCCTCGCCGTCACCGACGAGCTGGCGGTGCTCAGCAGCGAGGAGAGAACCCATTTGCTCAACGCCCGCAATGCACGGCGATTGGCCGAAGAACTGATCGCCGCCGCGGATGCCCTCGACAGACTCCAGAGAGTCCTTCGTGAACGGTTCACGTCCTTCGAACGCACATCGTGAGGGCATCTGTGACACTTTCGTGACACTTGATGGCGCTGATCATGGGACTACATCGCTGTAGGCCTGACAAACACTGGCTCCCCCGACTGGACTCGAACCAGTAACCCTTCGATTAACAGTCGAATGCTCTGCCAATTGAGCTACGGGGGATCTGCGATTACGGCCCCAGGTGCCGCAGCGAGCCAGCCTATCTCACCCTTGTGCTGCCCCGCGCCAGAGTTAGAGTGCAGCTACCCCGTGAAAGGAGTTCGGCGATGAAGCTGTCATTCCTGGTAGGCGGCGCTGTCGGATACGTGCTGGGTGCCAAAGCCGGGCGCGAGAGGTACGAGCACATCGTCGCGGTCGCCCGCAAGGTCGCCGGCAGTCAGACCGTCCAATCGACGGCAGGTGTTCTGCGGGCGCAGGTCGATCAGGTCAGGGGCCAGGCTCGCGAGAGCGTCGCCTCGAAGCTGCGGGGCACGCCGGTCTCGCACGGCCTGCACGCCACGAACGGGCATCAGCACTAACCGAGCTCCGGGGTAGCTGAATCCGTCCCGTTTCACCCAGCACTCCGCGCCCGCTAGACCTGCGCCTGCACCCATTCGGCCTGCAGGACGGCGCGCTCGGCCTCGATCTGGGTGCGCACCTGCTCGGTGTCTCCCACCCCCTCGAGTCGAACCCACCACACGACGCCGTCGCGTCCCGGTATGCGGCGGGCGACGAAGCGTGCGAGTCCCCCGCCCACCGAGCGCACCTCGGAGCGAACCACATTCGACTCGACGCGTTTGCGCACGGTGGCGGGCAGGTCGCGAGGGGCGGACAACTCCACTGATCGGGGCGCGCGGTCGACGAGCAGGATGTCGTCCACGACGTCGGCCTGGGTAACGCTCAACTGGGCGTCGCGCCAGACCGCCTTGTCGATGTACTCCCAGCCGATCAGCCTCGCGCCGTCGGAGTCCGGCCACCACAGCCCGCGCGGCGTGGCGAGCACGGCCGCGCCGGACTCGGTGCCGGCCCAGGACAGCACCCGCTCGCCCTTCGGCAACGCAGCCAGGGCGTCGGCGGGTGGCGTTTCGCGGCGGTGGAACAGTGCCATCAGGACGGTGCCGTCACTGGTCGCCGATGGCCCGCTCGCGCAGGCTGCGCCGGTAGCTCTCCAGCGAGATCAACTCACCGAACAGACGAGCATGGTCCTCGGGAGCCTCGACTGGATTGATCCGCTGCAGCCTGGACTTCAGCGCGGCGACTTGGCGGCCGGCCACGATCTCGTGCAGCCGGGCCAGCACGGCGTCGGCGTAGCGGTCCTGGGCGTCGGCGCCGGAGCGCAGCGGCTCGACGGCCAGGGCGTGCACCCCGCTGCGCAGCGTGTCGTCGGGCAGGCTGGCCTCGACCGCCGAGGTCCAGGCCGGGCCCGTGACCGCCGCGGCGGTCCCGCCGGCCTGGCCGATCGCCCGCCGGAGCGCCCGGTGCGCAGGCAGCACGAAGGCGTCCTCGGCGAGCGCGTCGAACTGCGGACCGGCGATGGCCGGCAACTGCAGGGCGATCTTGAGCACCTCGCGTTCGACGGAAGCCACCGCCTCGCTCACCCGGGTCGTGTCGGCCTCGGCGGGGCGGACGGCTGCCGGCCCGCTCACCCGCTGCTCGCTGGAGCGGACGAGGCCGCGGACGCGGGCCACGATGTCGAGCGGGTCGCTGACGCCGACCAGGCCGGCCAGGCGGCGGGCATATTCGTCGCGGAGCGAGCGGTCCTTGATCTGCGCGACCAGCGGCACACCCTTGTCGAGGGCACCGACACGGCCCTCGGCGGTGTCGAGGTCGAAACGGCCGACCGTGGCACGCAGCACGAACTCGACCAGCGGGATGCGCCGGGCCACCAGGTCGAGCACCGCGGTGTCACCGGATTTCATCCGCAGTTCGCAGGGATCCATCCCGGTCGGCTCGATGGCCACGAACGTCTGCGACATGAATTTCTGGTCGTCGCCGAACGCCCGCTCCGCGGCTTTCATGCCCGCGGCATCGCCATCGAAGGTGAAGATCACCTCACCGGTGAACGCGTCGGAATCCATCAACATCCGCCGCACCACCGAGACGTGGTCTGACCCGAACGCCGTGCCGCAGGTGGCAACTGCGGTCGTCACGCCGGCCAGGTGGCACGCCATCACGTCGGTGTATCCCTCGACGATCACCGCGCGGTGCTGGCGGGCGATCTCGCGCTTGGCGATGTCGACCCCATACAGCAGGTGGCTCTTCTTGTAGATCGGCGTCTCGGGCGTGTTGAGATACTTGGCCTCGATCTTGTCGTCGTCGTAAAGGCGGCGGGCGCCGAACCCGACGACGTCGCCGGCGACGTCGCGGATCGGCCACAGCAGCCGGCGGTGGAACCGGTCGATGAGCGAACCGCGGCCGGACTCGCGCGACAGCCCGCCCAGCGTCAGCTCGGCCGGTGTGAAGCCCAAGGCCAGCAGGTGCTTGGTGAGCTGCTCCCAGCCGTCGGGCGCGTAGCCGCAGCCGAAGCGTTCGGCCGCCTGCTCGTCGAATCCGCGTTCGGCCAGGAACTCCCGGGCCGGGCGAGCCTGGGTGCTGCGCAGTTGCTCGGCGTAGAACGCGGCCGCGGCGATGTGCGCCTCGACCAGCCGGGCCCGCTGGCCGTGCGTGCGCGACTGGATGGGGCCGCCCTCGACGTAGCGCAGCTGCACATTGGCCCGCGCCGCCAGGCGCTCGACCGCCTCGCTGAAGTCGAGGTGTTCGATGGTCTGGACGAAGCGGATCACGTCGCCACCAGCCGAGCAGCCGAAGCAGTGGTACAGCCCGCGGGCCGGGGAGACCGACAGCGAGGGCGACTTCTCGTCGTGGAACGGGCAGATCCCCTTGAGGTTGCCGCCGCCTGCGTTACGCAGCTGGACATGCTCGCCGATGATCTCCTCGATGGGCGTCTTCTCGCGGACGAGAGCGATGTCTTCGTCCCGGATGCGCCCTGCCACGCCGGTGAGTCTAGGCGGGCGGGCCGACGAGGCGGCGGGTACGGCCCGCGTTCGCCCCACACCGCGAGGTCATCCAGGCGGCGCCGTTAGCGGGCGGCGACGCCGTTAGCGGGCGGCGGCGCCGTTAGCGGGCGGCGACGAGACGGCGGTGCCAGGCAACGGCAGAGGAGTCAGTGAGTTGGGCCACCTGGTCGATCACGACCCGCAGCCGCCCGGCGGCGTCGGCGGCTATCTCCCAGGCCGGGGCCAGGCCACGGTCCAGCGTGTCCGGGGCCCCGGCCTCGATCGCCTCGACGAGTTCGACCAGCAGGGCCCGCTGCCCGGTCTGCCTGGTCACCGAACCCGGGCGCTGCATGACGTAGTGCGCGGCCAGCGCCTTGAGCAGCGCGCATTCGGCCGCGATCGCAGCGGGGACGACGAGGTCGGCGGCGTAGCGGGCCAGCGGGACCTCGCCGTGGGCGGCTCGGGTGGCCTGGACCGCGGCGCCGGCGAAGCGGCCGGTCAGCTCGCTGGTGGCCCGTTTGGCCGCAGTCTGGGCCAGGTAGGACCCGTCGTAATCGGCCAGGTCGCGCAGCGTCGGCAGGTCGAGCAATTCGTCCAGAACCGGGGCCAGTTCCTCCGGTGCTCGGGTGGAATACAGCGCCGCCGCCACGCTGCACAACGCCTCGCGAGCGGCGTCGTCGACGTGCGCGAGCCGGATCAGCCCGGCGTGCACGCCGTCCTCGACGTCGTGCACGGAATAGGCCACGTCGTCAGCCCAGTCCATGACCTGGGCCTCGAGGCAGCGCCGGCCCTCGGGGGTCCCGGCGCGCAGCCAGTCGAAGGCGGCGCGGTCGGTGTCGTACACGCCGAACTTGTGGGTGCCCTCGCGCCGCGGCCACGGGTACTTGCAGGCCGCGTCGAGCACGGATCGGGTGAGGTTCAGCCCGGCCGGCTCACCCGACGGCCAGGTCACCTTCGCCTCCAGGCGGGTGAGGATGCGCAGCGTCTGCGCGTTGCCCTCGAAACCGCCGCAGGGCCCGGCCACCGAGTCCAGCGCGTCCTCACCGTTGTGCCCGAACGGCGGATGTCCGATGTCGTGCGCCAGCCCAGCGGCATCGACCACGTCCGGGTCACAGCCCAGCGCCTGCCCGATCTCGCGCCCGATCTGGGCCACCTCGAGCGAATGGGTCAGCCGGGTACGGGGGAAGTCGTCCTCTCCTGGAACGACGACCTGGGTCTTGTCGGCCAGCCGCCGGAACGCGTAGGAGTGCAGCACCCGCGCCCGGTCGCGTTGGAATTCACCCCGCGAGGCAGCACTGCGTGCCGCACCCGCGCGCTTAGGCGGCTCGCCGACCCGGCGTTCGCGGGCGGCCGCGTCGTACTGCTCCACTAGACCTGCTCGTCGACCCAGTCAGTGAAGCGCAGCAACGTGTCGACCCACATGCCGATCGCGTACTTCAATTGCGCGCGAGTCACCCCCGCCTCGAAGTCGAAGCACTGCTCGGCGCAGATCCCGACCATCCCGTCGTCGGGCAGCACGGTGTAGGCCTTGGGAAACAGCTTCGTGCGGTTCCACTCGTCGAGCAACAACGCCAGTGCCCCTCGGTTATCGACCGAGAAACGCCGGTTCAGGTAGAGCCGGGCCTGCAGCACCTCGTGCCGGTCGCCGTAGAAGAAGAAGAACACGCTGCACTTCTCCCACCGGACGGTGAGGTCACCATCGTCGTCGAGGGAATGTTTCAGGCCGAACTCGTCAAGAATCTGCTCGACCAGGGCGATGCTCGGCAGGATGGCGGTGCCGCCATCGGGGTCGCGGGGCCGCGACGCGAGTGAATCGCGGATCGCAGCTCGGGGTCGGCGCCAGAACACGCCTCGACGTTACCTGGTCGCGGCGGCGGCCCCCCGGCCGAGATTCACTCCTGAGGGCCGACCCGCAGTAGCGACGGTCAGTCCTCGCCGACCGAACGGCCGGCCTCCAGCCGGGCTACCGGCACCCGGAACGGCGAACACGACACATAGTCCAAGCCGACCTCTTCGAAGAAGTGCACCGAGTCCGGATCCCCGCCGTGCTCCCCGCAGATCCCCAGCTTCAGCGCCGGCCGTTCGGCCCGGCCGCGCTCCACCGCGATCTTGATCAGTTCGCCGACACCCTCGCGGTCGATCGACTCGAACGGGCTGACGCCGAAGATGCCCTTCTCCAGATAGGCAGAGAAGAACGCCGCCTCGACGTCGTCGCGGGAGAAACCCCACGTGGTCTGCGTGAGGTCGTTGGTACCGAAGGAGAAGAACTCGGCCGCCTCGGCGATCTGCCCGGCGGTCAGCGCCGCCCGGGGCAGCTCGATCATCGTGCCCACGAGGAATTCCAGGTGCACCCCGGTCTCGGCCCGCACGTCGCGTGCCACCTGGATGATCGCCTGTTTGACCGTCTCGAACTCCTGCACATTCGCCACGAGCGGCACCATGATCTCGACGCGCGGCACCCCGCCGGCCCGGATGCGTTCAGCCGCCGCCTCGAGGATCGCCCGCGACTGCATCTCGAACAACCCAGGGATGACCACGCCCAGCCGCACGCCGCGCAGGCCAAGCATGGGGTTTTGCTCGTGCAGTTTGTGTACCGCCTGAAGCATGCGCAGGTCACCCTCACGCTTCTCGCCGCGCGATTCAGCCACTGCCACCCGCACGGACAGTTCGGTGATGTTGGGCAGGAACTCGTGCAGCGGCGGGTCCAGCAGCCGGATGGTGACCGGCAGTCCGTCCATCGCCTCGAAGATGCCGATGAAGTCCTCGCGCTGCAGCGGCAGAAGTTCGGCCAGTTCCCGCTGCTGCTCCTCGTCGGTGTCGGCCAGGATCAGTGCCTCGACCAGGGCGCGCCGCTCGCCCAGGAACATGTGCTCGGTGCGGCACAATCCGATCCCCTGGGCCCCGAAGCGCCGTGCGCGGGCTGCGTCGTCGGGGGTATCTGCGTTGGCTCGCACCACCATGCGCCGGGCGCCGTCGGCGTGGCGCATCATCCGGTCGACCGCCTGCACCAAGTCACCCGCGTCCTCGGCCTCGGGGTCCAGTTCGCCCTCGAAGTAGCGCACCACGGGCGATGGCACGACGGGAACGTCGCCGAGGTACACATCGCCGCTCGTGCCGTCGATCGAGATGACGTCGCCCTCGTGGATCTCGACACCGTGCGGCGCCCGCAGGACGCGCTTCTTGGTATCGACGTTGATCGACTCCACGCCGCAGACACACGTCTTGCCCATCCCCCGCGCGACGACGGCTGCGTGCGAGGTCTTACCGCCGCGCGAGGTGAGGATGCCCCGCGCTGCGATCATGCCTTCAAGGTCGTCGGGGTTGGTCTCGCGACGGACCAGGATCACGTCCTCACCCGAGCGCGACCACTTGATCGCGGTGTAGGAGTCGAACACCACCTTGCCCACGGCGGCGCCCGGTGACGCGCCCATGCCCCCAGCGATCTTCTTGCGCTTCGCCGATTCGTCGAAGCGCGGGAACATCAGCTGCGCCAGTTGCGCTCCCGTGACGCGCGAGACCGCCTCGTCCATGTCGATCAGGCCTTGGTCGACCAGCTGCGTGGCGATCCGGAACGCGGCAGCAGCGGTGCGCTTGCCGACGCGGGTCTGCAGCATCCACAGCTTGCCGCGCTCGATGGTGAATTCGATGTCGCACAGGTCGCGGTAGTGCTCCTCGAGGGTCTGCATATTCATCAGCAGCTCGTCGTAGGACTTCTTGTCCAGCTTTTCCAAGTCAGGCAGCGGCAGGGTGTTACGGATGCCGGCGACGACGTCCTCACCCTGGGCGTTCTGCAGGTAGTCGCCATAGATGCCCTGGGCGCCAGAGGCGGGATCACGGGTGAACGCGACGCCGGTGCCCGAGTCCATGTCGAGGTTGCCGAAGACCATCGCCACGATGCTGACGGCGGTGCCCAGGTCACCCGCGATACGTTCCTGGCGGCGGTAGATGACGGCTCGCTCGGTATTCCATGAGTCGAACACGGCCCGGACCGCCAGGTCCATCTGCTCGCGGGGATCCTGCGGGAACGGGCGGCCGGCATGCTCGACGATGACCTCCTTGTACGTCTCGACCAGCTGGCGCAGGTCGTCGGCGTCGAGGTCGAGGTCGTTGGTGGTGTCCTTGGCGTGCTTGGCCCCATCGAGAGCGTCCTCAAAATGCTCACCGGCCACGCCCAGAACGGTCTTGCCGAACATCTGGATCAGCCGCCGATACGAGTCGAATGCGAAGCGTTCGTTGCCCGCCTGAGCGGCCAGGCCCCGCACCGACTGGTCGTTGAGGCCGATGTTCAGGACGGTCTCCATCATGCCCGGCATCGAGAAGCGGGCGCCGGACCGGACCGAGACGAGCAGTGGGTCGTCGGATTGGCCGAGCTTCTTGCCCATGGCCCTCTCGAGCGAGTCCAGATGCTCGGAGACCTCCGCTGCCATCTCGGTGGGCTGGCGCCCGCTCTTCAGGTACTCCTTGCACGCCTCAGTGGTGATGACGAAGCCGGGCGGCACCGGCAGACCCAGGTTCGTCATCTCCGCGAGATTGGCGCCCTTGCCCCCCAGCAGATCCTTCAGGTCCTTGTTGCCTTCGGCGAAGTCGTAGACGTATTTGGGCATGGCGCGCTCCGTCAGCTCAGACGATGTGGCGTTCGCCCGCCAGCCTATGACCGGGCCGGATCAGCCACTACCGATGGTGTGTCGCGACGCTTTGAGTTGACACGTGTGCACTCATTTGTTTCGGTAGAGAGAACTGCCCGTATCACCAACTGCTCGGGGTGAGGCATGGTCGAAACCGGTGCACGACCCGAGATTTCTGCTGCCCGTCGGCGGGCGCTCCGGCTGGCCAGGGCACTGACCACCCCGTTGCTGCCGGACGACTATCTCGCCTTGATCAATCCGAAGTGGTCCACCCGTGAACTGACTGGAACGATTGTGCGGGTCCGCCGCGAAACGGCCGACGCGGCGACCGTCGTCATCAAACCCGACTTTCCCTGGGCCGGGCACGTCAGCGGCCAGTACCTGCGCATCGGCATGGAGGTCAACGGCATCCGGCGCTGGCGGGCCTACACCATCACCTCTGACCCCGGCCATCCCGAAGGCATCCTGTCGATCACCGTCAAGTACACCGAGGGCGGGTGCATGTCACCCATCTTCGTGCGTCAGGCCCAGCCCGGCCAGACGGTGTTCCTGGGCGAGGTCGAGGGGACCTTCGCCATCCCGGGTGAGTGTCGTCCCAAGATGCTGTTCCTGTCCGCGGGCAGCGGGATCACCCCGATCATGAGCATGCTGCGCGAACTCGACCGGCGTGATGCCCTGGCCGACGCCGTTCACGTGCACAGCAGCCGCGATGCCGATGACATGATCTTCGGAGGCATGCTCCGCCGCCTCGACAGGCTGCGGGCCGGCTACCGGCTCTGCGAGATCCACACTCGTCAGGCACCACGCTTCACACCTGACCGCTTGGACGAGCTGTGCCCGGACTGGCGCGATCGCGAGACGTTCTTGTCCGGTCCGCGCGAGATGATCGACACCACGCAGGAACGTTTCGACGCCGAGGGCCTGGCCGACCAGTTGCACACCGAGCGGTTCCAACCCGTTATCGGCACTGGCGGGGGCGACGGATCCGGCGGCACCGTCCACCTGCGGGTGACCGATTGCGACGCCGAGTGCGAGCCAGGGCAATCCATCCTGTTCGGCGGGGAACAGGCCGGCGCCAAGCTGATGTTCGGGTGCCGCATGGGCGTCTGCCACACCTGTGTCGGTCGGCTGCGCGAGGGCACCATCCGAGACCTACGCAACGGCGAACTGACACACGCCGACGGACAGATGGTCCGCATCTGCATCAACGCCCCGGAAGGGCACGTAGAAGTCGATCTCTGAACCGCTACCGAAGGAGCAAGGACCGTGCCATCCGTTGATACCAACCCACTGCATCGCCTGAGCGAGGAACAACTCGAAGACATCGGCAAGGAGTTCGAGGACATCGGGCAGAACATCCGTTTGGACCTCGGCGAATCCGACGCCCGCTACATCCGCAGCATCATCCAGTTCCACCGCAGGCTGGCAGCGCTGTCGCGCGTCGTACTCGTCGTCGGATCGCGCTACAAGCCGGCTTGGTTGCTCGGCACGGCGGGCTTGTCGGTCGCCAAGATAGTCGAGAACATGGAGATCGGGCACAATGTGCTGCACGGACAATGGGATTGGATGAACGACCCGAACATCCATTCCTCGACCTGGGACTGGGACACGGCTTCACCCGCGGCGGCCTGGAAGCATTCGCACAACTTCGTGCACCACACCTACACGAACGTGATCGGCAAGGACAACGACGTCGGCTACGAGATCATGCGCATCGACCCCCGGCAGCCCTGGCATCCACTGTTCCTGCTCCAGCCGATCTATAACGTGCTGCTGATGGGTCTGTTCGAGTGGGGCGTGGCCGTCCATGACCTCGACTTCGACAAGATCCGCAAGGGCGAGAAGCCGAGATCCCAGGTGCGCGACGAACTGAAAGCGATCGGCGTGAAGGCGCGCCGCCAGATCCTGAAGGACTACGTCGCGTACCGGGCGCTGTCCGGCCGGCATTGGCGCACCACGCTGTGGGCTGACTTCACCGCCAATATCATCCGCAACCTGTGGTCGCACGCGATCATCTTCTGCGGACATTTCCCGGATCAGACCTACATGTTCACGGAGGACGAGGTCGCGGGCGAGTCTCGCGGCGGTTGGTACGTGCGCCAGCTCATCGGTGCCGCCAACATCGACGGCAGCGATTTCTTCCACTTCATGAGCGGCAACCTGTCGTTCCAGGTCGAACACCACCTGTACCCGGACCTGCCGAGCTCGCGGTACAAGGAGATCGCGCCGCGGGTCAAGAAGGTGTGTGAAAAGTACGGGCTGCCGTACAACACCGGCCCTTTTCGCAAGCAATGGGGCACCGTGCAGCGCACGATCATCCGGCTGGCGTTTCCCGGCGGCACGGCACGCCCCAAGCCCGGACCGTACGTGCGCACCGAGGCAGCGGCAGCGACTCGGCAGGACGACCGGGTGCCGGCCTTCCCGTAGTCCCGGCAGACTCAGCCGCCGCTGTCGGCGAGTTCGGCGCCGGCCGGGATGCTGCGCGAGCCCGGGCTGGCCAGCCACCCCTCGGGCAGCGAGACCGTCCGGGCCCCGCTCGTCCGCCCACGCGGGCGCCCCACGACCTGGACCGGGAACGGCTGGTCGATGTCGAGCGCGCCGAGCAGGTCGTCCAACTCGGCCAGGCTCGACGCGCCGGCCAACGCACCGCGCAGATCGCTGCCCACCGAGAATCCCTTGAGATACCAGGCAACGTGCTTGCGAAAGTCGGTGACGCCACGCGGCTCGCCCATCCAGTCCGCCAACAGCCGGGCATGGCGGCGCATCGTGACCACGACCTCGGACAACCCGGGCCGAGCCCGTTCCGGGCGTCCGGCGAATGCGGCCGCGAGATCGGCGAACAGCCACGGCCTGCCGAGGCAACCGCGGCCGACGACTACGCCCGCGCAGCCGGTCTCGCGCATCATCCGCACGGCGTCGTCGGCCTCCCAGATGTCGCCGTTGCCGAGAACCGGAATGTCGAGCAGGTCGGCCAGTTCGGCGATCGGGGCCCAGTCGGCGGTTCCCCCGTAGAAATCAGCAGCGGTACGCCCGTGCAATGCGACGTGGGAGACGCCGGCATCCTGCGCCCGCAGGGCCGCTTCCCGGTAAGTGTGGTGCTGGCCGTCGATGCCGATGCGCATCTTCACCGTCACCGGAACGACCCCGTCGGCAGCATGCACCGCGGCGGTCACGATGTCGTCGAACAGGCCCATCCGCCATGGCAGGGCCGCCCCGCCACCCTTGCGCGTGACCTTGGGGACCGGACAGCCGAAGTTGAGGTCGACGTGATCAGCCAGATCGTCGGCGACGACGAGCCGCACTGCGGCGCCGACCACAGCGGGGTCGACACCGTAGAGCTGGATACTGCGCGGCTGCTCGTCAGCCGCGAAGTGCACCAGCCGCATCGTCTTGGGGTTGCGTTCGACCAACGCACGCGAGGTGATCATCTCGCTGACGAACAGGCCGCCCGGCTGGCCTGGGCTCAGCGAGTCGCGCATCGCTTCGCGGCACAGCCGCCGAAACGCGGTGTTGGTGATCCCGGCCATGGGCGCGAGTACGACCGGCGGGTCGGCGATCACGTGCGCGGACAGGCGCAAGGGCACCGTCAGCGTCGTGGTCACGGCTTCACCGTACGGGCGGCGTGACCGTGCCCGTGTTGCACCGGGTCGCTCAGGCGCCTGTCTCGCCGCAGATCAGCAGGTCGCCGGTGCGCTCGACAACCGTGAAGATGACCGGGCTGACGCCCGTCTGGCTGGTCTTGACCGACTTCACGTCAAGTGAGTACTTCAGGTCGAGGCCACGACTGTTCGGCGTCGAACCCTGGTAGGTCGACTTCGTGACCGTGACGGTGAAGTCTCCGCTCGCCTTGTCGATCGAGCTGCGCCACGTATCGACCAGTTCGGGACAGATGAGCGTCGCCGCATCCGTGCGGTCCTGTGCGTTGACGTCCTTCAGGTACTGGTCGACCACTGCTTTGGCCCCGGATTCGCTGATGTCGCCGCTCGACCCGGTGGACGGTGCCGATGACGGGCCGGTCGTCGACGACGGGAATCCAGCCGTGCTCTGGGCCGCGGTAGACACGGTGGACCTGTGCTGCGCTACTGGCGTCTTCTTGTCGTCACCCTTGGTCAGGAAGTAAACAAGCACGCCGCCGGCGATGAGCAACACGACGACGATTCCGGCGATGATCGGTGTCCTGTTGCCGCCGGACCTCGGCGGCTGCGGGCCGTAGGGCGATCCGTAGCCGGGAGGCACCGGTGGTTGCCCGTACCCGCCGGGCTGCTGGCCGTAGGGCGGCTGCGGCGCGCCGTAGCCTGCAGGGACCACCGGCAGTTGCGTCGTCGGCTGCGGGGGCTGATATGGCGGCGGTCCGGGCGGCTGACCGTACCCCGGCTGGCCTCCTGGCTGACCGGGCTGACCGGGTTGGCCGTACCCCGGCTGGCCGGGCTGACCGGGCTGGCCGGGCTGTGGCGGATTCTGGCCCGACGGGTCACCGGGCCAGTCAGGCCCTCCTGATCCGGGGTAGCTCATGTGCTGGCTCCTCGTTGCGGTCGTCGTGAGCGAGACTGGTCAGGCACCGACCAGTCGTTGCGCCAGGTAGGGCTCGACCTGGTCGAGCGCCACCCGTTCCTGGGACATCGAATCACGCTCGCGCACCGTGACAGCATGATCGGTGGGTGTGTCGAAGTCGATCGTTACGCAGAACGGCGTGCCGATCTCGTCCTGGCGCCGGTAACGTCGCCCGATCGCCTGTGCGTCGTCGAATTCGACGTTCCAGTTCTTGCGCAGTTGTGCTGCCAGATCCCGCGCGACCGGCGACAGGTCGGCGTTGCGCGACAGGGGCAGTACGGCTGCCTTGACCGGGGCCAGCCGCTTGTCCAACCGCAGCACGGTGCGCTTCTCCATGACGCCCTTGGCGTTGGGCGCCTCGTCCTCGGTGAAGGCGTCGAGCAGGAAGGCGAGCAGCGATCGGGTCAGGCCGAGCGCCGGCTCGACGACGAAGGGCGTCCACCGTTCGTTCTTCTCCTGGTCGAAGTAGCTGAGGTCGGTGCCGGAGTGCTCGGAGTGGGTTCGCAGATCGAAGTCGGTGCGATTCGCGATTCCCTCGAGCTCGGCGAAGTCCGAACCACCGAAGCCGAATCGGTACTCGATGTCGATCGTGCGCTTCGAGTAGTGCGACAGCTTCTCTTTCGGATGCTCGTAGTAGCGCAGATTGCCTGGGTCGATGCCGAGGTCGACGTGCCAGTCCCAGCGTTGCTGCAGCCAGTAGTCGAACCACTCCTCGTCTGCGTCGGGCGGGACGAAGTACTCCATCTCCATCTGCTCGAATTCGCGCGTGCGAAAGATGAAGTTGCCCGGCGTGATCTCGTTGCGAAAGCTCTTGCCCGTCTGGGCTATGCCGAACGGTGGCTTCTTGCGAGCCGTTGTCATCACGTTGAGGAAGTTGACGAAGATCCCCTGCGCGGTCTCCGGGCGCAGGTAGTGCACGCCGGAGTCGTCCTCGACCGGCCCGAGGTAGGTCTTGAGCATGCCGGAGAACTGTTTCGGGTCGGTCCACGCGCCCCGGGTGCCACAGTTGGGGCACGGGATGCCGGCCAGCCCGCCGTCGGCCGCTCGGCCCTTACGCGCTTCGAACTCCTCCTCGAGATGGTCGGCCCGGTATCGGTGGTGGCAGTTGGTGCACTCGACGAGCGGGTCGGAGAACGTCGCCAGGTGTCCCGATGCCTCCCACACCTGCGGGGCGAGGATGACCGCCGAGTCCAGACCGACGATGTCGTCACGGCTGGTGACCATCGAGCGCCACCATTGCCGGCGGATGTTCTCCTTGAGCTCGACGCCGAGCGGCCCGTAGTCCCACGCGGAGCGGCTGCCCCCGTAGATCTCGCTGGAAGGAAAGACGAAGCCTCGTCGTTTGCTCAGGTTGACGACGGCGTCGTTGCGATCGGTGGGCACGGGTTCTCCATCCGGCTGGCGGTCGGCGCAGGGGCGTGCGGCGGTCCGTCCAGCGTAACGACCGGTCGGGCACGCCTTCGCGGCCGTTCGACGTAGCCGAACACCGCGGCCACCGCGAAGGCGCACAGCCAACCGGCCAGCACGTCGGAGATGTAGTGCTCGGCCTGATAGGCCAGTGCCAGACCCATGAGCACCGCGTACGAGGCGAGGATGGCACGCACCCACACCTTCGAACGGCGCCAGAAGAAGACGACGAACAGCATCGTGCCGCCCGCGTGCAGCGACGGCACGGCGGCCACCTGGTCGACGCCGCTCTGGCCGGTCCGGATGACCGCACCGGCGAACTTCAGGTGCAACTGGGAGAAGCCCCGACCGGAGAGCCGCTCGATGTAGGCATGGGCGCCCGGACGCTGATGGGTGACCTGGCCGAGCATCCCGCCCGAGCGCACCCACGACGGGTTGAACGCCATGCACACCGGGTTCGACGGGTGCTTGGCCACCTCGGCTGCGCTACACCTGGCCGCGGCCCACGGCGGCGCTGCCGGGATCAGCGCGAACAACCCGAAGCCGAGGAAGGACAGCGCGACGAACCGTCCGGCCCACTGGCCGAACTCGGCCCGGCTGCGCAGCCAGAGCACCGCGGCGGTGACATAGGGCAGGAAGAAGAACGAGGCGTAGATCAGGGTGCCGGCCACGTCCCACCACTGCGCGGTCGGATACTTGACGTGCTCCTGCAGCCACACCGTCGGCTGCGTCCCGCCGAACAGGAATTTGTCGACGTCGTTCTGCGGGTGCCACCAGGTCGGCATGCCGAGCGTGTCGGAGATCCCGCGCAGATAGTCGTACGCGACCAGCACGAGCGCGAAGGGCACGAAATCGAGCACCACGGTCCAGATCGCTCGCTTGCCGATGCTCGCCGCGGCCAGACCGATCGCCATCCACATCAACAGATCACTGCGGAAGTACGGGATGCCGTCCAGGAAGCATTTGCCGGCAAACGCGATCGCCCAGCCGATGACCGCGACCCAGCGGGTCCACGTGATCAGGCCGGGGGTGATCCACTCCGGCGTCCTGCGCCTGGGTCCCCGCCACCGTCGCCAACTCCAACTTTGACCCCGCCAGCGCCGTGTTTCGGCTCCGCCAGCGACGCCGGCGGGGTCAAAGTCGGGCTTGGTGTCGGCCGGGCTGCTGCTCATCCGCGGTCACTTGCCCTGAGCTCCGTTGCGCCGCCGGGGGCGATGTCGATCAGCGGCTCGAAGGAGTTCGGCAGGTCCAGCGCCTCGGCGAGCAGCGGCGTCGCGTGCAGCCTCACGTCGTACCGGCCCAGCGCGCGCCGGTAGGAGCCGACGTTCGCCCACTCAGTGAGCAGCACCCACCTGCTGTCGTCGTCGGCGCAGCGACCGATGGTGCCGCGCAGGTAGCCCGGCCGCGCGGCCAGCGCGTGGAGTGCGAGGCGGGCGCGTTCGGCGAACGCGCCGTCGGACGCCGTGAAGTGGGTTACCGAGATCATGTCGCGATGGGCGCGGCGTCGACAGGACCCGCGGCGCCGAATCGGCGATCCCGCTGGGCGTAGGCCAGGCAAGCGGCCCAGAGGTGCCGGCGGTCGAAGTCGGGCCAGGGCGTGTCGACGAAGACCAGTTCGGCGTAGGCGGACTGCCACAGCAGGAAGTTGGAGGTGCGCTGCTCCCCTGAGGTCCGGATGAACAGGTCCACATCGGGCAACCCGGGCTCGTCCAGATGTGCGGCGATGGTTCGCTCGTCGATCTTGGCCGGGTTGAGCTCGCCCGCCGCGACGGCCCGCGCAATCGCCCGGGTGGCGTCGACGAGTTCGGCCCGACCGCCATAGTTGACGCAGAACTGCAGGGTGAGCCGATCGTTGTCGCGCGTGAACCGCTCGGCATCCTCGAGTTGATCGATCACGCTGCGCCACAGCCGTGGCCGTCGGCCGGCCCAGCGGATGCGCACACCCAGGGCACCCAGTTCGTCGCGGCGGCGCTTGATGACGTCCTTGTTGAAGCCCATCAGGAAGCGGACCTCTTCGGGCGATCGGCGCCAGTTCTCGGTCGAGAAGGCATACGCCGACACAGTCGACACGCCCATCTCGATGGCTCCGTGCAGCACGTCCATCAATGCGGCCTCACCGGCCCGGTGCCCGTCAGTACGCGACAGGTCGCGGGCCTGCGCCCAACGCCCGTTGCCGTCCATGACGATCGCGACGTGCTGCGGGACCAGCCCGGCCGGGATCGCGGGCGGCCGGGCCCCGGAAGGATGTGCCGGCGGATCCGGCCATTGCCTCGCCCGGCGCCGCGCACCGCCGCGGGCGCGGCTGCGGTTGCCTGGCGGCGACGTCATCGGCCCAACGCTACCGGCGCCGGCTGCCCAGCCCGGCGCATCAGGAGCGGTCGACGAGCGGCAGCGAGCGCAGGCCGCGCTCCAGATGCCACTGCAGGTGCGCCGCGACCAGCCCGCTCGACTCGCGGCGGGCGGGCTCCTCACTCGCGTCGGCTGCCGTCCAGTCCCCACCCAGCAGCGCGACCATCAGCTCGACGGACTCGCGCAGCGGCCGCGCCGATCCGGTCGGCCGGCAGTTCTCGCACATCGCTCCCCCGGCAGCCACGTTGAACGCGCTGTGCGGACCGGGCGCGGAACACTTGGCGCACTCGGTGAGAGCGGGCTCCCAGCCGGCGTTGGCCATCGCCCGGATCAGGAACGCGTCGAGGATCAGCCCGGACGGGTGCACCCGCTCGACCAGGGCGCGCAGCGCACCGACGATCAGCAAGTAGAGCCGCAGCGCCGGCTCGCCCTCCTCGGTCAGCCGCTCGGCCGTCTCGCAGATTGCCGACACCGCCGTCCAGCGCGAGTAGTCGCTAGCCAGCTGCGCACCGTAGGCCCCGAGCGACTCGGTCTGGGTGACCAGGTCCAGGCCGCGCTGGCTGCCCGGCGGGTGCGCCCCGTCGGGCATCCGGCTGTGCAGTTGGACGTCGATGTGGCTGCCCGGTTCGAGGCTGGCGCCGAATTTCGACGTCGTACGCCGCACGCCCTTGCCCACCGCGCGTACCCGGCCGTGCTTGCGAGTGAGCAGGGTGACTATCCGGTCGGCCTCGCCGAGCTTGTGCACGCGAAGGACGACCGCCTCGTCACGGTAAAGCGGCACTGCTCAATCGTCGCACTCTCAGCTGACGACGGCGGCATGCGACTCGGCTACGCGCTCACGCAGTTGGGCGTGCAGGGCGACCGCGAGCAGCCCCAGCAGCAGGCCGGACCCGATCGTCACGCTGAAGGCGAAACGTGCGCCCCGCTCGTCGGCCAGCCGGCCCACGAGCGCGGCCGCAGCGCCGTAGCCGATGGACAGCCCGGTAGTCAGCCATGCCATCCCCTCGGTCAACGCCGCGCCGGGCACGATCTGCTCGACCAGGCCGAAGGATGTGATCAACGTGGGGGCGATCCCCATGCCGACTACGAACGCCAGCCCAGCCAGCACGGGGATGTTCACCGCAGCGAGGAACAGCAGCGGCAGCACCGCGAACATCAGGGCCTGCCGACGGAATCGGGTGAGCATATTCCCAGACCGGGTCCGTGACCCGTAGACGAAACCGGAAAGCGCGCTGCCGAGAGCGAAGCACGCCAACGGCACTCCGGCTAGGCCACTGGAGCCGTGCTGGCCGCAGAAGGCCACCATCGTCACCTCCGCGCTGGCGAAGATGGCGCCCATGGCGCCCGCGGCTGCCACGAGCAGCAGGAGCCCGCGATGGCGCAGCGCGGACCCGTGCCGGGGGGTTCCGACCTCGTGTGGCGGGGGCTCGGTGGCCCGCTGGCGTTGCAGCCAGGCCGCCCCGATCCCGACCAGGGCCCCACCGAAGACGAACACGACGATGGGATCGACCTGGGTGGCCAGGATCGTCGCGAGCAAGGGTCCGACGGTGAAGATCACCTCGTCCAGCGTCGACTCCAGCGAGTAGGCGGTGGTGAGCTCGGCCCGGCCAGCGAGCACGTGCGACCATCGCGCCCGGACGAGCGAACCGACCGATAGGTAGGCGAAGCCACAGATCACCGTCGGTGCGATGAGGGTCCAGTCCGGTGCGCCGGCCTGCACGAGCGTGACGATCGCCCCGACTGCGGCGACGTGCACCGCGGTGGCGGGCAGCAGCACGCGGCTCTGCCCGTGCCGATCCACCAGGCGGGCCAGCACCGGGTTGCCGAAGCCGTTGGCGAACACGTAAATGCCGCTCAACACGCCGGCGAATGAGTAGTGCCCGGTGCGTATCGAGATCAGCAGCACGAACGCGATGGGGTACACCGCGATGGAGAACCGCATGATGAAACTGGCCGCGCTGAACGCGGGTGAGCCCGGCGCGCGAAATGCCGCGCGGTAGTTGGTGAGCACCGCTAGAAACCCAGCCGATCAAGCTTCTTGGGGTCGCGTTGCCAGTCCGCCTCGACCGCGACGTGCAGGTCGAGATGCACGCGCCCGCCGAGCAGGTCTTCGATACCGGCCCGGGCGGTGGTGCCGATGTACTTCAGCCGAGCACCCTGGTGGCCGATCACGATGCCCTTCTGGCTGTCGCGTTCCAGGTGGATGGTCGCGTAGATCTCGGTGATATCCGGGCGGCTCTCGCGCGGCCTGATCTCGTCGACAGTGACCGCGATCGAGTGCGGCAACTCCTGGCGTACTCCGTCGAGCGAGGCTTCGCGGATCAGCTCGGCGATGCGCGTCTCTGTGTCGTTGTCTGTGCTCACGTCTCCCAGGTAGAGCATGGGGCCTTCGGGCAGGTGCGTGACGAGGACGTCGGCCAGCAGCCCGACCTGATCACCGGCGACGGCCGAGACCGGCACGATGTCGGCGAAGTCGCCGAGGGCATTGAGCGCGAGCAGTTGCGCGGCGATCTGCTGGCGCGACGCGGTGTCGGTCTTGGTCACGATGGCCACGACCGGCGCCCGCAGCTCGGCCAGTTCGGCGGAGATGAATCGGTCGCCGGGACCGATCTTTTCATCGGCCGGCACGCAGAATCCGATCACGTCGACCTCGCTGAGCGTTGCCCGCACCACGTCGTTGAGCCGCTGGCCGAGCAGCGTCCGCGGCCGGTGCAGCCCAGGTGTGTCGACCAGGATCAGCTGGGCGTCCACGCGGGTGACGATGCCCCGCACTGCGTGGCGGGTGGTCTGCGGCTTGGCGCTGGTGATCACGATCTTGGACCCGACCAGGGCGTTGGTCAGCGTGGACTTTCCGGCGTTGGGGCGCCCGACCAGACAGGCGAAACCGGAGCGGAAAGTCATGACCCCCATTCTCCCACTTGCGGCTGCAGTCATTTCCCGCACGCACGTCGCTAGACCCGCCGCGCATTTCCAGATCCGGTCGAGGTCATGTGCACGAAGGAGGGATATGGCCCTCACCCGTCGCCAACTGTTCACCGGCACGGCCGGCCTGGCTGGTGCGACGGCGCTAGCGGGCTGCGCAGTCCGCCCACGGCCGACGCGGCAGACTGCTGCGGTGAGCACCCGACATTCCTACGGCAGCGACCCGTCCCAGTTCGGCGAGCTCTATCGCCCGCGGGGTGTGGCTCAGGCCGGGACTGTCGTCGTGATCCACGGCGGGTTCTGGCGATCGGCCTATGACCTGTCGCTCGGTGCGCCGCTGGCCGCCGACCTGGCCGGGCGCGGCTACACCGTGTGGAACCTCGAGTACCGACGCGTCGGCAGCGGCGGCGGCTGGCCGCACACGCCCGCCGACATCGCCGCAGGCATCGACCTGCTCGCCACCCTCGACGTCGACACAACGAAGGTCGTGGCGATCGGGCACTCGGCCGGCGGGCACCTCGCGGCCTGGGCGGCCGGACGGTCAGCGCTGCCCGCCGGTGCGCCCGGCACGGCGCCGCAGGTGGAGGTCACGGCCGTCGTCGCCCAGGCCGGCGTGCTCGACCTGGTCACCGCGGCCGACACCGGCGTGGGCGGCACGGCTGTGCCCGACCTGCTCGGCAACGCGCTCACGCCGCAGCGCTACGCCCTCGCCGACCCGATCCAGCAGGTACCGCTGGCCGCGCGTGTCCTGTGCGTCCACTCGCCCGCCGACCAGATCGTGCCGATCGCGCAGAGCACCGCCTACGTGGCCGCGGCCACCGCAGCCGGTGGCCAGGCGTCACTGCACGCGGCGTCTGGAGACCACTTCACCCTCATCGACCCGGGCTCGCCGGACTGGCGGATCGTGCTTGAGGCATTGCCCGGGCTGCTCACGCGGTGAATTCAGCCGGGCACTTTGTCCAATAAGTTGCCGCTATAGCCCCACCAGGGGTTGACTGACAATACGGGCAAGAGCGACCATTGCCTCGGCTCGGACACCATCGAGCCGGGAGGGGCCCGCGCGGTGATCGCCGCACGGTCGGCTTTGATGATCGGGGGATCGACGCATGTACCGCAGCCTGACCTACCGGAAATACCGGTTGATCGTCATCGTGGTGACGCTCGCCGCGCTGGTCGCAGCCGCACTGGCTGCCAGCCCGGGCGCGGCTCGCGCCAGCGCCGCCGGGCACCTCACGCCCGCGATCGGGGCGCACCCGCACTACACGGCCGTCGGACAGGTCGGGCCGAACACCCCCCGGACGTTCCCCTGCCAAGTCCCTGCACCCGGCGGGATCAAGTGCTACGCACCGGCGCAGATCCGGGCCGCGTACGGCGTCGACCAGCTCACCCACCTCAACGGTGCAGGCACCACGATCGCCATCGTCGACGCGTTCCAGAGTCCCACCGCCGCCCATGACCTGGCCCTGTTCAGCAGCGTCTTCGAACTGCCCGCACCGAACCTGCAGATCGTCGCCCCGGACGGGCTGACGCCGTTCGACCCGAACGACGCCAACCAGGTGGGGTGGGCCGGCGAGATCACCCTCGACATCGAGTGGGCGCACGCCATCGCACCGGCCGCCAAAATCCTGCTCGTCCTGGCCAAGAGCAATGACGACGCCGCCATCCTGTCCGCCACCAAGTATGTCGTGGACCACAACGCCGCCGACGTGATCTCGCAGAGTTTCGGTGAGGCCGAGCAGTGCATGGACCCGGCATTGTTCAACCAGCAGACTGCGTTGTTCGCCCGAGCCACCCGGGCCCACATCACGCTGCTCGCCTCCTCCGGTGACCAGGGCTCGGCGCAGCCCACCTGCGACGGCGGCTCCTTCTTCAAGGCGGCCAGCACGCCCGCGACCGACCCCAACGTGACCGCCGTCGGCGGCACGATCCTCGACGCTGACGGTCTCACCGGCGCCTACCACGGCGAGACGGTGTGGAATGAGCCGGACTTCGCCGCGGCCGGCGGCGGCGGGTTCTCCGTCAAGTTCCGCACGCCGCTCTACCAGCTGCCCCGGCACCTGCCCTCGCGTGGCGTTCCGGACGTGGCCTACAACGCGGCGATCAACGGCGGCGTGCTCGCCGTGTGGAGCAGCTCAGGATTCGGTGCCGACCTGGTGTTCATCTTCGGTGGCACCAGCGCGGGCTCGCCGCAATGGGCCGGCCTGGTTTCGTTGGCGACCCAACTGCGGCACGGCCGCCTCGGCGCGATCAACCCCGCGTTGTACACGATCACGCTGTCGTCGAAGGTCTACCGGGCGCTGTTCCACGACATCACGGTGGGTGACAACACCTATCACGGTGACGTGACCGTGCCCGGATTCGCGGCCAAGCCCGGCTGGGACGCGGCGACGGGGCTGGGCTCTCCGAAGGCGCAGACCATCGTCCCCGCTCTCGCGCTGGTCGGCTGAGACCGGGAGCCGTGCAGGGTCGGGCGTCACCGGCCGGTGTGCGACGCCCGACCCTGCCTACGTTGCACCCTGCCTACGAGCTCAGTGCCGGCCGGTGATCACGCCGGCGGCGTCTGCTGCATAGACCGGCGCTGCGGGCGACAGGTCACGGACTGCTGCCACCCCCGCGGGATCGGCCGAATCGTCGCCGATCACGACGGCGGCCGCCAGCCCGGGTGCGCCCGAGCACACGGCCATCGCCACGGCAACCTGCAGCGCCGACAACGACAGCGATGGCAGCGCGACACTCGTCGCGACGTAGGTGCGGCCGTCGCCGTCGCGGACCGCTGCGCCCTGCGCGGCACCGGTGCGCGCCCGCGCCGAGCGCGCCAGCGTCACCAGTTTGGCGTCCTCGGGGTCGGCCGTCTCGCTCACGCGTTCTCGCTCGCTTCGCTGCGCACTGCCCGATCTGCGCCGTCATCGTCGGGTAGTCGGCGCACCAGCACGGTGTCGATGCGGTTGCGGCGCCCGCCTGCGCTCTCGGCGATCAACTCCAGACCGTAGGCCGACGTGCGCGCCCCAGGGATCGGCACCCGGCCCAGTGACTCGGCCAGCAGACCCCCGACCGTCTCGACGTCGTTGCGGTCCGGCACCGTCACCCCGAACAGGTCCGACAGCTCTTCGACGGCCAGGCGGGCGGTGACCCTCACCGTGTCGGGGTCGATCCGCTCGACCGGCGGGCGCTCCACGTCGTACTCGTCGGTGATCTCACCCACGATCTCCTCGAGAATGTCCTCGATCGTCACCAGCCCAGCCGTCCCGCCGTATTCGTCGATGATGACGGCGATGTGGGTGCGCTGCGCCTGCATCTCGCGCAGCAGTTCGTCGACCGGTTTGGACTCGGGCACACAGGTGGCCGGCCGCATGACCTCGTCGACGCGGGTGCTACGGGCGCCCTCGGCGTCCTGGGCGCGGCGGACAAGGTCCTTGAGGTAGGCGATCCCCACGACGTCATCAGCGTTCTCGCCCACGACGGGAATCCGCGAGAAGCCGCTGCGCAGCGCGAGCGCCAGCGCCTGCGGCACGCTCTTGGTTCGCTCGATCCACACCACCTCGGTGCGCGGCACCATCACCTCGCGCGCGATCGTGTCGCCGAGCTCGAAGACGGACTGGATCATCTCGCGTTCGCCGTGCTCGACCACGCCGCGCTGCTCGGCCATGTCGACCAGTTCCCGCAGTTCGACCTCGGAGGAGAACGGCCCGTCGCGAAAGCCGCGCCCGGGCGTGATCGCGTTGCCGAGCAAGGTCAGCAGCGAGGCCAGCGGGCCGAACACCCGGCCCAGCAGCCGTACCGCTCCGGCTCCGGCCAACGCGACCTGGTTCGGGTGCTGGCGGCCCAGGGTGCGCGGGCCGACGCCGATCACGGCGTAACAAACGACGACCATCAGCGCGATCGTGCCTACCGGCACCCACCACCGCGTGCCGATCTCGGCACGGGCGACCAGGAAGACCAGCACGGTCGCCGTGAGTTCGCAGGACATTCGCAGCATCAACAGCAGGTTCGTGTACCGGGCCCGGTCGGCGACGATGGCGCCCAACGCCCGGGCACCCGGGCGGTTCTCGCGCTGGAACTCGTCGACGCGGGCGGCCGAAACCCGCCCCAGCGCCGCGTCGACACAGGCGAGCAGGCCGCCGAGCGGCACCAGGCAGAGCGCGACGATCAACGCGATGGCATCAGAGCTGGTCACCGGCGGGCTCCGCGACCGGGATGGCTGGGATGGCTGGGATCAGCCACGGCGGCCACCCGCTGGATCTCTGTGCTCTGCGCCGGTGCCGGGCAGCGGCACGTGGATCGGGTCGCCGCCGCTCGCCTGCTCCCAGTCGGCGAGGATGCGCGCCTGCAGGGCGAACATCTCGCGCTCCTGCTCGGCGTCGCCGTGGTCGAAGCCGAGCAGGTGAAGGATGCCGTGCGTGCAGAGCAGGTGCAGCTCGCCCTCTGTGGAGTGGCCGGCCGCGGCGGCCTGCTCGGCCGCCACCTCGGGGCAGAGCACGACGTCACCGAGCATCGCCTCGCCCGGGTCGCTGTCCGTACTGGGCGGTGCGGACGGGTCGAGGCGGTCCATCGGCCCGTCGGCACCGTCCATCGGGAAGGCCATGACGTCGGTCGGGCCGGGCAGATCCATCCATTGCTGGTGGAGGGCAGCCATCGCAGCGCTGTCGAGCAGGACGACCGACAACTCGGCCAGCGGGTTGATCCGCATCGCGTCCAGCACGAAGCGCCCCAGCTTGGTCAGCCCCAGCTCGTCAACGGCCACCCCGGACTCGTTGTTGATCTCAATACTCACAATGCTCAGCGCCGGGGTTTGCGTTGCTGTTGGTTCGGTGGGGCGGCTTCGAGGGCATCCCAGCGTTCGTAGGCGTCGACGATCTCGCCGACCAGGCGGTGCCGGACGACGTCGGCGCTGGACAGGTTGGCGAAGTGCACGTCGTCGATGTCGCCCAGGATCTCGCGGACGACCTTCAGGCCGCTGCGGGTGCCGCCGGGCAGGTCGATCTGGGTCACATCGCCGGTGACGACCATGCGGGAGCCGAAGCCCAGTCGGGTCAGGAACATCTTCATCTGCTCGGCCGTGGTGTTCTGCGCCTCGTCCAGAATGATGAACGCGTCGTTGAGAGTGCGCCCGCGCATGTAGGCCAGCGGGGCCACCTCGATCGTGCCGGCCTGGGTCAGGCGCGGGATCGACTCCGGGTCGAGCATGTCGTGCAGGGCGTCGATGAGCGGGCGCAGGTAGGGATCGATCTTGTCGTAGAGCGTGCCCGGCAGGAAGCCAAGCCGCTCGCCGGCCTCGACCGCGGGGCGGGTCAGGATGATGCGGGTGACCTGCTTGGCCTGCAGTGCCTGCACCGCCTTGGCCACTGCGAGGTAGGTCTTGCCGGTACCCGCCGGGCCGATACCGAAGACCACCGTGTGCTTGTCGATCGCGTCGACGTAACGCTTCTGGTTCAGGGTCTTGGGACGGATGTTCTTGCCGCGCCGGGACAGGATGTTCAGGCTGAGTACTTCGGCCGGGCGCTCGCCGGAGTCGGCGGTGAGGATGCCCAATGCCCGACTGACGGCGTCGGGGGTGAGGTTCTGGCCGGCCTTCACCAGTTCGAGGAGTTCTTCGAAGAGCCGGACGGCCACCGCGTTGTCAGCCGGTGCGCCACTGATCGTGATCTCGTTGCCGCGGACGTGGACGTCACTGTCGAGGCTGCGCTCGATCACGCGGAGCAACTCGTCGCGCGAGCCGAGGAGCGAGACCATGGCCTGCTCGCCGGGCACGACTATATGGGTGGAGACGCGATCCGGGCTTCGTGTGGGATCGGACAAGTTGTGCTTTCTGGTCGGCAACGTGGACCAGTTCACTGTACCGGCGCAGGCCCGTGATTTCTCGATCGTGGTTCGGTTGGCTGGGCTGGTGGGCCACCGCAATCGGGCGGGTCAGCCCGGCGGCCAGCGCATCGGTCGGCCGGCCAGCACGTGGGCATGCACGTGGAACACGCTCTGCCCGGCGTCGGCGCCGGTATTGAAGACCGTCCGGAAATCGCTGAGGTTCTTCTCGGCGGCCACCGCCTGGATCGCGCGCAGCAGGGCGGCGCTGGCCTTCGCGTTGGTCCCGAGCGCGGCGATATCGGGGATGTGGAGCCTCGGCACGACCAGGATGTGCACGGGAGCTTGGGGGTTGAGGTCCGCGAAGGCGATGGTGCCGTCGTCCTCGTAGACCTTGGTCGCCGGAATCTCACCGGACGCGATCTTGCAGAAGAGGCAGTCATCAGCCATGCCGTGAGATTACTGGCCGGAGCTCACGGCCAGCGGCCGAGGCGGACCGACAGGGCGGCTAGCGCCGCCACCCCGGCCGTCGAGGTGCGCAGGACCTGCTCGCCCAGCCGCACGGCCTGCCCGCCGGCCGCGGCGAACTGGGCCAGTTCGTCCTCGCTGATTCCGCCCTCCGGACCGACGACGAGCACGACGTCTCCGCTCGACGGCAGCCAGGCGCCGGCCAGTCCCGCTGTCGCAGCCTCGTGCAGCACCAGCCCGGCGGCCGCGCAGAGGCGCTCGGCCACCTGCGCCGTCGTCGCGAGTTCGGCGATCGCCGGGACGTGCGGGCGACGGCTCTGCTTGGCCGCCTCACGCGCGGTGCGCCGCCACTTGTCCAAGGCCTTCACCCCGCGGGCGTCGCGCCACTGGGCGATCGAGCGCGCCGCAGCCCAGGGCACCACCTCGTCCACCCCGAGTTCGGTCAGCATCTCGACGGCCAGTTCGCCGCGATCACCCTTGGGCAGCGCCTGGACGACGACCAGGCGGGGCTGCGGCGGGGACACCTGCCGCCGGTCGAGCACCGACAACCGCAGCCCGGCCGCGAGCACCTCGGCCACTACGCAGTCGAGCAGGCCGCCGCGGCCATCAGACACGAGCAGGGCCTCCCCCACACCCAACCGCTGCACCCGCGCGGCGTGGCGCCCCTCGTCCCCGCCGAGCACGAACGACTCACCGGCAGGCAGCGGATCGAGCAGGAAGAGGGGCGGCGTCATCGAGTGCGCGCTGTGCTCAACGCCCGCCGAACGCGTCGCGGACCTTGCCGAACAAGCTGCCGCCCTTCGTGCCGACCGCGACCTCCTCGTTGCGCAGCGCCGCGAACTCCCGCAGCAGTCGCTCCTGCGCGTCGTCGAGCTTGGTGGGCGTGCGCACCTCGACGTGGACGTGCAGGTCACCGCGGGTGGAGCTACGCAGGCGCGGCACGCCCTTGCCGCGCAGGGTCAGCACGGCGCCACCCTGGGTGCCGGCGCGGATGTCGAGCTTCTCCTCGCCGTCGAGGGTGGTGAGGACGAGATCCGTGCCCAGTGCTGCGGACGTCACCGGCAGCGTGATGGTGCAGTGCAGGTCAGATCCGTCACGGGTGAAGGTGTCGTGCTGCTGCTCGGAGACCTCGACGTAGAGATCGCCGGCCGGTCCACCGCCGGGGCCGACCTCGCCCTGCCCGGACAGCCGGATGCGCATACCGTCCTCGATGCCTGCGGGGACGTCGACGGTGATCGTGCGGCGGGCCCGGACGCGTCCCTCGGTGCCACACGTCGGGCACGGCGACACGATCTGCTCGCCGGTGCCGGCGCACGCAGAGCAGGCCCGGGTGGTCATCACCTGGCCGAGGAACGAGCGTTGGACGGACTGGATCTCACCGCGGCCGCCACAGGTCTGGCAGGTGCGCGGCGAGGTGCCCGGTGCGCAACCACTGCCGCTGCACGTGGTGCATACGACGGCGGTCTCGACGGTCAGCTCACGGCGCACCCCGAAGGCTGCCTCCTCCAGGGTCAACGACAGCTGCAGCAGGGCGTCGCCGCCCGGCCGGACCCGGCTACGCCTCCCGCGTCCGCCGCCGCCGGCCGACCCGCCGCCGAAGAATGCCTCGAACACGTCGCCGAAGCCTCCGCCGAACCCCGAGAACGGGTTGCCCGCGGTGCCCGCGCCCTGCGCGAGGGGGTCACCACCGAGATCGACGATGCGCCGCTTGTCGGGGTCGGCGAGCACCTCGTACGCCGTGGTCACCGCCTTGAAGCGGTCCTGCTCGCTCGGGTCCGGGTTCACGTCCGGGTGCAACTCGCGCGCGAGCTTGCGATAAGCGCGCTTGATCTCTTCTGCCGTGGCGTCCCGGCCGACACCGAGCATCCCGTAGTAGTCGCGTGGTGCCTCAGCCACTACACCGTCCCGTCCTCGAAATTCTCCTGGCACTCAGCGGCGGCGAGTGCCAGTCAAGTGTACGGGCGGCGACGGGGTTGAGCGGGCTCACCGCTCGGCGAGCAGGTCGCCCACATACCCGGCCACCGCGGCCACCCGCGCCATGGTGTGCGCGTAGTCCATCCGTCGTGGGCCGAGCACGCCCACGGCCCCGAGCGGCGCACCCCGCGCGCCGTAGCCGCTGGTCACCACCGAGGTCGCCAGCAGCCCCTCGTGGTTGTTCTCGTTGCCGATGCGCACCACGATCTGGCTGGTGGACCCGGAGCGGTCGAGCAGTCGCAGCAGCACGACCTGCTCCTCGAGCGCCTCGAGCACCGGGCGGATCGCCGGGAAGTCGAGCGCGTGATCGGTGAGGTGCGCCGTCCCGCCCAGGACGATGCGGTCGCTCTGCTGCTCGAACAGCGTCTCGAGCAGGACCGATGTCAACGTCGACAGCAGACCGCGCAGCTCGGGCGCGACCGACAACGGTAGCTCGGTGATGGCTTCCGGTGCTTCAGCCAGCGGACGATCACGCAGGCGCGCATTGAGCATGGTCCGTAGGTCGGCCACCGCGTCATCGCTCACCGGCGAGGGCAGTTCGACCACTCGCTGCTCGACCCGGCCGGTGTCGGTGATGAGCACCAGCATCAGCCGCGAGGCCGAGAGCGCGACCAGTTCGAGGTGGCGCACCTTGCTGCGCGACAGCGACGGGTACTGAACGACCGCCACGTTGCGGGTGAGCTGAGCGAGGGTGCGCACCGCACGGTGCAGCACGTCGTCGAGGTCGACCGCGTGGTCGAGGAAGGCCTGGATGGCGCGTTTCTCGGCGACGGACAGGGGCTTGATCTCGGTGAGCTGGTCGACGAACACCCGGTATCCGGCGTCAGTGGGGATCCGGCCGGCGCTCGTGTGCGGCTGGGCGATCAGGCCGTCTTCCTCGAGCGAGGCCATGTCGTTGCGGATCGTCGCGGGCGACACGCCGAGGCTGTGCCGCTCGGCCAGTGCCTTGCTGCCCACCGGCTCGTTCGTCGCAATGAAGTCCTCGACGATGGCGCGCAGAACCTCGAGCTTGCGCTCTTCGACACTCACAGTCAGCCCCGCATCCTCCCGACCTTGCTGGTCCCAGCTTAGGCTGCGCGGCACGGACGGCGGATCACGCTAGGGTCTTAACGCTCAGTGAGGTCGCACAGCTAGGGACGGGGCCGTGATCTTCAAGGCAGTACGCGACGGTCGTCCCTACCCGGACCATGGCTTCTCCTCCCGGGACTGGGCGACGATCCCGCCGCGCACCGTCCGGCTGGCCGATCTGACCGCCACCAAGCGCGAACTGGCGCTGGATCACCTGCTTGACGAGGACTCCACCTTCTACGGAGACCTGTTCCCGCACGTGGTGTTGTGGCGGGGTGAGACCTACCTCGAGGACGGCCTGCACCGGGCCCTGCGGGCCGCTTTGCAGAACCGCCAGTCGCTACACATGCGGGTTCTCGACCTGGACGCCCTGCGCCCCAGCGGGTCAGGCCAGTAGCTCGCGTACGACCGCGTCGGCCATCAGCCGCCCGCGCTGGGTCAGCACCACCCGGTCCGGTGCGGTGTCGGCGTGCTCGATGAGCCCCCACGTAGCCAGCTGCGGCACCAGCCGCCGGGACTGCGCAGGCAACTCGGCCACCGACAGCCCGCCGCGCATCCGAACCCCGAGCATGATCCGCTCGGTGAACCGGGCCTGCTCGTCAAGGATCTCGCGGGCCGCGGCGGGGCTGTTGGCCGACTCCAGCAGCGCGGTGTAGCGGACCGGGTGTTTCACGTTCCACCACCGAACCCCACCGATGTGGCTGTGCGCCCCGGGCCCGGCGCCCCACCAAGAGGCGTCGGTCCAGTACAGCTCGTTGTGCCGGCATCGCGCAGCCGGGCTGGTGGCCCAGTTCGACACCTCGTACCAGTCGAACCCGGCCGCCTGCAGCGTCTCGTCGGCCATGACGTAACGGTCGGCCAACACGTCGTCGTCCGGGGCGGGCACGACGCCCTGCGCGACCTGGCGCGCCAACGCAGTGCCCTCCTCGACGACCAGGGCATATGCACTGAGGTGGTCGGGTGCGGCCGCGATCGCGGTGTCCAGCGACAGCTGCCAGTCGGCGTCGGTCTCATACGGCGCGCCGTAGATCAGGTCGAGGTTGACGTGGTCGAAGCCGGCCGCGCGTGCCTCGGCCACCGCTGCCTCAGGGCGGCCAGGGCCGTGCCGGCGGTCGAGGACCTCGAGTACGTGCGGCACGGCCGACTGCATGCCGATCGACACCCGGGTGAAGCCGGCCTCGCGCAGCCGGGCGAAGTACGCGGGGGTGACCGTCTCGGGGTTGGCCTCGGTGGTGATCTCGACGTCCACGGCCAGCCCGAACTGATCCCGGATCTCCCGGATGATCAAGCCGAGGTGCTCGGCGGGAAGCAGGGTGGGCGTGCCGCCGCCGAAGAAGACGGTCGAGACGGGCGGGATGCGGTCGCCCAGCGCGTCGCCGGCGGTCAGGACGTCGCTGGCCAGCCTGATCTCGTGCAGCACCGTGTCGGCGTAGGAACCACGGCTCACGCCCAGCCCGAGCTCCGAGGCGGTGTAGGTGTTGAAGTCGCAGTAGCCGCACCGGGTCTGGCAGAACGGGACGTGCACGTAGAAGCCGAACGGTTTGCCGTGAGCGGCGTCGAGGTTGGCGCGCGGCAGCCGCCCGTCTGCGGGCGCCGGGTCACCGTGGGGCAGGGCGGGCACGCGACCAAGTGTGCGGCATGGCGGGCGCGACGCCCGGCAACCGGGCGGTCCGGTCGGCAGGTCGGGCAGGACGCGCAGAGGTCCGGGTCGAGGACGTCCTCGCGTGCGTCGGCGCCCGGGCGTCGGACCGGGCGGCCTTGACGGCATAGCCGACGGCCAGGACGAGAACCAGCGCGATCAGCGCGAGCAACGGGCGGCGGACACGGGGCACAGCCATTGACTCTATGAGCAACCGCTGACCAGGCGTGATTCGATCGACAAATGAGCGATGCCCTCACTGCGCACACCATCCGGATGGCCGGCCACGACGGCGATGAGATCGAGGCCTACCTCGCCCGGCCCGACGGAGCCGTACCGCGTGGCGGGGTGGTCGTGATCCATCACATGCCTGGCTATGACCGAGCCACCAAGGAGATCACCCGGCGTTTCGCCGAGTTGGGCTTCGACGCCATCTGCCCCAACCTGTATTGGCGCGAGGCCCCTGGTGCGGCCCCCGACGATGCGGCCGCGGCTGCACGGGCGAACGGCGGAGTTCCGGATGAGCGCCTCGTCGGCGACGTCGGCGGTGCGGCGCAGTACCTGCGCGGCCTGCCGACGTCCAACGGCAAGGTCGGGGTCATCGGCTACTGCTCCGGCGGTCGGCAGTCGGTATTGGCCTCCTGCCACCTCGACCTCGACGCGGCGGTCGACTGTTATGGGGCGTTCGTGACCGGCACGCCGCCCGAGGGCTTTCCGATGCGGTCCAACATCGTCGACCAGTTGCCTTCCCTGCGGGCGCCGCTGCTCGGGTTGTTCGGCGCGGAGGACTCCTACCCGTCACCGGAGCAGGTTGCGGAGCTGGCCGCGATCCTGACCGCGCACGGCAAGGAGTTCGAGTTCCACAGCTACGAGGACGCCGGGCACGCGTTCTTCGCGCCCGACCGGCCGTCCTACCGGGTCGCGGCGGCCAACGACGGCTGGGAGCGGATCGCCGCGTTCTACGCCGCGAGGCTAGGGAGCTGAGCATGTGCACGTACAGAACCGAGCGCGCCCTGCTCGACGGCAGCGCGAAGGGACCGAACGGCACGTGGTTCCACGTCACCGACGCCACCGTGTACTTCGACCATCCCGTCCACGCGATGGCTGAACACACGCTCAACATCGACCTCGCCGACCCGTCGCGGGGACCGTCCGCACGGGTCGCGATCGAGCTCACCGCGGCCTCGGCGCGTGAACTGGTGAGCGCGATCCAGGCCGCTCTGGACGCGGTCCCCGCCAAACTCGCTCGCTGATCCCCACTTTGACCCCGCCAGCGTCGCTGAGGAGCGGCCGCAGCGACGCTGGCGGGGTCAAAGCCGCTGGGTAGGGTCGGCGGAATGCGAGCCGTCTACGCCAAGACCATCGACCCCGACAACCCGTTGGCCGGCCTGGTCGTCGGCGATCGCCCCGAGCCGACGGCGCCCGAAGGCTGGACCCGCGTCGCCGTCAAGGCCGCGAGCCTGAACCACCACGACCTGTGGACGCTGCGCGGCGTCGGGATCAAGGCGGAGCAGTTGCCGATGATCCTCGGCTGCGACGCCGCCGGGATCGACGAGTCGACCGGTGACGAGGTCGTCGTGCACGCCGTGATCAACGCGCCGGGCTGGCACGGCGACGAGACGCTCGACCCGGGCCGTTCGCTGCTGTCCGAGAAGCACCAGGGCTCGCTGGCCGAATACGTGTGCGTGCCCGCGCACAACGTCGTCCCCAAGCCCGCGGAGCTGTCCTTCGCCGAGGCCGCGTGCCTGTCGACGGCCTGGTTGACCGCGTACCGCATGCTGTTCGTGAACTCCGAGCTGCGCCCCGGCCAGACCGTGCTCGTCCAGGGTTCGACGGGCGGCGTGGCGTCGGCTGCCATCTCGATGGCCCGCGCGGCCGGTCTTCGGGTGTACGCGACCGCCCGTACCGAGGCCAAGCAGGCCAAGGCACTCGAACTCGGCGCCCACCAGGCGTTCGCCTCCGGTGCGCGGCTGCCCGAGCGGGTCGACGCAGTGATGGAGACCATCGGTGAGGCCACCTGGGCGCATTCGGCGAAATCCCTCAAGCCCGGTGGCCGCATCGTGATCTCCGGTGCCACGTCCGGCGCGAACCCGCCTGCCGACCTGGCGCGCATCTTCTTCCTGCAGTTGCAGGTCGTCGGCTCGACGATGGGCACGAAGGCCGAGCTCGGCGACCTCATCTCATTCCTGCGGGCGACCGGCCTGCGCCCGCACATCGACCGGGTGCTCCCGCTCGAATCCGCCGCGGTCGGGCTGGCCGCGATGGCGTCCGGCGACCTGGTCGGCAAGATCGTCCTAGAGGTATGAACTGATCCCGCAGTGTTCGCCGAGTGGTCACTTGCGCACCGAGTGGACAGTCATAGATGACCACTCAACGCGTACGTGACCACTCGCGGACGGTGACAATGTCGAGCCGGCTGTCACAAGCCCGCCTGAGGCAAGTTATTTCTTGACGGCCTCGGCGGAGTCGCCGGTCGACAGCGCGGCGATGAAGGCCTCCTGCGGAACCTCCACGCGGCCGACCATCTTCATCCGCTTCTTGCCTTCCTTCTGCTTCTCCAGCAGCTTGCGCTTGCGGGTGATGTCACCGCCGTAACACTTGGCCAGAACGTCCTTGCGCATCGCGCTGATGTTCTCGCGCGCGATCACCCGCGAGCCGATGGCGGCCTGGATCGGTACCTCGAACTGCTGGCGCGGAATGAGCTTGCGCAACTTGGCCGTCATCGAGGTGCCGTACGCGTACGCCTTGTCCTTGTGCACGATCGCCGAGAACGCGTCGACCGCCTCGGCCTGCAGCAGGATATCGACCTTGACCAGGTCGGACCGTTGTTCACCGGACAGTTCGTAGTCCAGGCTGGCGTAGCCGCGGGTGCGTGACTTCAGCTGATCGAAGAAGTCGAAAATGATCTCGGCGAGGGGCAAGGTATAGCGCAACTCGACCCGCGTCGGGGACAGATAGTCCATGCCGCCGAGCGCACCGCGGCGCTGCTGGCACAGTTCCATGATCGCGCCGATGTACTCGCTGGGCGCGATGATCATCGCCTTCACGATCGGCTCATAGGTCTCGGCGATCTTCATCCCGGCCGGCCAGTCCGACGGGTTGGTGACGTGCACGGCCTTGCCGTCGTCGAGCACCACGTCGTAGACCACGTTGGGCTGGGTCGCGATGAGGTCGAGTCCGAACTCACGCTCGAGACGCTCGCGGACGATCTCGAGGTGCAGCATGCCGAGGAACCCGACCCGGAAGCCGAACCCCAGTGCGACCGAGGTCTCCGGCTCGTAGGTCAAGGCGGCGTCGTTGAGCTTGAGCTTGTCGAGGGCGTCGCGCAGGTTGGGGTAGTCGGACCCGTCGATGGGGTACAGCCCCGAGAACACCATCGGCTTGGGGTCGCGGTAGCCGCCGAGGGCCAGGGTCGCAGGTGTGCC
>JALYVG010000027.1 GCA_030853345.1 Actinomycetota bacterium | reverse complement strand
GCAGGTAATCGATCACGATGAGCTGGACGTCCTGGCGCTGGCGCAGTCGGCGGGCCTTGGAGCGGATCTCCATCATCGTCAAGTTGGGTGAGTCGTCGATGTAGAGCGGCGCCTCGGCCAGCTCGCTGGAGCGGCGGGCGAGCCGGGTCCAGTCCTGGTCGCTCATGTGCCCCGAGCGCATGTTCTGCAGCGCCACGCCCGCTTCGGCGGAGAACAGCCGCATCATGATCTCGAGCTTGCCCATCTCAAGGGAGAAGATGACCGTGGGCTTGCCGTGCTTGACCGCGGCGTTGCGCGCGATGTCCAAGGCCAGCGTGGACTTACCGCTGCCTGGCCGGCCGGCCACAGTGATCATCTGGCCGGGGTGCAGGCCGTTGGTGATCTCGTCGAGCTGGTGGAAGCCGGTGGGGATGCCGGTGCCGATGCCGCCGGTCGCCGAGATCTTGTCGATCTCGTCGAGGGTGCTCTGCAGGAGCGATTCGATGTGGACGTAGTCCTCACTGGTGCGCCGCTCGGTGATCTCATACACCTCGGCCTGGGCGCGGTCGACGACGTCGTCGACGCTGCCCACGATGTTGGCCGAACCTGACGCGGTGTCATAGCCCATCTGCACGATGCGGGTTCCCGCGGTAACCAGCCGGCGCAGCGTGGCGCGCTCGGCCACGATCTGGGCGTAGTAACCCGCATTGGCCGCAGTGGGCACGGTGTTGACCAGCGTGTGCAGGTAGTTCGCCCCGCCCACCCGGACCAGCTGCCCGGCGCGAGTGAGCTCGGCTGAGACGGTGATCGGGTCGGCCGGCTCGCCGCGGCCGTAGAGGTCGAGGATGGCGTCGAAGACGAGCTGATGCGCCGGACGGTAGAAGTCGCCCGGCCGAACGACCTCGACGGCGTCGGCAATGGCGTCCTTGGACAGCATCATCGCGCCCAGGACCGACTGCTCGGCCTCGACCGCCTGCGGCGGCGTGCGGTCGTATTCAGCCGGCCCGGAAGCCACCCGCGAGCTGTCAGCCAGCGTCACAAGCCCCTGCCCTCCCGAGAAAACGACCGCACTGTTCGTACGCACAGACGAATACCGGACGGGTCCGACAGTTTTCCGTCAATCCGTCCTGCAGGGGGATCTGGTGCGGTGTCGATGACGCTAGGACCACGCGCTAGCGAGAGCAATTCAAGCTGTGCACACACCTGTGCACAAGCCTGTGGGAATCGCCGTACCGGCTGTAGACGAGCGGTGGACGCCCCTGTGGATATCGCGGCCGTTTGCCGCGAGCCCCCCGGAAACACGCGACCTGCTCGTCCACCTCTTGTGGATCAAAGAAAGTTCCGGGGTGAATCCCAGATGGCGGGCAGGTTACGGCAACGTGAGGGCAGCTGACGAACCCGGCGACTGTCCACAGGGGACGGCCGCCGGGTTCGGGTGCTGCGTCAGACCGGGGTGACGGTGAGTGGCACGGACGCGACGACGTCCGGATGCAGGTCGATGGTGATGTTGTGCGCGCCCAGGGTCTTGATGTGCCCGGGCAGCTGGATGCGCTTCTTGTCCAGCAACGGGCCGCCGGCGCTCTTCACCGCATCGGCGACGTCGGCCGTGGTGACCGAGCCGAACAGCCTGCCATCCTTACCGGCCCGCGCGGTGAGCGTCACGGCCAGCTTTTCCAGGTCTGCTTTGATCTCGCGGGCGTGGCCGACATCGCGGACCTCGCGGGCGTCGCGCGCCCGCTTGATCTGGGTGATCTGCTTCTCGGCGCCCTTGCTCCATAGGATGGCCGCGCCACGAGGGACGAGGAAGTTACGGCCGTAGCCGTCGGCCACCTCGACGATGTCGCCGGCCAAGCCGAGACCAGCGACCTCACGCGTCAGGATGAGCTTCACGATTTCGCCTCCGATCAGCGTGCGGTCGAGGTATAGGGGAGCAGTGCCATCTCGCGTGCGTTCTTGATCGCCTTGGCGATCTGACGCTGCTGCTGTGAGCTGACACCGGTAACTCGCCGGGCCCGGATCTTGCCGCGGTCGGAGATGAACTTGCGCAGCAGGTTCGTGTCCTTGTAGTCGATGTATTCGATCTTGGCGGCGAGCAGCGGATTGCTCTTCTTCTTCGGTTTGCGAATCGGTGGCTTAGCCATCTCGAGTTATCTCCTGAGTAACGGTCTGAGTTAGAACGGGGGGTCCTCGGACAATGCGGCGCTGCCGGCGGCCGGCGCCGAACCCCACGGGTCGTCGGCCGGTGCGCCGCCGCCCGCGTCGGAGCCGGACGAGCCGAAGCCGCCGCCGCTGGTCGAGCCGCGCTGGGTGCGGTTGACCTTGGCACTGGCGTACTTCAGCGACGGGCCGATCTCGTCGACCTGCAACTCGATGACGGTGCGCTTCTCGCCCTCACGCGTCTCGTAGCTGCGCTGCTGCAGGCGCCCCTGGGCGATCACCCGCATCCCCCGGGTGAGCGACTCAGCGGCGTTCTCGGCCGCCTGGCGCCACAGCGAGCAGCGCAGGAACAGCGCCTCGCCGTCCTTCCACTCATTGGTGTTGCGGTCGAAGGAGCGCGGCGTCGAGGCGATCGTGAACGATGCGACGGCCGCTCCTGACGGGGTGAAGCGCAACTCGGGGTCCGCGGTGAGGTTGCCGACCACGGTGATGATCGTGTCGCCTGCCATAGCCGCCTACCGCTCGTCCGGCCGCAGGACCTTGGTCCGCAGCACCGATTCGTTGAGGTTCAGCTGGCGGTCGAGCTCCTGCACTGATGCGGGCTCGGCCTGCAGGTCGATCACGGCGTAGATGCCTTCGGCGTTCTTGTCGATCTCGTAGGCCAAGCGGCGCTTGCCCCAGATGTCGACCTTCTCCACCGACCCGCCGTCCTTCTTGACGACGTTGAGGAAGGCGTCCAGCGACGGAGCAATAGTGCGCTCCTCGAGGCTGGGGTCGAGGATGACCATGACTTCGTAATGGCGCATGAGAGTGCCGTGCCTCCTGTGGACTGATCGGCCACGGACTCTCCGCGGCAGGAGGGTGTCGCTGTCGGAACTTGCGTCCGACCCAGCGCACCATTCAGCGCGGATCACGACAGGCGAACCCGCCAAGCTTACCCGGCGGCACTGCTCAACCTGAAATCGCCGCGTTCACCCCCACTGGGGTGGCGGGGTCAGCTGTCTCGGCGCAGCATGTAGAGCCGCGCGTAAGTGGCCGTGACCAGCGACAGCGCGATGATCGCGATGATCGCCAACAGAACGGGCAGCTGGGCTGCGGGTGCCTTGTTGGACGCAAGACCGAGGGTCTTGGTGTACACGCTGGCCTTGCCTGCGGCATCGGTCGGCTGTGGGTCGCTGCCGTTGGCCACGGGCACCTGCGGCACGTTGACGCCGATCCGTGACGCTGAGTTGCCGTCGGGCTGCGCACCTCCGAAGCCGCCGCCGCCGCCGGTTCCGACGCGGCCCATGGCCTGCTCAGGAACGGTGAGCGGTGGTGGCGTGTAGTGGATTCCGCCGCCGCCCGGGGTCGTGTGGCCACCGCCGGCAGGTGGCTGGCCACCGGTGCCGGGCAGACCCGGGATGTTCGGCAC
>JALYVG010000014.1 GCA_030853345.1 Actinomycetota bacterium | reverse complement strand
CGCCCAGATGCACCTGGACGTCGAACAGACGCGTGCGGCGCTGGCCTGAGCCGTCCGCGCCCAGGGGCCCGGCGAGGCGATTCGTCGCTCGCGGGGGCTCGCTGGTAACCTGATGGTCAGGCGCGCGCGAGCTCGCCCTGCGCAGCGTGCGTACACCCAAATCCGCCGTGACTCATTCCGGTGGGGCGCCCTGCACCGACACGAAGGAGTCGTCCGTGCCACTGGCAAGCGACGTCAAGAAGCAGCTCATCGCCGAGTACGGCTCCGTCGACAACGACAGCGGCTCGGCCGAGGTCCAGGTCGCGATGCTCTCGCGGCGCATCAGCGACCTCACCGAGCACCTGAAGTTCCACAAGCACGACCACCACAGCCGTCGAGGGCTCCTGCTGCTCGTCGGCCAGCGCCGTCGGCTGCTCAACTACCTGGCCAAGACCGACATCAACCGTTACCGGTCGATCATCGAGCGGCTGGGCCTGCGCCGATAGCTCAACGGGGACTGACTCCACACCGACCCAGTCCCTTCTTCACAACTGAACATCCACAGCCGGACGCTTACGCGCGTCCTTGCGACTTCGAGGACGCCGGTCCTCGGTAGTGGCGGTCGGTCGATAGCTCGACCCGCCCGCTTCGATCGAAGACCGGCACCCAGTAGAGGTGTCAGCTCGTATGTCGCACGTGGCGCCCGGCGCCAAGCAAGGCAACGTCACCGAGGTCAACCGACCTCGTCGGCGCGCCTGACGTACGAGAGGGGTACTCCGTGGCTGCACAGCCCGAGACCACAGCAAGCACCAACGACGACGGCATATTCGAGACCGTCGCGACCATCGACAACGGCAAGTTCGGCACCCGCACCATCCGCTTCGAGACGGGCCGGCTGGCCAAGCAGGCCGCGGGCTCGGTCGTCGCCTATCTGGACGACGACACGATGCTGCTGTCGGCCACCACGGCTGGCAAGTCCCCCCGCGAGGGATTCGACTTCTTCCCGCTGACTGTCGACGTCGAAGAACGCATGTACGCCGCGGGACGCATCCCCGGCTCGTTCTTCCGCCGTGAGGGCCGGCCCAGCGAGGACGCGATCCTCACCTGCCGGCTCATCGACCGCCCGCTGCGCCCCACCTTCATCAAGGGGCTCCGCAACGAGGTCCAGGTCGTCATCACCGTTCTGGCGCTCAACCCGGACCATGCCTACGACGTGGTTGCCATCAACGCCGCATCTGCCTCGACGCAGTTGTCGGGACTGCCCTTCTCCGGCCCCGTCGGCGCCACCCGTGTCGCGAACATCGACGGCCAGTGGGTCGCTTTCCCGACATTCAGCGAGCTGGAGCGGGCGACGTTCAACATGGTTGTCGCCGGCCGCGCGCTCGAATCCGGCGACGTCGCGATCATGATGGTCGAGGCCGAGGCAACTGAAGGTTCCATCGCACTGATCGAGGGCGGCGCTACCCGGCCGACCGAAGAGGTCGTGGCCGAGGGGCTCGAAGCGGCCAAGCCGTTCATCGCCGAGGTGTGCCGCGCGCAGGCCGAGCTCGCCGCCGTGGCCGCCAAGCCGACCGCCGAGTTCCCGGTGTTCCTGGACTACCAGGACGACGTGCTCGCCGCCGTGTCCGACGCGATCTCCGCCGAGCTGGCCCAGGCGCTGACCATCGCGGACAAGCAGGAGCGTGAGTCCGAACTCGACCGCCTCAAGGCACAGGCCAAAGAGGTCGTCGGCCCGCAGTTCGAGAGCCGTACGAACGAGATCAGCGCGGCCTACCGCGCCGTCACCAAGAAGCTCGTGCGTCAGCGCATCTTGCGCGACAAGGTCCGCATCGACGGCCGCGGCCTGGCCGACATCCGCACGCTATCGGCCGAGGTCGAGGTGCTCCCGCGCGTGCACGGTTCGGCGCTGTTCCAACGCGGCGAGACCCAGATCCTGGGTGTGACTACGCTGAACATGCTGGGCATGGAGCAGAAGCTCGACACGCTCTCGCCCGAGCGCACCAAGCGCTACATGCACAACTACAACTTCCCGCCGTACTCGACCGGTGAGACCGGCCGGGTCGGCTCACCCAAGCGCCGCGAGATCGGCCACGGCGCGCTCGCCGAACGGGCGCTGATCCCGGTGCTGCCGGGCCGCGACGAGTTCCCGTACGCAATCCGGCAGGTATCCGAGGCGCTGAGCTCCAACGGCTCGACGTCGATGGGCTCGGTCTGCGCCTCGACCCTGGCCCTGCTCAACGCCGGCGTGCCCCTGCGTGCGCCGGTCGCGGGCATCGCGATGGGTCTGGTCTCCGATACGGTCGACGGCACGACGGAATATGTCGCCCTCACCGACATCCTCGGTGCCGAGGACGCGTTCGGTGACATGGACTTCAAGGTCGCCGGCACCCGCGAATTCGTGACCGCGCTGCAGTTGGACACCAAGCTCGACGGCATCCCGTCCGAAGTGCTCGCCGCAGCGCTCAAGCAGGCCCGCGACGCGCGCCTGCACATCCTCGACGTCATGGCCGAGGCCATCGACGGGCCGGATGAGATGAGCCCGTTCGCGCCGCGCGTCACGGTCGTGAAGATCCCGGTCGACAAGATCGGTGCGGTCATCGGTCCCAAGGGGGCAATGATCAACTCCATCCAGGACGAGACCGGCGCACAGATCACGATCGAGGACGACGGCACGATCTATGTCGGAGCGTCTGACGGCCTGTCCGCCCAGGCGGCGGTCGACCAGATCAACGCGATCGCCAACCCGCAGATGCCGAAGGTCGGGGAGCGTTTCCTCGGCACGGTGGTCAAGACCGCCGCGTTCGGCGCGTTCGTCTCGCTGCTGCCAGGCAAGGACGGCCTGATTCACATCAGCAAGCTCGGTCGCGGCAAGCGCATTGGCAAGGTCGAGGACGTCGTCAATGTCGGCGACAAGATCCAGGTCGAGATTGCCGAGATCGACCAGCGGGGCAAGATCAGCCTGGTGCTCGTCGACGAGGACGCCGGCAGCGCGCCGGCCGCCGAGTCGCCGGTCGCCGAGGCCGCGTCTTCCGACGCCTGATCCGGCCTCGCCCAGCTAGCAACCCTGTGTCGCGCTCTCCTGCCCAGACGGCCGGGGGAGCGCGACACGGTCGTTTCCGCGGCACGCTGGCCGACCTGCCCACCGAGGTACGTGCCCTCATCGTCGTCGCGTTCATGGTGGCGCTGGGTTACGGCATCGTGGCGCCGACGATCCCGCTGTTCGCCCGTCAGTTCGGCGTCGGTAAGGCAGCCGCTGGGGCGGTGATCAGTGCCTTCGCGTTCATGCGCCTGCTCACGGCCCCGTTTGTCGGGCGGTTGGTGAACCGTTTCGGCGAGCGCGTGATGCTGGCCACCGGAATCATCGTGGTCGCGGTCTCCAGCCTGCTCGCCGGCTTCGCCCAGGCCTACTGGCAACTGCTCGTGCTGCGCGGCATCGGTGGCGTCGGTTCGATCATGTTCAGTGTCAGTGCGGCCAGCATCCTGATCAGGGTCACGCCGAGCCACCTGCGCGGCCGCGCACAAGGCGCCTGGGCCGGTTCGTTCCTGATCGGCATGATCGCGGGGCCGGCCGTGGGAACCGTCGCCACATTCTCGTTGCGGGCGCCGTTCTTCCTGTACGCGGGCACGCTGGTCGTGGCTGGCACGCTGGCTTTGACCACGCTGCGGCACAGCCAGTTCGCGTCCAAACTGTCCGAGCGTGAACCCGCCCTGCCGTTGAAGGCCGCGATGCGCAACCGCGCCTACGTCGCCGCGCTGGCCGCCTCCTTCGCCGGTGACTGGGCGGTCGTCGGCGCGCGTACGGCGATCGTCCCGCAGTTCGTCACCGACCGGCTCGAGCTCGGCAACGGTTGGGTATACGCAGCCTTCCTCGTGGTGAGCATCGTCAGCGGTGCCCTGCTGCTGCCGTTCGGCCGGGTGGCCGACTCGCGGGGCCGGCGGCCGGTAATCCTCATCGGATTGCTCATCGGAGCCGTCGGCTTCCTGATCCTGCCGGCTGTGCCCACTGCCGTTGGCCTGTTGATCGCCATGGCCTGTTTGGGCGTCGCGGGCGCAGCCGATTCCGTGGCGCCCGGTGCACTCATGGGCGATGTGGTGGGTGGCCGCGGCGGCACCGTGGTCGCCGTGTTCCAGATGTCCGGCGACCTCGGCGCGGTGATCGGCCCGGTGGCAGCCGGTTTGATCGCCGACGGGTTCGGCTACCCGGCCACGTTCGTCGTGAGCGCGGCGGTATCCATGGCGCCGTTGCCGCTCATCGCGCGGGCGCCCGAGACCCTGATCCCGGCCCCCGCGACGCCGCACCCTCCGTTGCCGGCGCCAACGGCCTCGCACACGCCGTTGCCGGCACCGCCCACCGACCTGACCTGACGCACCGGTTCCGCTCGCGGCCCGATTGTCGCCACCTCATAGGGCGCGCCCGCACACAGGGTGGGTGGACTTTGCGAGGATGCCTGTGTGCAGATCTCGGCGAAGACGGACTACGCGGTACGGGCCCTGCTGAGCCTGGCTGCGCACGAACCGGATCTGGTCAAGGTCGACGTGGTCGTGGGCGAGCAGGGCCTGCCCCGCAAGTTCGTCGAGGCGATCCTCGGCGAGCTGCGCCGGGCCAACCTGGTGCGTAGCCAACGCGGCGCCGACGGCGGATACGCGCTGGCCAAGCCGGCCGCGGAGATCACCTTAGGTGCGGTGATCCGCGCCGTCGACGGTCCGCTGGCCGAGATCCGCGGCCTGCGCGCACACGAAACCACGTACTCCGGCGTCGCCCAACATCTGCCCGATGTGTGGGTGGCGGTGCGCGCCGCGCTGCGTCGGGTGCTGGACGAGACGACGCTCGCGCAGGTTCTGAGCGGCAAGCTGCCGGCGCACGTCCGCAAGATGGTCGACTCACCCGGCGCCTGGCTGCCGCGATGACCGGCAGGCGGTAGGCGTGCACCTCGAACTCGTTCACGGCGATATCACCACGCAGCACGCCGACGCGATCGTCAACGCGGCGAACTCGTCTCTGTTGGGCGGGGGCGGGGTCGACGGCGCGATCCACCGGCGCGGCGGGACGGCAATCCTGGCCGAGTGCCGTCAACTGCGCGCCACGACCTACCCCGATGGGCTGCCCGCCGGGCAGGCCGTGGCCACGACCGCGGGCAAACTGGACGCACGATGGGTGATCCACACGGTGGGTCCGATTTACGGCCGCGGCGATGCCGAGATGCTGCGCTCCTGTTACACCTCATCGCTGCGGGTGGCGGCGGAGTTGGGGGCCGCGACGGTGGCGTTCCCGTTGATCTCGGCGGGGGCGTTCGGGTGGCCGACCGACGACGCGATCCGCCAGGCGGCTGACGCGATCTCTGCCGCACCGAATGTGGGAACCGCACACCTGGTGCTGTGGCAACCGGAGACCCTCGCACTGGCTCAGCACATCCTGGCCACCTGAGCCTGATCCGCGCGCGACTCTGACTTCGTTCGTGGCGTGCCGCGTCGAGGTCGAGGTCGAGTGGCGTGGTACGGCGCACCACACACCGAATACCGCCCCACCCACCAAGACGGTGGTGTTGTCCGCGGATCTGGCCCGGTCGGGCGTACGGTGGCGGCAACCAGGAGCGGGGGTTGCGTAATGGGAACGTTCGGCCAGCCACAGCGACACGTCGACGTGCCGCCGCAGCATCGGATGCACATGCCGGACCCCGAGCCATTCCCCGTGCCCGGACCCGGCCCCCAGCCGATGCCGGACCCGGGACCCATGCCGGACCCGGGACCCATGCCGAGTCCGGTGCCGCAGCCACCGAGCGGGCGCGCCGAATAGCCCGTGGACCGGTTCTCCGGATCCGATCCGCTGGTCGGTGAGTCGTCGGCCTGCGCACGTTCCGGGGTTGGCGAGTCCGGATTACCGCTGCTGCGGCTGCCGCTGCTGCGCGGGACCCCGGTCGCGGCCAGTGGCTCCCTCCGCACCCTGCGGACCCGGGGTCGTCCCGGCTGAGCAGTCCCCGCGGAAGAGCGCGTTCTGCGGCCTCCGACCGTAAACGCAACACCGGCCCGGGCCTGGCCCGGCCGACACTAGGATCGCGGGATGACTTCGTCGAGCGCCGCGCGCCCCCGTCGCAGGGCAAGCACCCGACGCCTCGAGGCGACCGGTGGCGGAGTGATGACCCGCACCGTCCTGCCGGGCGGCCTGCGCGTCGTCACCGAGGCCCAGCCGGGCGTACGCAGCCTCAGCGTGGGCGTGTGGGTCCCGGTCGGCTCCCGCGACGAAACGCTCAGCCTGGCCGGGTCCAGTCACTTCCTCGAGCACCTGCTCTTCAAAGGAACGGCGACCCGGTCGGCCCTGGACATCGCCAGCGCGATGGACGCCGTCGGCGGTGAGTTCAACGCGTTCACCGAGAAGGAGCACACCTGCTTCTTCGCCACGGTGCTCGACCGCGATCTGCCACTGGCCATCGACATCATCTGCGACGTCGTGCTCAACGCGACGTTGAGCGCACAGGACATCGACGTCGAGCGAAGCGTCGTGCTGGAAGAGATCGCGATGCGCGACGACGATCCGGCCGATCTGGTCCATGACGAGTTCGCGGCGGCGCTGTTCGGTGACACGCCCCTGGGCCGTCCGGTGCTGGGCACCGTCTCGTCCATCGGCGGGCTGACGCGGCGCCAGATCTCCGGCTACTACAAGCGCCGCTATACGCCCGACGCGATGGTGGTTTCGGTGGCCGGCAACGTGCGCCACGACGACGTCGTGCCGCTCGTCCGGCGTGCGTTTGCCGGACGCCTCGACCCGGCGGTGTCACCGCGACCCGGCCGGGAGCAACACGCGCGTGTCGTGCACACCCCGGCGCGCCCGGTCGCGGTGATAGCTGACGACACCGAACAGGCGAACCTCGTCCTGGGTGCCCACGGCGTGTCCCGGCACGATCCGCGCCGGTTCGCGATCGGCGTGCTGTCGGCGGCGCTCGGCGGCGGGATGAGTTCGCGGCTGTTCCAGCGGATCCGGGAGGAGCGTGGCCTGGCCTACTCCGTGTACTCCTTCAGCGGCGGCTACGCCGACGACGGGGTCTTCGGTGTCTACGCCGGCTGCCAGCCAGGAAAGGCCGACGAGGTGCTGGGCCTGATGACCGAAGAGCTCGATGCCGCCGCCAACGGCTCGCTCAGTGACGCCGAGATCGAACGCGGCAAGGGTCAGACACGGGGCGGTATCGTCCTCGGGCTCGAGGATTCGGGGTCGCGGATGACCCGGATCGGCAAGAGCGAACTGGTGTACGGCGAGATCCTGGGCGTCGACGAGCTGCTGGCCATCGTCGACGGCATCACGGCACAGGACGTCACCGAGGTCGCAGCGGAGTTGCTCACTCGGCCGCGCTGCCTCACCGTGGTCGGGCCGTTCGGTGACCACGACTTCGACGGCGCAGTCTGAAGGGACGGACATGACCGAACCGATTCGGGTGGGCGTCATCGGCGCCCGCGGGCGGATGGGCCAGCAGGTGTGCCAAGCGGTCGACGCGGCCGAGGATCTTGACCTGGTAGCCATGGTCGACGCCGGGGACTGGCTGTTCAGTGTCGCCGACGCGGGGGCGCAGGTGCTAGTCGACTTCACGCATCCCGACGTCGTCATGGACAACGTCCGCTTCGCCGTCGACCAAGGCATTCATGCCGTCGTCGGCACGACCGGAGTCGACGCGGAGCGTCTGGACACGATCCGCACCTGGCTGGCCGATGCGCCTGACCTCGGCGTACTCGTGGCCCCCAACTTCGGCATCGGCGCGGTGCTGTCTATGCGCTTCGCCCAGTTGGCCGCGCGGTACTACGAGTCAGCCGAGGTGATCGAGCTGCACCACCCGGACAAGGCCGACGCGCCGAGTGGCACCGCCATCCGCACCGCGGAGTTGATCGCGCAGGCGCGTGCGGGCGCCGGGCTGGGTGCGGCACCGGACGCAACCACGCAGTCCTTGGACGGTGCCCGCGGCGCCGACGTCGAGGGTGTCCGCGTGCACTCGCTGCGCATCGCGGGCATGGTCGCCCACCAGGAGATCCTGTTCGGCACCGAAGGGGAGACACTGTCGATCAGGCACGATTCGCTGAACCGCTCGTCGTTCATGCCCGGCGTACTGCTCGGGGTACGCAGCGTCGGCTCCCGGCCGGGGCTGACGGTCGGATTGGAGCCCCTGCTCGGCCTGTGACCTGTTGGGACCGGGGCCAGTTTGCGTCGAACGGTTGACAACAGACAGTTTCCTAGGAAGACTTCAGGACACCTCAGGCATACGGGGGCTCATGAACCCCGAGGTTGCCTGTGCCGGCCGAGTTCGGGGGTCTCGGCCGTCGGGGGGGACAGGTGCGAAGGTGGCCTTGCTCGGTTCGGTCGAGTGAGGTCATTTTTGCGTGTGCAGCGCAGTAGCTGTGCGGCTCAGCCACGGCCCAGGTTCAGGTCCAGCCAACTGACCAGCGGGGTAACAGCGCGAAGGGCTTTGGCGATCTCGGTCCGCGCCCGCGTGGTCGACAGCCAGGCCGGGCAGCCGAAGTCGCGGTGCGCGGCCAGCGACTTGTAGCGCAGCAGGTCCGCGCGGCGGTGGTCCTTCGGATAGCCGCTGGGCACCCGGGTCAGTTGGTGCCCGCCGAGGGTCAGGCCCGCCTTGCCTACCGCCGTGATCGCTCGTTCCAACTCTGCCCCTGCAATGTCGTCTGCCACCGCGCGCCGCAACCGTTGCACCTGCGCCGGGGAGGTGTCCCAGTACCCACCGGCGATATACAGCCCGGCAGCCCCGATGTGCAGGTACCGGGATGACTCGCCGAACCACACGCCCTGGTGCGTCTTGTACGGCGTCTTGTCCTTCGCGAAGCGGACGTCGCGGTAGGGCCGGAAGAACTTGGGGGCTCCGAACTCCGGCTCCAGCGCCGCGGCCAGCGCCTCCAGCGGCGCCTTCACCGCTTCGTCGTACACGTGTTTGTGCGCGCTCCAGAACGCCTTGGTGTTGTCGATCTCGAGGTCCTCGTAGAAGTCCAGCGCCGCCGCCGGGATGCCGGTGAAGCTCACGCCGCGGCCTCGGCGAGGCGGGCGTGCAGCCGGATCTCGCGCAGTTCACCGGCCCCGGTGTCCAACGCCCGGGCCAGACCGTCCGGCGCCCAGCCGGCCGATTCGAAGAACGAGCGGGACACCACATCACCCTCCGGGATCCAGGCGACAGCGCGCGTCATGCCGTCGAGCCGGGCCAGGTCCACCGCGGCCGCCAACAGCCGGGAGCCGTGGCCCCGCCGGCCCCAGCGTGGTTCGACGAGCAGCGGGCCGAGGGCAACGGTCGTCTCCGGGTCCGGGTCCTGCGCCTCCAGGTCGTCGGCCGGCCCGAACGCCACGAACCCGACCACGGGCTCCCGATCCTGCGCGACCAGCACGTGATGACGCGACGAGGGCAGCGTGGTGACGGCCTGGCGCCACACGGCGTCGGCCACCTCGACCGAAAGCGACTCGATCACCGGCGCCGGGAGGATCGCGAGGTAGCAGGTGCGCCAGGTGTCCACCTGGACGCGGGCGACCTCGGCCACATCGTCCGGACGGGCCGGGCGCACGCTCACATCAGCCATGGCGATAACCCTAATCAGTGCCGGCGCGGGCGTTGGCGTGCGCCCCGGCGGCCTTGGCCGTACCCGCCCGCCGCTCGGTCATGGACTCAGCGTCGTGAACGCGGCGCGTCGGGAAGCGGGGCGCAGCTACGCGTCGCGGGCGGCGTCCGCCTCCGCGAAGGCGGCCGCTTCGGATCTTTCGATGCGGCGTCGGCGCAGGTGCAGCACGAGGTAGGCGGCCGCCCCGACCGCGAGTATTGCCAGCGGCGCCCAGGTGAGGGTCTGGCCCACCTTGGACAACGACGTGGAGAAGGCGTATCCGAGCAGCACGCAGCTCGGTGCCCAGATGAGCCCGCCGACCGCGTTCCACAACAGGAAGGTGCGGTAGCGCATCCCGCTCATCCCTGCCATCGACGGCATCAGGGCGCGAAGCACGGCGGTCAGCCGCCCGAGCAGCACGGCCTTGCCGCCGTGCCGGTGCAGGAACCCGTCGACCTTGGCCCACCGGTGCTCACCGACCCAGCGGCCGAGCCGGGAGCGCCGCAGCGGTGGCCCGAACTTCCTGCCGAACTCGTAGCCCACCGAGTCGCCGGCGATCGCACAGGCCACCGCGATCACGATCATCAGGCCGAGGTTGAGGGTGCCCCGCTGGCAGAACACCCCTGCGACCAACAGGGCCGTTTCGCCGGGCAACACCATCCCCACGAGAATGGCCGCCTCCGTGAAGCAGAGCCCACCGGCGATCACGTACAGCCAGACTCCGACGGTGTCGCCGATACGGGTCATCAGATGCTCGAACACGCGCGCATCGTCCCATGTGTGGACTGGCGCCGCGCTGTCACTGCCTGGCCATAGGGTTTCCCGATGGAGCCGGGATGACGCCGCCGCAACGGCTGAGCCGAGCTCAGGCACGCCGGATCGCGCTGGCCGCGCAGGGCTTCGCCGAACCGCGCCCCACCGGCCGCGTCGATGCCCGGCATCTGCGCAGGGTGCTCGCGCGCGTCGCGATTCTGCAGATCGACTCGGTCAACGTCTTCTGCCGCGCCCACTACATGCCGCTGTTCTCCCGTCTGGGTCCGTACTCCCGCGAGGCGCTCGACACTCTCACGGCGCACACGGCGGGGCCGGTGCGCCGCGAACTGTTCGAGTACTGGGCACACGAGGCGTCGCTGGTTCCGGTCGAGCTCCAGCCGCTGCTGCGCTGGCGCATGCAACGGGCCCACGTCGACGCGTGGGGTGGCATGCGCCGGATCTCGCGCGAGAATCCCGACCTCGTCGACGGCGTCATGGCATTGGTCAGCGAGCAGGGCCCGATCCGGGCCAGTGAGACGGGCATCGCCCGCCCGGCCCGCGTCGCAGGGGAGATGTGGAACTGGCACGACGGCAAGATCGCTTTGGAATACCTGTTCTGGGCCGGCCAGGTCACCGCTGCGCGGCGGGTCAACTTCGAACGGCTCTACGACCTGCCCCAGCGGGTGTTGCCCGCCGAGGTGCTGGCCGTCCCCACGCCGAGCGTCGAGGATGCCCAGCGGGAATTGGTCCGCATCGCCGCGCGGGCCTACGGCGTGGCGACTGAGCCCGACCTCGGCGACTACTTCCGGCTGCCGCGCGCCGATTCCAAGGCCCGGGTGGCAGAGCTCGTCGATGCCGGCGAGCTGATCGCGGTCGACGTCGACGGCTGGCAGGCGCCGAGCTATCTGTGGCCCGGTGCCAGGCTGGCGCGGCGGATCACCGCGCGGGCTCTGCTCTCGCCCTTCGATTCCCTCGTGTGGTTCCGCGATCGCACCGAACGGCTGTTCGGGTTCCGCTACCGCATCGAGATCTACACGCCGGCGGCCAAGCGGATCTACGGCTACTACGTGCTGCCGTTCCTGCTCGGCGACTCGCTGGTGGCTCGCGTCGACCTGAAGTCCGACCGGCAGGCCGGGGTGTTGCGCGTGCAGGGCGCGTACCTCGAGGACGGGGCCGATCCCTACTACGTCGCCACTGAACTGGCCGAAGAGCTCGCGGTGACGGCGCACTGGTTGGGCCTGGACGCCGTCGTCGTCATGCCGCGGGGCGACCTCGCGCCTGACCTGGCCAAGGCCGTCGCCGGCTGAGACGTCTCAGGCGGCCCGGAACAGCCGCACGTTGCCGCTGCCGGTGCGGGCCCGCACCGCGATCGGGCTGTGCTGCGCCGCAGGCGCGTCCTGGATCGGGAGTTCGGACTCGACCCGGCCGGAGCCGGTGGTCACATCGAGGCGGGCGGGGCGGCCAGCCGGCAGACCTATCGCGATGCTCCCCGAGCCGCGAGCCACGTCGACGTCGCCGTAGACGGCGCCCAGGGATGCGGTTCCCGAGCCCGCCCGGCTGCGTACCGCGCCGCGCACCGACGCGACCTCGAGGTTGCCGCTGCCGCCGCCGGCCGACAGGGCGCCGCCGATGTCGCCGAACACGGCGTGCCCCGACCCCGAGCGCACCTCCACCGACCCGGACACGTCGCCCACCCGCGCGCTGCCGCTGCCGTAGCGCAGCCGGAGGTCGCCGTCGACGTCGCCGAGGCTGATGGTCGAGGATCCGCACGCGACGTCGGTGCTGCCGCTGCGGCCGGTGACCGTGACCTCAGCCGTGGACGCGCTGATCTTCACCGCTGTGCCGCTCGGCACGCTCACCACGATGTCGAGGGCCTCGCGCTCGCGTGATCGGCCGAGCAGGCCGAGGTCGAAGATGCCGCCCTGTCGGGGGGTGACGATTGCCAGCGTGTTGCCGCGCATCTCCACGACGGTGCTATCGAGCAGTTCGGTGTCCTTGGTGCGTGGGGTGAGGCTCACGGTGGCTTCGGTCAGGCCGTCGCGCGCATCGACACGCAACGATCCGTGACCGACGCGGGCCTGCAGGCTGATCGAGCCGTGGACGGGGAAGGACTTGGTGGTCATGAACGCTCCTTGGGTTGGTGGCATTGGTCAGCCGTTGATCCAGCCGGTGACGTGGTGTGGGTTGTTGCCGCGCCGCCCCACGTCGCTCCAGCCGGTACCCGGACCGGGACGGCCGGGGGCGAGCGCGGCGCCGGCGGCGCGGACGAGCCAGGTGTTGACCGAGACGCCCTCGCGTCCGGCTGCCGTCTCGACGTCGGTCTTGAGCGACTCGGGCAGCCGCAGCGAGATTCGGGCGCTGGCATCGCCGTCGTCGATCCGCGCTGCGGCAGGTTCCGGGTCGCCGGCCAGCACGTCGACGCGCACCGTGTCGCCATCCAGGCGGACGGCGACGCTGGGGGAGCCGGGAGAGTCCAGCAGGGCCGCGGTGATCTCGTCGGCCGCGGCGGCGAGCGCGGTCATGATGGCCAGCCGCACCGCAGGCGCAGCGGCCGCGGCGATGCTGTGGGCGATGTGCTGGGTGCGTTCGTCGCCGAGGGCGGCGGTGGCAGTGAGCTGGTCACGGACCTGAGCGGCGTAGTCGTCGAGATGCATGACACCACTATGACATCATTGTGGCATCAATACAACATCACAGTGGTGTCGACCAGCTGGCTATGCCGCTGCGACGCACCGCGTCGCCTGCTTGCCTCAGCGCCCTCGCGTGGCGTGATGGAGTCCGTCGCACCGGCGGTTAGGCTGGCGCCCGAACCCGTCCCCGCCGCAAGTGCACAGGAGTGCCAGTGCCTGAGATCGCGCAGCTGAAGGTTCAGGCCATTGCCTGGACGCAATTCCAGGCTCCCGAGGGTGTGCCGTGGGAGACCGACGCCGACGGCGGCCAGGCGCTGGCCGAGTTCGCCGGCCGGGCCTGCTACCAGTCCTGGAAGAAGCCGAACCCGGCCACCGCCACCAACGCCGGCTACCTGCGCCACATCCTGGAGGTGGGCCACCTGTCGGTGCTCGAACACGGGTCGGTGACGTTCTACCTCACCGGCATCTCCCGCTCGCTCACGCACGAGCTGATCCGGCATCGGCACTTCAGTTATTCGCAGCTGTCCCAGCGCTACGTCCCCGAGCGCGACGCCGCGATGGTGGAGCCCGAGGTCATCGCCGACGACCCGGAGCTGCACGCCAAGTTCCTCGCCGCCACCGAAGCTGCCGTCACGGCCTACACCGAACTGCTCGAGGGGCTGGAGAAGAAGTTCGCCGATGTCGAACACGCGACGCTGCGCCGCAAGCAGGCCCGGCAGGCCGCGCGGGCGCTGCTGCCCAATGCCACTGAGACGCGCATCGTGGTCACCGGCAACTACCGCGCCTGGCGGCACTTCATCGCCATGCGTGCCTCGGAGCACGCCGACGTCGAAATCCGCGCGCTGGCCATCGCCTGCCTGCGCGAGCTGGACCGGGTCGCGGGCAATGCGTTCGCCGACTTCGAGGTCACGACGCTCCCAGACGGCACCGAGATCGCGTCCAGCCCGCTCGTCAGCGAGGGCTGAGACGGTAGTTTAGGGCCATGACCGCAGCTGATTCCCGCCGGCCGTTCGGCCGGCTGCTCACCGCGATGGTCACGCCGTTCGGGGTGAGCGGCGAGCTGGATCTCGATGCCGCGGTCGCGCTGGCCACCTACCTGGTCGACGAGCAGGGCAACGACGGCCTGGTGATCAACGGCACCACCGGGGAGTCGCCGACGACGAGCGACGCCGAGAAGGCCGAGCTCGTGCGGGCCGTGGCCGACGCCGTCGGCGACCGGGCGCACATCGTGTCCGGGGTCGGCACCTTCGACACGGTGCACACGATCCATCTGGCCGAGCAGGCCGCCAAGGCCGGCGCCGACGGATTGCTCGTCGTCACGCCCTATTACTCTCGCCCACCGCAGGCCGGCCTGCGTGCGCACTTCCGCGCGGTCGCCGACGCCACCGAGCTGCCGGTCGTCCTCTACGACATCCCCGGCCGCAGCGGCACCGCGATCCAGACCGAGACGCTGATCGAGCTCGCGGCGCACGAGCGGATCGTGGCGGTGAAGGACGCCAAGGGTGACCTGCTGGCCAGTTCGCGGGTCCTGACCGAGACCGACCTGGCTTACTACAGCGGCGACGACGGAATGACGCTGCCGCTGCTGTCCGTCGGCGCGGTGGGTGTCATCGGCACGTCGACACACTTCTCCGGGACCGCCACGAAGGCCATGATCGAGGCCTTTGAGCGCGGCGACGTGGCCGAAGCGACCCGCCTGCACCACCAGCTGCTGCCGATCTACACCGGGATCTTCCGCACCCAGGGCACGATCCTGGTCAAGGCCGGCCTGACGCTGCGTGGGCGGAACGTCGGCCGCGTCCGGCTGCCGCTGGTCGATGCCACCGAGCACGAGATCAGCCACCTGCGCCAGGACCTGGCCGCCGCCGGCCTCTAGCCCACTGCGCGACCCAGCCGCCCGCCATTGTTGACGTGGTGCGTGATACTTGCGCAGTCACGCCACGGGCGTCACCTCCCCGGTAACCGTCGAGTCCAGCGTTAGGGTTGCTCGGTGGCAGGAGCATCTGGAACCCGTACCCGTCAACCCGTCGGTCGCAAGCCGGCCGGTCGGCGGGCCCGCCCGTCGGCCTACCAGGGCGGCCGTGGGCGTCGGAAGCAGCGCTCGCCAGTCGCCGCGCCGCTGGTCACACTCGGCCACGGGATCAGCGCGGCCTGGCGCGGCAGTGCCCACGTCGCGGGCGGGCTGGCGAGAGCGGTGGGACGTAACGCGGCCAGCGCCCGCGACCTGGAACCCGAGCATCGTCGGGACGGGGCCGGGCTGGGTGTCGTTGCGTTCGGCCTGATCTGTGCGATGGCCATCTGGGCCGATGCCGCCGGCCCGGTCGGGCGTGCCATCACCTCGGCCGGCCGACTGTTGCTGGGCAACGGCGCAGGGCTGCTGCCCGTCGTCCTGGTCGGCGCCGGGGCGCATCTGCTGCGCCAGGAGCCCCAGCCGCAGTCCCGCGGCCGGATCCTGGTCGGGTCACTCGCGCTGACCATGTCGGTGCTCGGGCTGCTCGACCTGTGGGCCGGCACGCCGCACACCTCGCACGGTCGCTCCTACGCGGGCGGGCTCATCGGTACCGGCGTGGCCGGACCGCTGGCCACCGGACTGTCCGCAGCGATCGCGGTCCCGCTACTGCTCGGCCTGGGCGCGTTCGGGATCCTGGTCGTGACGGCCACGCCGATCAGCGCGCTGCGTGAATTCCTCGGGGCGCTGTTCACCTCGTCGTCGGTCGAAACTATCGACGAGGCCGTTGCCCCGACCCGCCGGCGCCGCACGCTGCGCACGCCGTTGGCCGACCCCGATGCCAGCACGGCCGATCTGCCCAGCGTCGACGAGTCCGTGGCCCTGGCCGCGGCCGAGCTCGCCGCCGCCCGCGGTCCCAAGCCACGCAAGCCGCGCACGGCCCGGCCGACCGCCGAGGACCTGCCTCCGATCACCCGGCCGGTGCAGCTCGAACTGAACAACGGCGCGGGCATGTACACGTTGCCGTCGTTGAAGGATCTCGCGCACGGCAGCCCGCACCTCGAACACACCAAGGCCAACGACGAGGTGATCGCTGCGCTGGCGCAGGTGTTCTCCGAGTTCGACGTCGACTGTGCAGTAACCGGATTCAGCCGCGGCCCGACTGTCACCCGCTACGAAGTCGAGCTGGGCCCCGGCGTCAAGGTCGAGCGGATCACCAACCTGACCCGCAACATCGCGTACGCGGTCAAGAGCGCCGAGGTACGCATCCTCAGCCCGATCCCGGGCAAGAGCGCCGTCGGCGTCGAGATTCCCAACGCCGACCCGGAGATCGTGATGATCGGCGACGTGCTGCGCTCGCCCATTGCGCAGCGCGATCATCACCCGATGCTCGTGGCCCTCGGCAAGGACGTCGAGGGCGGCTTCATCGTGGCCAACCTGACGAAGATGCCGCACCTGCTCGTAGCCGGCGCGACTGGCGCGGGCAAGTCGAGTTGTATCAACACACTGATCCTGTCGATCCTGGCCCGCGCCACGCCCGACCAGGTGCGCATGGTGCTCATCGACCCCAAGCGGGTGGAATTCGCCGCCTACCAAGGGATTCCGCACCTGGTGACGCCGGTGATCACGAATCCGAAGAAGGCTGCGGAGGCGCTCGGCTGGGTCGTGCGCGAGATGGACATGCGCTACGAGGACATGGAGTCCTCGGGAGTCCGCCACATCGACGAGTTCAACCGGAAGGTGCACAGCGGTGAGCTGGTCGCCCCGCCCGGTTCGGAGCGGGTCTACAGCTCCTACCCCTACCTGCTGGTGATCGTGGACGAGCTGTCCGACCTGATGATGATCGCCCCGCGCGACGTCGAGGACTCGATCGTGCGCATCACCCAGCTCGCGCGCGCCGCCGGCATCCACCTGGTGATCGCCACCCAGCGGCCGTCGGTCGACGTCGTCACCGGCCTGATCAAGGCCAACGTGCCGTCCCGGCTGAGTTTCAAGACCTCATCCCTGGCCGACTCGCGGGTCATCCTCGACCAGCCCGGGGCCGAGAAACTGCTCGGCAAGGGCGACGGGCTGTTCCTGCCGATGGGGGCCTCCAAGGCCGCTCGCATGCAGGGCGCGTTCGTCACCGACACCGAGATCCACAGCATCGTCGCGCACTGCAAGACCCAACTCCAGCCGACGTATCGCGACGACGTCACCGCACCGCAGGTGGAGAAAAAGGAGATCGACGCCGACATCGGCGACGACCTGGACCTGTTCCTGTCAGCCGTCGAGTTGGTGGTGTCGACGCAATTCGGCTCCACGTCGATGCTGCAGCGCAAGCTGCGGGTGGGCTTCGCCAAGGCCGGCCGGCTGATGGACCTGATGGAATCGCGCAGCATCGTCGGGCCATCAGAAGGGTCGAAGGCGCGCGAGGTACTGGTCATGCCCGACGAGCTGGCCGGCCTGCTGTACACACTGAAGAACGGTGGCACCGCCGAGGATCTGATCGTTGCGGACGAGCCGGCCTACGACGGGCCCGACGCCGACGCGATCTGAGGCACGAAGCCCCGTCGAGTGGGCACCTAGATGCCGAATGGCCACCTATAACCGCCCACTCGGCGGATAGGTGACCATTCGGCAACGGATGCTGGTCAGCGCCCTCGGTTCAGATGGCGCGCGATGTAGAACATGCGGCGCAAAGAGAATGTGCGCGCGCCTGGACGGCGATGCTTGCCGAGGTATGTTCCCTCGCCGGCCACGACGACCGTGGGGGCCCAGGCGCGATAGATCGGGTCGATCCGATCTGCAGTGGTCACAGTGATCACCTCCCTATGACGGGACGCTAATCCCTGATACAGGTGTGACACGTGAGGCGCGCGGTACGGCGGAGTTACAGGTTGAGCAGCATTCGGGTGTTCCCGAGGGTGTTCGGCTTGACGTACTCCAGGGCCAGGAACTCGGCGATGCCCGGGTCATAGGACTGGCGCAGGGCGGCGTAGGTGTCCGGATCGACCGGTGTTCCCTCGATCTCGACGAAGCCGTGCCGCTCGAAGAAGCTGGTGTGGAAGGTGAGGGCGAACAGCCGGGTCAGACCGAGGTCGCGGGCGGCCTCGATCAATCCGCCGAGTACGGCCGCACCGATGCCCGAACCGCAGTGCTCCGGGTGCACGGCCAGGGTGCGCACCTCGCCGAGGTCGGCCCACAGCACGTGCAGCCCCCCGCAGCCGACCACCGTGTTGTCGAGGTCGGCGACCCGGAAGTCCTGGACATCCTCGTAGAGTGCGACGAGTTCCTTGGCCAGTAACTTGCGCCCCGAGCCGGCGTAGATGTCGACGATGGCCTTGATCGCGGGCACGTCGGTGGTGCGGGCCCGACGGAGGACAACAGTCACGCCCGCACCGTATCGGGGCCACCCACGCTGGATCAGCAGCGCATGGCAGGGAGCTTGGCACTCGCCGTCGTCGGCGAGGCGCGGCGGGTGCGCGGGTAACCTGCTCACGTGTCACAGCCCTCTCGCCGCGTCTCCCTGGTCACGCTGGGGTGCGCACGCAACGAGGTCGATTCCGAGGAGCTCGCCGGCCGGCTGGGCGCGGGCGGCTGGACGCTGACCGCGGGCGACGAGGCCGACGTGGTCGTGATCAACACCTGCGGCTTCATCGACTCGGCCAAGAAGGACTCGATCGACACCGTGCTCGCGGCCGCCGACACCGGCAAGAAGGTGGTGGCCGTCGGCTGCCTGGCCGAGCGGTACGGCGCCGAGCTGGCCGAGTCCTTGTCCGAAGCCGACGCCGTGCTGGGCTTCGACTCCTATGCCGACATCGCGGCCCGGCTCGACGACGTCGCCGCCGGGCGTCCCATCACGCCGCACGAGCCCCGCGACCGGCGCACCCTGCTGCCCGTCGCCCCCGCGCAGCGCCCGGCCGCGGTCGCCGACGTCGCGGTGCCCGGCCACGCGTGGCTGCCCAGCGCCATCACCCGCACTCGCCTGGACGACTCGCCGGTGGCCTACCTCAAACTCGCCTCCGGCTGCGACCGGCGCTGCACCTTCTGCGCCATCCCGACCTTCCGCGGTTCGTTCGTGTCACGTCCGCCTGCCGACGTCCTGGGTGAGGCCCAGTGGCTCGCCGCAACCGGGGCTCGCGAGCTGGTCCTCGTCAGCGAGAACTCGACGTCCTACGGCAAGGACCTCGGCGACCTGCGGGCGCTGGAGAAACTGCTGCCTGATCTCGCGGCCGTCGACGGCATCGACCGGATCCGGGTCTCGTACCTGCAGCCGGCCGAGCTGCGTCCCTCGCTGCTCGAGGCCCTGGCCACGACCCCGGGCGTGGCGCCGTACTTCGACCTCTCCTTCCAGCACGCCAGTCCCGCGGTATTGCGCCGGATGAAGCGCTTCGGTTCGACCGAGGCGTTTCTGGACCTGCTCGCGCGGGTGCGCGGGTTCGTGCCCGACGCCGGTGCGCGCAGCAACGTGATCGTCGGCTTCCCGGGCGAGACGGAGGCCGACGTGGCCGAACTCGAGGGGTTCCTGAGCCAGGCGCGCCTCGACGTCGTCGGTGTTTTCGGCTATTCCGACGAGGACGGCACGGACGCCGCCCGGTTCGACGACAAGCTCGCCGCGGACGTGATCGCCGCGCGGGTAGAGCGGGTGACCGCGCTGGCCGAGGAGTTGATGAGCCAGCGGGCCGAGGACCGCGTCGGCGCCCGGGTCGAGGTGCTGGTCGAGGAGACCGGCGATGAACTGCTCGGCCGGGCCGCCCACCAGGGTCCCGACGTCGACGGCACGACCCGCCTCGTGGGGCCGCGTGACGCGGCGCAGCGCGGCCAGTTCGTCGCGGGCTTCGTGATCGGCGCCGAGGGAGTCGATCTGGTCGCCGAGCTCGGTGGTGCGCCGTGGTGAAGACTCCGCCGGTGACGACGACCGATCCGATCGCGGACCCGCCGAGCGCTGCCTCGGCCTGGAACATCGCCAACGGCCTGACCGTCTTCCGGCTGTTGCTCGTCCCCGTGTTCATCGCCGCGCTGTTCCACGACGGCGGGCACCAGTCGGACTGGCGGATCTGGGCCTGGGCGGTGTTCGCGGTGGCCTCCATCACCGACCGCTTCGACGGTGACATCGCCCGCAGGCGCAACCTGGTGACCGAGTTCGGCAAGCTGGCCGACCCCATCGCCGACAAGGCGCTCGTCGGGGCGGCGCTGGTGGGGCTGTCCTTGCTGCACGACCTGTCGTGGTGGGTGACTGCCGTGATTCTGGTGCGCGAGGTCGGCGTCACGGTGTTGCGGTTCTGGGTGATCCGGCACGGGGTGATCGCCGCCAGCCGGGGCGGCAAGGTCAAGACCATGCTGCAGGGCGTCGCCATCGGCCTGTTCGTATTGCCGCTCACCGGGTGGCTGCACGGGGTCGCGTGGGTGTTCATGGTCGCCGCCATCGTGGTGGCGATCGCCACCGGCATCGACTACGTGGCACGCGCCGTCCGGTTGCGCCGCTCCGGGCGGGCGGCCCGGCTCACCACATGAGCGCGGCCGCCACTGTGCATGCCCGGCTGGCTGCGCTCGGGGCGACGGTCGCGGTGGCGGAATCGCTCACGGGGGGCCTGCTCTGCGCCGCATTGACCGACACCGCAGGGGCAAGCGCGACTGTCCGCGGCGGGCTGGTCGTCTACGCGACTGACCTGAAGGCCGCCCTGGCCGGCGTCAGCAAGTCCTTGTTGGCGCAACGCGGAGCCGTCGACCCCGACGTCGCCATCGCCCTGGCGCGCGGCGCGCGCAGCCGGCTCCGTGCGACCTACGGCATCGGCGTCACCGGGGTCGCCGGCCCGGACGAGCAGGACGGCAAAGCGGTCGGGACCGTGTACGCCGCCGTCTCCGGGCCGCGCCGCGAGGTCATGCACGAGCACCGGCTGACCGGCGAGCGGGCCGCGATCCGCGCTGCCGCCGTGGACGTCTGTCTGGATCTGCTGCTCGTGGAATTGGGCTGACGCCCGGATCGTTACGTTCGCTGAGAGCGGACGGCCATCGCCGTGCCGCTCCCCGTTCCGGCTCGCCCGGTACCGTTACCGAGACTGACGTCGTTCCAATGAACTGAGCCGTTCCCGGACAGGGGGTTATCCCGATGCCAGTGCTTCGTCAAGTGGTGGGTGAAACCCTGCGCGGCGTGCGCCTGCGCCAGCGCCGGACCTTGCGTGAGGTGTCCTCGAGCGCCCGGGTCAGCCTCGGCTACCTGTCCGAGGTCGAGCGCGGCCAGAAGGAACCCTCCTCGGAGTTGCTTGCCGCCATTTGCCGCGCCCTCGACGTCGAGCTGTCCGAGCTGTTCTGGGAAGTCAGCAGCACCCTGCGCCGCGAGGAGAAGTTGCTCGCCGGCGGGCGGATCGCCGCGATGCCTGGGTCGGGATCGGCTCGCATCAGCGTCGCCCCCGGCGGCGACACGATCGGCGCCCAGGTCCGTGCGCTGCCGACCGTCGCCGCCTGATCCAGCTCAACCGCCCCACCAGTCACAGCCCGGCCACCGGGCTGCGCGTCATCCCCCGGTCTGCGCTGCGGCGGGGTAACTTGCGGTCCATGACGCTATGCGCTGGGCGGGGTCGGGCATGAGTGCGCGGGACCCGCTGTTCGACACCCTGTTCCGGCCCACGACGCTCGCGCCGGCGATCGCGTCGGCTGCCCCGGTCCGCCAAGCGGGGACGCGGTCGAGGGCCGGCAACGCGATGAACCGCACCCGCCTCGCACTGCTCGACGGAGCGCTGCGCAGCGTCGAAGTCAGCGCGACCAAGATCACCATGGCTCAGGTAGCGACGGCGGCGGGCGTGGCCAAGGCGACGCTGTACAACCACTTTCGCACCCGCGAGGCAGTGTTGTCGGCGCTGCTCGCGGCCGAAGTGGCCAAGCTCGTCGACGAGTTCGCCGATCAGCCGCTGGCCGATGCGCTCGGCGGCGCTGCCCTGGCCATCTCGCGGCATCCGGCACGGCGCACGCTCGCCCGGATCGAACCGGGCACCCTCGCCGCGCTCGGCTGCATCGACTCCGGCGCCGACGGCTGGCGCAGCGCGCGGGCCGCGATCGCGGCCGTGCTGGGCACCGGATCGCGCGGCGGCACCAACACCGTGCTGCGCTGGCTGGCGTCCTACCTGATCACCCCAGGCAGCCCGGGCTCGATCGCGGCCGACCTCGCCGTCCTGCTCGATGGCCTGCCGGCGGCGGCCCCCGGAACATCGGGGCAGTCGGCCGAGCCTGCGTCCCGCGAGGCACAGCCGGCCTGAGCGCTGCGCCCTGCCACACCGGCCCGGCGTCTGAGACCATGAAGCGGTGACCCGATCGGCTCCTGCCGACCTGACCTGCGTGGAGGACACCTGATGGCCAAGCCGAATCCCGTCATCAAGGCGTGGAAGTACATGTCGGCCTGGTTCGGCGCGAAAGTCGACGAGAAGGCCGACCCGAAGATCCAGATCCAGCAGGCGATCCAGGAGGCGCAACACCAGCACCAGCAGCTGACGCAGCAGGCGGCTGCGGTGATCGGCAACCAGCGCCAGCTCGAGATGCAGCTCAACCGCCAACTCGGCCAGATCGAGACGCTGCAGGCCCAGGCCAAACAGGCCCTGGTCCTGGCCGACAAGGCACGCGCCGACGGCGACCCGACCAAGGCGCAGCAGTTCGAGGAAACCGCGCAGGCACTGGCCAACCAGCTCGTCAACGCCGAGTCCTCGGTCGAGGACCTGAAGAACCTGCACGACCAGTCCCTGCAGGCCGCGGCCAAGGCCCGGGAATCGGTGCAGAACAACAAGATGATGCTGGAGCAGAAGCTCGCCGAGCGCACCAAGCTGCTCACCCAGCTCGAGCAAGCCAAGATGCAGGAGACGGTGTCCAAGTCGCTGCAGCAGATGAGCGAGATGGCCGCGCCGTCGAATGTCCCCTCGTTGGCCGAGGTGCGCGACAAGATCGAGAAGCGGTACGCCACGGCGCTCGGCCAGGCCGAGCTGGCACAGGATTCCGTCGCGGCCCGGACGATGGAAGTGCAGCGAGCGACGGTGAACCTGCAGGGCTCGGCCCGCCTCGAGGAGATCCGCGCCGCGCTGGCGGCCGAGACGCCGGCCGTCACCGGCGGCGCGGCCGCACCGGCCATTGACGCCCAGGTGTCCGGCCCGGCGGGCGCCCCGGTGATCGACACCACGAAGCAGCAGGATCCCGAGCAGGGCTGATCAGGGCGCACCCGGCTGACAGGCGGGGCACCAGTACGTGCTGCGCTGCCGCGGCGGCTGGCCCTGCTCGGCGCGCCGGATCGGCGTCCGGCAGCGCAGGCACGCCTCGCCCGCGCGCGGGTAGACCCAGTGCTGCTCTCCGCGGCCCAGCAATCCGGTGGTGGACTGCTCGGGGTGGTCCCGGTTGATGCGCATCAACCGCTGCGCGGTGGCCACCAGCCGGGTCAGGTCGGGCACTGCATCGACCGGCGTCCACGGATTCACCCGTTCGACGAAGAGCGCCTCGCACTTGTACAGGTTGCCGATCCCGGCCAGGTTGCGCTGCTCGAGCAGCGCCTCGCCGATCGCTGCCGCCGGGTCACGCTGGAGCCGGAGTACCGCGGCGTCGAGGTCCCAGTCCGGCCCCAGCAGGTCCGGGCCGAGATGGCCGACGACCTGAGCCTCGGCACTGGTGGCGACCAGGCGCAGGTCGTGCACCCGGTACCCGGTGGCCAGCCACTCGGCGTTGCCCAGCTGGGCCCGGATCATGTGCTCGGGATGCCTGCGCGGGCGTTGCCCGGCCCGGCCGAGATACCAGGAGCCGTCCATGCGCAGATGGCTGTGCAGCGTGTGGCCGTCGTCGAGTCGCATGAGCAGGTGCTTGCCGCGGGCCAGGACGTCGGTGACTGTCGTGCCCCGCAGATCGACGGTGGCCAGCGCCGGCACCCGCAGGTCGAAGACGGTGAGCAGCCGCCCGGCCAGGCCCTGGTTCAACCGCCGAGCGGTGAGCCATACGGTATCGCCCTCTGGCATGCGCCTATGGTCTCGCGCGGGCCGGGTGGTGCGCTGTCGGGGATGGCCGGCTCATGCGCGCAGCCGCAATCCCCGGGGCGTGGGACGGAACCCGGCGGCCTCGAGCGCACCGCCCAGGGGCGAGGAGACGATCGGGGCGCCGTCGGCGCGTTCGACCTGCAGTTTGCCGAGCGCACCGTCGCGGACGGCCAGGGCCAGTGCGTCGGCCGCCGGCTGCAGTACCTCGACATTGTCGCTGAAGGAGAGCAGGGTCCGCCCACCACGCTCGACGTAGATCACGCAACTGCCGTCGACGGTGACCACCAACGCGCCGGCTTTGCGGGCCGCCTGGTGCCCGCGCCGGGTGCCCTCGACCGCCGGGGCGATGGGCCAGGCCAGCGCTGCTCCGTACGGATTGGCCGGGTCGGTCGCGGCGAGGACGAGTGCCGGGGCGGGCTCCCTGATGCCGGTCGGGCGGGCCTCTGCACGCAGTCGGTCGACGGCGCCGGGCAGCGCGAACTGCGCGGCTCCGAGCCCGTCGACGAAGTAGCCGCGCCGGGCCCGGCCGGACTCCTCGGCGGCCTTGAGCACGGGGTAGACGGACGCGAAACCGCCGGGCACGCGTTCGCCGGCGACCGAACCGCGCGTGACCAGCCCGTAGCGATCCAGCAGCACGTCGGCTGCGGCGAGCGCGCGGCGCGTCAGGTCGCTGTCGCGGGCTGGTGTCGCTGACCACCGACCGCCCATCGCCGACGGGATGGCACGCCCGGCCGGCGCGGTGCCGGCTGCACTGAGGCCGCTGTAGCGACCGTAGCGGGAACGCGGCGGGCGTGGCCGCCGGGCGTGCGCGGTGCGCGCCCCCGAACCCAGCAGGGCGCGCACCGGGGCCAGCGTGTCGTTGGTCAGCGCTCCCGCCCAGACCAGGGCCCAGATGGCGGCGGTGAGCGCGTCATCGCCGACTGCCGGCGCCGCGGCCGCGACCCGGTCGGCCAAAGCACGGTAGAACAAGGCCTGCTCGCCGGTGACAGCGCCCCGGATCGCCCGCTCGAGCGCACCGTCGGCGTCGTCGGCGCTGCCGATGGCGCGGGCGGGCTCGGCTTGATCGTCAGCCCGCAGCAGCAGCGGGGCCAGCTCGGCCGGGGCGAGCACGATCCAGCCGTCGTGACCGGCCAGCGCGCCGGCGCCGGTCCACAGCACCTCACCGGACAGGGTCAACTCGTCGAGCAGGCCGGGGGAGTAGTCCGCGACCCGGCTGGGCAGCACGAGTGATTCCAGCGCGCTGGCCGGTAGCGGGAGCCCGGCCAGCTGCTCGACGACGCGCAACAGCCCGTCGACCCCGCGCGTGGCACGCGAACCGACGCCCTGCCAGGACGGGATGAACCGGGCCAGCGCTTCGGGTGGTACCGGCTCGACCTCCCGCCGCAGCGCGGCCAGCGAGCGCCGGCGAATCGTGCGCAGTACCTCGGCGTCGCACCATTCCAGACCGGCGCCACCCGGGCGGAACTCGCCTTGCAGCACCCGCCCGGCCGCGGTCAGCCGGGCCAGGGCCGCCCCGATGACCGCGACGCCCAGCCCGAGCCGGGCAGCGACGTCGTGCGCCTGAAACGGGCCGTGGGTGCGCGCGTAGCGCCCGACCAGATCGCCCATGGGATCGCGCACCGGCTCGGTGAATGCCTCAGGCACCCCGACGGGCACAGCAACACCGAGGGCGTCGCGCACCCGGCCGGCGTCCTCGATAGCCAGCCAGCGTTCCTCGCCGGCAATGCGCACCCGGATCGCGCGGCGCGCCGCCTCGAGCTCGGCCAGGTCGGCGGCGGTTGCGCCGCGGGCGATCGCTTCGGCGGTGGTGAGGTCGCCCACCCCGCGCAGCAGGTCGTGCACCGAGTCCGGTCCGCGCGCGTGGCGGTCCTCGGCCAGCCTGGTGAGCTCGGCCTCGACGGCCGCGATCGTGTCGGGATCGAGCAGCTCGCGAAGCTCGGTGGCCCCGAGTAGCTCGGCCAGCATCGCGGAGTCGAGCGAGAGCGCCTGGGCCCGCCGCTCGGCAAGGGGTGCATCGCCTTCGTAGAGGAACATGCCGACGTAGCCGAACAACAACGAGCGCGCGAACGGTGACGCGGCAGGGGTCTCGACCTCGACCAGCCGGACCCGCCGCGCGGACAGGTCTCGCATCAGCCCGACGAGACCCGGGACGTCGAACACATCCTGCAGACATTCACGCATCGCCTCGAGCACGACCGGGAAGTCCCCGTAGTCGCGGGCGACCTGCAGAAGCTGATTCGCGCGCTGCCGTTGCTGCCATAACGGTGCCCGCCGCCGCGGGTCGCGCTTGGGCAGCAGTAACGAGCGCGCCGCACACTCCCGGAAGCGTGCAGCGAACAACGCGGAGCTGCCGACCTCGGCCGTGACGATGGCCTCGATCTCGTCGGCGTCGAAGATCGCCAGCTCGCCCACGGGCGGCTCCGCGTCGGTGTCGGGCAGCCGCAGCACGATGCCGTCGTCGGAGTGCATCGAGGCGACGTCGAGGCCGTGCCGTTCCCGCAGCCGGGCGCCGATGGCCAGCGCCCACGGCGCGTTCACCGGTGCCCCGAACGGGGAGTGCACGACCAGCCGCCAGTCGCCCAGCTCGTCGCGGAACCGCTCGACGAGGACGGTGCGGTCGTCGGGCAGGTGCCCGGTGGCCTGGCGTTGCTCGGCCAGGTAGGCAAGCAGGTTGGCCGTACCCCAGTCGTCGAGTCCGGCGGCACGGGCACGGGCCGCGCCCACGTCAGGATCGGCGGCCGCGATCTCGCGCAGGAACGCGCCCAGCGCGCGGCCCAGTTCGGCGGGCCGGCCCGGGGAGTCGCCCTTCCAGAACGGCATCCGGCCGACCTCGCCGGGCGCCGGAGTGACCAGCACCCGGTCGTGGGTGATGTCCTGGATGCGCCAGGACGAGGAGCCGAGCAGGAACACGTCACCGACGCGGGACTCGTAGACCATCTCCTCGTCCAGTTCGCCGACGCGTCGGCCCGGCCCGTCGGCTCCGGCCAGGAAGACGCCGAACAGGCCGCGGTCGGGGATCGTGCCACCGCTGGTGACGGCCAGGCGCTGGGCTCCGCCGCGAGCGGTCAGCTCACCGGTGACGCGGTCCCAGTTGAGCCGGGGCCGCAGTTCGGCAAAGGCGTCCGACGGATAGCGCCCGGCGAGCATGTCCAGCACGGCCTCCAGCGCCGAGCGGGGCAGCCCGGCGAACGGCGCCGCACGGCGCACGATCTCGTCGACCTCGTCGACGGTCAGGGTGTCGAGCGCGACCATGGCGACGATGTGCTGGGCGAGGACGTCGAGGGGATTGCGCGGGTAACGCATGGACTCGATGGCCCCGGCGCTCATCCGTTCGGCCACCACGGCGCACTCGACCAGGTCTCCGCGGAACTTGGGGAAGATCACGCCGCGGGACACCGCGCCGACCTGGTGCCCGGCCCGGCCGACGCGCTGCAGACCCGAGGCAACCGATGGCGGCGACTCGACCTGTACGACCAGGTCGACCGCCCCCATGTCGATGCCCAGTTCCAGTGACGACGTGGCCACGACGGCGGGCAGTTGACCGGCCTTGAGGGCCTCCTCGACGAGAGCCCGCTGCTCCCGCGACACCGAGCCGTGGTGCGCGCGGGCCACGACGACCTCGCCGGCCGGCTGCCCGGAGCCAGCCTGAGCCATCAGTTCGGCGGGCGGCCGCTGTGCTGATTCTGCGGCCGCTCCGGCGCGGTCGGTGGCCAGTTCGTTGAGCCGGGCGGTGAGCCGCTCGGCCAGTCGGCGCGAATTGGCGAATACGATGGTCGAGCGATGCGCCTCGACGAGGTCGAGCACGCGCTCCTCGACATGCGGCCAGATCGAGGAGCGCCGCTGGGCGCCGGCTGCCGGACCACTGAGGTCCTCGGTGGGCTCACCCAGCGCGGACATGTCCTCGATCGGCACGACGACCTGCAGGTCGAAGACCTTCGTCAGCGGCGGCTGCACGACGGCGACCGGCCGGCCGCCGGCCAGGAACGTCGCGACCTCGTCGACCGGGCGCACGGTCGCGGACAGGCCGATGCGCTGGGCGGGGGCGTCGAGCAGGCGATCCAACCGTTCGAGGGAAAGCGCGAGATGTGCCCCCCGTTTGGTTGCGCAGACAGCATGCACCTCGTCGACAATGACGGTGTCGACCCCGCGCAGGGCCTCGCGCGCGGCCGAGGTGAGCAGCAGGAACAGGGACTCGGGCGTGGTGATGAGGATGTCGGACGGCCGCCGGGCGAAGGCGCGGCGCTCGTCGGCCGGCGTGTCGCCCGAGCGCATCGCGACCGTGACCTCGGGTACCGGCAGGCCGAGGCGGGCCGCGGCCTGCCGGATACCGGCCAGCGGCGAGCGCAGGTTGCGCTCGACGTCGACAGCCAACGCCTTGAGCGGGCTGATGTAGAGCACTCGGCAACGACGCAGGGGGTCGTCAGGGATCGGCAACGCGGCCAGTCGGTCGAGCGAGGACAGGAACGCGGCCAGCGTCTTGCCCGAACCCGTCGGGGCGACCACGAGGGTGTGCTCGCCGCCAGCGATCGCGTCCCACGCGCCGAGCTGAGCCGTCGTCGGAGCGGCGAAGGCACCGTCCAGCCAGGCCTGGGTAGCGGGGGAGAAATGCGGCACCACGTCAGTCTGCCTGCCGATTGTGACAACGTGGCTGACCTCGCCAGGTGCCCCCGGGTCTGCTCAGCCGGCCGCGAGGCGATCGGTCAGGCGGGCCCGCACGGCCGGCCAGTCGTCGTCGGTCATCGAGTACTGCACCGTCGTGCGCCACGAACCGTCGCGCCGGATGCGGTGCTTGCGCAGTTCACCCTCGCGCGTGGCACCGAGGCGGGCGATTGCCGCCTGTGACCGGACGTTGTGGATGTCGGTGTGCCAAATGACCCGCGCTGCACCGAGGGTGTCGAACGCGTGGCTCAGCATGAGCAGCTTGGACTCGGTGTTGTGTCCGGTGCGCCACCACCGGCTGCCCAGCCAGGTGTGCCCGATCGCGATGGCGCGCAGGGCCGGGTTGATCTCGTAGTAGGACGACGTGCCGGCGAAGTCCCCGGTGGCGACGTCGAGCTGCGCGTAGGCGAAGCGTTCGGCGCGAGCCCGGGCCCCGAGCGCGGCGACGATGGCGGCGTGGGCGTCCTCGACGGTCTCTGGTGCGGCGTGCGGCATCCAACGGAACACGTCGGCCGCGTCCTCGCCCGTCCCAGCGGCGGCGAGGTAGCCGGGCGCGTGTTCCAGCGCGAGTGGTTCCAGCCGGATCAGGCGGCCGGTGAGGACGGGCATGGCATACCAGAGGTCACGGGACACGTCGCCATCCTGCCAACCGGGCCACAGCGGGTTATCTGGCCCGCAGCCGGCGCAGCATCCGGGCGTCCTCGAATCCCACCCGGCGGGCCGCTGACTCGATGCTCGCGCCCTGGCCGATGAGTTGCTCGGCCAGCTCCAACCGCAGTGCCTGCTGGTAGCGCAACGGGGTGAGGCCGGTGGCGCGGGTGAACACGCGGGTCAGGGTGCGCTCGCTCACGCCTGCCTCGGCCGCCAGGTCGGGAAGCCGCATCGGCCGGTCGAACCCGGTGTCGATGAGGTTCTGCACGCGGTGCACCCCGTCGCTGAGATGGGCACGGTGGCCAAGCATGGCGCTCACCTGCTGGGCGTCGCCGTTGCGCCGGGCGTACACGACCATCGAGCGGGCCACCCGCGCGGCGGCCGCGGTCCCGTGCCGTCCGGCCACCAGGTGCAGCGCCAGGTCGATGCCGCTCGCGATGCCGGCTGAGGTGACCACCCGGTCGTCCTCGGTGAACAGCACGTCGCGGGTCACGTGGGCGCGTGGGTAGCGGCGGGCGAGCTCGTCCTGATGCTCGTGGTGCGTCGTGCAGCGCCGACCGTCGAGCAGCCCCGCTCGGCCCAGCGCGTCGGCGCCAGCGCAGACGCTCGCGACGCTCCCGCCGGCCCCGTGATGAGCGGCCAGGATGTCCAGGGTGTCCTGGCGAAGGGGCGCGCTGCCGGCCAGTCGCTCGCCCCTCCAGCCCGGGACCACCACCAGATCCTGCGGGCCGAGCGCGGGCCAGTCCAGTTCGGCCTGCACCGGCAGCCCCTGCGCAGTGAGCACCGGCGACTGCTCGGCCACATAGGCGAGGCGGTAAGCACACCCCATGCTGTCCGCGGTCGAGAACACCTGCGCCGGGCCGGCCAGGTCGAGCAGGTGCAGGCCAGGCACGAGCAGGAAGACGACTGTGGTCACGATCCGGTCATCGTGCCACAGCGCCGGCCGGACGGCTCAAGTCATCGGTCGCGGCGATCGTCGCGAACTCACGCGCGGCCAGGACGCGTTCGGTTCGCTCGATGATGTCAGCGGCCCCGAGGGTGCGGGGATCGGCCAACATTTCGGCGACGGTCTGGTCGGCCGGCGCATCCGGATGGGGGATGGGGGAGGTCGTGGTGGCGTCGGTGACGAACGTGACGGCGTAGCCGAGGTCACTGGCCAGGCGGGCGGTCGTTTCGCAGCACTGCTCGGTGCGGATGCCGCAGATGATCACTTCGTCGACCTGCCGCTGGGTGAGCAACTGGTGCAGATTAGTCGTCGTGAACGCGTTGACTGATGTCTTCACGATCTGCGGCTCGCCCTCGCGGGCCACCAGGCCGTCGATCAGCCGGACATGCCCGAGGACCGGGTCGAAGACCGTCCCCGAGCCGGGCTCGGAATGCAGGATCCACACGACCAGGTCCCCGGCCGCGCGCGCCGCGTCGACCAGGCGCCCTACTTGCTCGGCGATCTGCGGGTTTCCCATCGCCTGCCACGTCGGGCGCTGCCGGAAGGACTCTTGGACGTCGATGACGACGAGTGCTTTGCTCATGACGGGCAGTCTGCCCCTGGCAGAGGCATCGCACCCAGGCTGCATCAAGGCAGGATGCGGACCGATCTGGTCACCGCAAAGGCGAGGTGGAGCGGCGCCCCACCGTTGCCTACAGTTGAGTCGTGCGACTTACTGACTTCTGGCAGCGGATGGAGACCCGGTTCGGGCAGACCTATGCCCGCAGCGTGGCCGCCGACTACCGCCTGCCCACGCTGGGGTCGACGGTCGACGAGGCCCTTGCGACAGGTGTGGAGACCAAGACGATCTGGCGCGCGGTGTGCGCCGAGTTCGAGATGCCGGCTCAACTGCGCTGAGCGCGCGACACGCCGGGCGTGTCGCGTGCAAATAGGGCGTACGTCGAACAGGTGTTCGGCTAGCCTGTCCACAAGGGAACCGGTTGTCCACAACGTCGCCGCGTTCGGCAATGTTGTCGGTGCTCGGTCCTAACGTCGCCAGGCAACCGGGCCCGTCACGAGACAGCCCGCACAACTCACGAAGAGGTGTCTTGCAGATGGCCGCAGGTTTCGACCGGGAGAAGGCGCTCGACGTCGCCCTGGCACAGAT
>JALYVG010000002.1 GCA_030853345.1 Actinomycetota bacterium | reverse complement strand
TGACCTCGACGTAGGAGCCGATGTGCACGCCGTCGGCCAGCGTCGTCCCGGGACGCAGGTAGGCGAATGGGCCGGCGGAGACGTCGGCACCGATCGTCGCGCTGGTCGCGACCGTCCGGTCCAGGCGGGTCCGCGCACCGACGGTGGTGTCGGTGAGCGAGACCTGCGGGCCGATCGTGGCACCGGCTGCCACGTGTGTCGCGCCGTGCAGGTCGACCCACGGCAGCAGGGTGACGTCGGGCTCGAGCACGACGTCGGCGTCGACCCAGGTGCTCAGCGGATCGACCACGGTGACCCCGGCCCGCATGTGCGCACGCAGCAGTCGGGCGTTGTAGGTCCGGTGCGCCTCGGCCAGTTGGACCCGGTCGTTCACTCCCGCGGTCTCGGCCGGCTCGGCGACGACGGCACCCACCGATCGCCCGTCGCCGACCAGGATGCCCACCGTGTCGGGCAGGTACTGCTCGCGCTGCGCGTTGTCGCTGGAGAGCCGGCCCACCGCGTCGCGTAACACGGCGTGATCGAACGCGTAGACCAGCGCGGACACCTCGGCGATGGTGAGCTCGGCCGGCGAGGCGTCCTTGTGCTCGACCACCCGAGCCACCGTGCCGTCGGCTGCGCGGACCACCCGGCCGTAGCCGCCCGGGTCGTCGACGACGCTGGTGAGCATCGTCGCGGCAGCTCCGGAGTCGGCGTGGACGGCGAGGATGGCGGCCAGGGTCTGGGGTGTCAGCAGAGGGGAGTCGCCGGGTAGTACCAGCACCGTGCCGACGGCTCCGGCAGGGACGGCGTCGAGCGCGACGCGTACCGCGTGCCCGGTGCCGTGCTGCTGCTCCTGTACGACGGCACGCGCGTCAGGGGCGATCTCAGCCAGGTGCGTGCTGACCTGGTCGCGGCTGTGCCCGACGACGACCACCGTGTGCTGTGCGCCCAGCGGAGCGGCGGCGGCCAGCACGTGGCCCAGCAGCGAGCGGCCGGCGAAGCCGTGCAGCACTTTGGCCGTCGCCGACCTCATGCGGGTGCCCTCACCTGCGGCGAGCACGACGACCGCGAGCGGTGACTCGGTCACGACAACCCTTCGTATGTCGGGAACGGCGGTGGCTGGGGGACTCGGACTCGAACCGAGACTGCACAGCACCAAAGGCTGGCGGGCTGCCGATTACCCCATCCCCCATCGACCGAGGTCAGCCTACCGGCGGTGACCTGCGCCACGAGGCGGCGCGCGTGGCCACGCCGGCTTGGCCCCTACGGTGGCGTAAGTTACGCTTGCGTAACCAGGGTCTCGGGAGGCCGAACAACCCTGACCCACCGATACCCCATAGACGCGGCCGCGCGCCTCGACGACCGCGCGCAGGAGGAACCTCATGACACTGCTCGACGAACGTCGCAGCCCAGCGGCCAAGCCGATCTTCGAGGGGACCAAGAAGCGCGGCGAGCAGATCGTGCTCTACGCGATTGTGATCCTGCCGTTTCTGGCGTTCGCTGCCGCCGTACCGGTGGCGTGGGGTTGGGGGCTGGGTTGGACGGACATCGCGCTGTTCCTCGCCTTCTACATCCCGTCCGGCCTCGGCATCACCGTGGGCTACCACCGGCTGTTCACGCACAGCTCGTTCAGGGCGAACCGGCCACTGCGCGTCGGGCTGGCCATCGCCGGGAGCCTGGCCATCGAAGGGCCGGTCATCCGCTGGGTCGCCGACCACCGGCGGCACCACGCCTTCAGCGACAAGGAAGGCGACCCGCACTCGCCGTGGCGCTACGGCGAGACCGTGCCCGCACTGATCAAGGGCCTGGCTTTCGCGCACATCGGTTGGATGTTCGACGTCGAGCACACCAACCGCGACAAGTACACACCCGACTTGCTGCGCGACAAGGACATCGCCCGCGTCGACCGGTTGTTCCCGCTGTGGGCGGCGATCTCGCTGATCGCGCCGGCTGTGCTCGGCGGCCTGGTCACCTGGTCCTGGGCCGGCGCGCTGTCGGCGTTCTTCTGGGCCTCGCTGGTTCGCATCTTCGTGCTGCACCATGTCACCTGGTCGATCAACTCGATCTGCCACGCCATCGGTGCGCGGCCGTTCGCGGCGCGGGACAAGAGCGCAAACTTCTGGCCGCTGGCCATCCTGAGCTTCGGCGAGAGCTGGCACAACATGCACCACGCCGATCCGACCTCGGCCCGGCACGGCGTCCTGCGCGGCCAGATCGACGAGTCGGCCCGCGTCATCTGGCTGTTCGAGAAGCTCGGCTGGGCCACGGACGTGCGCTGGCCCAAGCCCGAACGGCTGGCCAAGCTGCGCGTGTGATCGGCTCTCAGGCCGAGGCGGCCAGGATCGTGAAGACATCGATCAGGTCGTAGGCGGCGGACACGTTGGGTGCCCGGAAGCCCAGCGTGAGTGGCCCACGCAGTTCGACGCCAGGAATCAGGCAGGCCAGCTCGGTCATGTGCGGCCGCAAGACGTCGACCTCGAGGTCGACGGGGCCGTGGAACTTCGGCGCTCGCACGTCGGCGCGGGTGCCCAGCGCGGTAGCCGCCGCGGCCTCGATCCGCGCGCAGGCTTCGTCGGGGTGTAACCCTTCGGCCGCCCGGTTGCCGAAGGCTCGCTTCACCGCGACCGTCGTGATACCGGGCACGACGGACTCGGCTTCGCGTGCGAGTGTGTCGTCACCGGTCGCGAGCACGGGCGCCGCGCCGTAATGTGCAGCGAGCGCCGCGTTGAGCCCGAGCTCGCCGAGTTCCCGGCCATCGCATCGCACCTGCGCGACGGTGCCGCCGCTCACGGTGTGCGCGAGCACGGAGCGGGGCGTGCCCGCCTGGCCGTGGTAGCCGACGAAGCAGACGGCATCGACCCCGTTGTCGATGCCGGTCATCATCCCGTGCGTCCGCGGTGAACCGCGCAGCAAGGTGCAGCCGCGGGTGAGGCGGTGCGGCACGAGGTTGCGGAAGCCAGCGTGGGCGTCGCACACGACGACGGACGCCTGCGGATCGAAGGCGAGTATTCCGCGGACTGCGGCGCTGGCCTCGTCGGTCATGTAGATGCGGTTGCGCTCGTACTCCGCGTTACCGGGGCTGATGTCCTCAGGCGCGACGACGCCAGCCACGCCTTCCATGTCGACCGAGACGAGTACGCGCATGATCCCATTCTGCCTCGGGGTCCGGCGCGCGAGCGCGTCCTACAGGCTGACTCCGTCGATGGCCTGGTATATGCGCTTCTCGCTGACCGGGCGGGCGGTGCCGAGCTGCTGGGCCCACAGACTCACCCGCAGTTCCTCGATCTGCCAGCCGATGTCGGTGATGTCGTCGGCGGCCGCGCGGGTCGGAGGTAGCGCGGCGACGAGCTGGTCGTAGGCCTCGTGCACGGTGTGCACGCGCAGCATCCGGCCGCGGTCGGTCTCGACGTCGCGCGGCAGCAGCTCCAGGCGGCGGGCGATGGCTGTGATGTAGCGAGTCAGGTCAGCCAGCCGGGCCCGGCCGGCCGCGGTGACGAAGCCAGCCGGCAGCAGCGCCCGGAACTGCGCGCGCACATCCTCGACCGCGTCGACCTGCGCCGGACGTGGGCTCGCGGGTAGCGCCAGGCGGACCTCGTGTGCCACCGCGAGCACTCTCTCGACCAACCCGGTGATGGCCGTTGTCTCGGCCACCAACCGCTGCGCCACCAGTTGGCGCGTCACGTCGAAGTCGGCGCGCGTCCACGGCGGCACCGGCACGAGCGCGTCGACCGCCGCGTCGGTGCAGTCGTCGAGCAACGCCGCGAGCGAGCCGTCCGGGTTGGTGCCCAGGACGAGCCGGGCGTGCGTCGACAGGGTCCGCTCGACCGCCTTGCTCGGGGACGCGACGCTCAGCCGCAGCAGTCGACGAATGCCGGCACGCATCGCGATCTGCTGCTCGGCCGCGGACACGAACACCCGCACCGCGACGGCATCGCCGGTGTCGACGAATGCCGGGTAGCCGCGCACCGTGTGGCTGCCGCTCGTCCGCTCGACGAGGGAAGGAAACTCGGCGACATCGTCCGGCCACGCCGTCAGCCCGGCGCGTTCGAGCTCACCGGCAACCGCGGCCGTGACGGCGGCCCGCACCGGCGCGGCCAGCTCGGCCTGCAAAGCGGGCAGGTCCTTGCCGCTGGCGAGCACCGCACCAGACGTGTCCTCGATCACGAATGTCACCCGCAGGTGCGGTGGGAGCTTTGCCAGGTCGAAGGCATCGATCGGGACGAGCACGCCGCGTTGACGATGCAGTTCGCGCTGGACGCCTTCGAGCAGCGGCTCCTGGCCGGGTGCCAGCCCGGCCAGTACGGCACGCGCCGTGTCCGGAACGGGGACGAAGTTGCGGCGCAGGTCCTTGGGCAGCGCCCGGATCAACGCGATGACCAGTTCCTCGCGCAGCGCGGGCAGATGCCACGTGAACTCGTCCCCACCGAGGCGGGCCAGCACGTCGACAGGCACGTGGACGGTGACCCCGTCGTCGTCCGAGCCCGGCTCGAACCGGTAGCTGACCGGCAGCGCCAGGTCACCGGCCTGCCACACCTCGGGACTGTCGTCGGCCCCGGCGCGGTGCAGCAGGTCGTCGCGGGTGAGGGTCAGCAGGTCCGGCGTCTGGTGGCGGGCCTTCTTCCACCACGCGTCGAAGTGCTGCGCTGACACGACGTCCGCCGGGATGCGCGAGTCGAAGAAGGCGTAGATCTCGTCGTCGCCGACGAGCAGGTCGCGGCGGCGGGCGCGCTCCTCGACCGCCTCGAGTTCGGCGCGCAGGGCCGCGTTGTCGCGGAAGAAGTGGTGCCTGGACTGCCAGTCACCCTCGACGAGTGCATGCCGGATGAACAGCTCACGCGCGTCGACCGGTTCGAGCGTCGAGTAACCGACGCGCCGCCGGGCAACGAGCGGCAGGCCGTACAGAGTCACCCGCTCGTACGCCATCGCGGCGCCGCGGTCGGCGTCCCAATGCGGTTCGCTGTACGTCCGCGCCACGAGGTGGCCGGCGACGCGCTCGACCTCTTCCGGCTCGACGCGGGCGGCGATGCGGCCGTAGAGACGGCTCGTCTCGACGAGGTCGGCCACCACTAACCAGCGCGGTGGTCGCTTCGTCAGCACCGAACCGGGGGCCAGGACGAAGCGTGAGTTGCGCGCGCCGAGATAGTCGCGGGAGCTGGCCTCGCGCAGGCCGACGTGCGAGAGCAGTCCGGCCAGCACCGCCGTGTGCACCCGCGACGCGGAGGCCGGTTCATCGGACTCGAGGATGTCGAGCCCGCGGGCGATCGAGCGCAGCTGGCCGACGAGGTCCTGCCACTCGCGGATGCGCAGGTAATGCAGGAACTCGTCTCGGCACATCCGCCGGAACTGGTTGCCCGAGCGCTCGCGGCGCTGCTCGGTGACGTACGTCCAGAGATTGAGGAAGGAGCTGAAGTCGGAGTGCTCGTCGGCGAAGCGCGCGTGCTTCTGTTTCGCCGCCTCCTCGCGGTCGGCCGGGCGCTCACGCGGGTCCGGGATAGACAGCGCCGCAGCGATGACGAGGACCTCGCGCACGCAGCCCTCGTCCGCCGCCTGCAGGATCATCCGGCCGATCCGCGGGTCGACGGGCAGCTGCGCCAGCCGACGACCGGTCTCGGTCAGGGCGCCGTCCGCGTCGAACGCGCCGAGCTCTTGGAGCAGCGTGACGCCGTCGCGCACGCTGCGCCGGTCGGGTGGGTCGAGGAATGGGAAAGCCTCGACGTCGCCCAGGCCGAGCGCGGCCATCTGCAGGATCACGGAGGCCAGGTTGGTGCGCAGGATCTCCGGCTCGGTGTAGCGCGGCCGTTGCCCGAAGTCCTGCTCCTTGTAGAGCCGGATCGCGATGCCGTCGGCGGTGCGCCCGCACCGGCCGGCGCGCTGCGCGGCGGAGGCTTGCGAGATCGCTTCGATCGGCAGCCGTTGCACCTTGGTCCGCCTGCTGTAGCGAGAGATCCGCGCCGTGCCCGGGTCGATCACGTAGCGGACGCCGGGCACCGTCAGCGACGTCTCGGCGACGTTCGTGGCCAGAACCACGCGAGTGCCGGTGTGCGGCTCGAACACCTTGTGCTGCTCGGCCGTGGGCAGTCGCGCGTACAGCGGCAACACGTCCAGGCCCAGGTCAGCCGCGTCGAGCGCGTCGGCGGTGTCGCGGATCTCGCGCTCGCCAGACAGGAAGACGAGGATGTCGCCGGGTTTCTCGGCGCCGAGTTCGCGCACCGCGTCGATGATCGCCTCGGTCTGGTCGCGCGCATCGACGCGATGGGACACATCGTGATCGGGATCGTCCGGGTCGTCATCGTCCACGGCGGGCAGGTCGGGTTCCAGCGGCCGGTAGCGGATCTCCACGGGAAAGGTGCGACCGGACACCTCGACGATCGGCGCACCATCGAAGTGCGCCGCGAAACGAGCCGGCTCGATGGTCGCGGACGTGACGATGACCTTCAGGTCGGGGCGGCGGGGCAGCAGTTGCGCGAGGTAGCCGAGCAGGAAGTCGATGTTGAGGCTGCGCTCGTGCGCCTCGTCGAGGATGAGCGTGTCGTAGCGCAGCAGCCGGCGGTCGCGCTGCATCTCGGCCAGCAGGATCCCGTCGGTCATCAGCTTCACCAATGTCCGGTCGCTGGCCTGGTCGGTGAAGCGGACGGTGTAGCCGACGGCCTCGCCGAGCGGGGTCTGCAACTCGTCGGCGATGCGCTGGGCCACGGTCCGCGCGGCCAGTCGCCGGGGTTGGGTGTGGCCGATGGTGCCACGGATGCCCCGGCCGAGCTCGAGGCAGATCTTGGGTAGCTGGGTCGTCTTGCCCGAACCCGTCTCGCCGGCGATGACCACCACCTGGTGGTCGCGAACCGCCGCCGCGATGTCGTCGCGCTTGCGGCTGATCGGGAGGTCGGGATAGCTGATGCTCGGCACGGCTGCCGTCCGCGTGGCGATCGATTGCTCGCCCCGCGTGATCTGTGCGGCGAGCTTCATGAGCTCGCGATCACTGTTCTGGCCGCGCCGCAGCTGATCGAGGCGTCGCCCGATCCGGGCGGCATCCCGCAGGCTCAGCCCGTCCAACCGTTCCCGCAGCTCGGCGGGTGTTGAGGACGGACCCGACACTCAGCCAACGATAGGCGCTCGCGCAGCGAGGGTAGAACGTAACCGCCGAGGGCCACCCTCGAGGCACAATGAATGGGCATATGTTGGTCAGATGACTGTCCGCAGCATCTGCAACTTCGTCGACGGGGAGTTCGTCGACCACGACGACGCGGGCTCGTTCGACAAGATCGATCCGGTGGACGGCAGCGTCACCGCGCGGGTCCACGAGGCCGATGCCGCACTGGTCGGCCGGGCCGTGACGGCCGCCCGCCGCGCGCTGGACGGTGCCTGGGGAGCGACGAGCGTGGCCCAGCGAACCGCTTTGCTGCGCAACGTGGCCGACCGCATCGAGGGCCGCTTCGAGGAGTTCGTGGCCGCCGAGGTCGCCGACACCGGCAAGCCCGTCGCCCAGGCCCGCGAGCTCGACGTCGCCCGCGCAGTGGCCAATTTCCGCTCCTTCGCCGACACCGTCGCCGCCGCGGGCCAGCCGTCGTTCATGACCGACCTGGCCAACGGCCGGCAGGCGCTGAACTATGCGGTGCGCAAGCCGCTGGGCGTCGTGGCGGTGATCGTGCCGTGGAACCTGCCTCTGCTGCTGCTGACGTGGAAGGTCGCGCCTGCCTTGGCCTGCGGGAACACTGTCGTGGTCAAGCCCAGCGAGCAGACCCCCTCGACGGCCACGCTGCTGGCCGAGGTGCTCGATGAGGCAGGGGTACCGGCAGGCGTCTACAACGTGGTGCACGGCTTCGGCCCGAACTCTGCGGGCGAGTTCCTCATCGCGCACCCCGACATCGACGGCGTCACCTTCACCGGGTCGACGGTGACGGGTGCAGGGATCATGGCCGCCGTGGCGCCGCGCGTGAAGCCGGTGTCCTTCGAGCTCGGCGGCAAGAACGCGGCGCTCGTCTTCGCCGACGCCGACCTCGAGGACACGCTGGCCGGCCTGACCAGGTCGGTGTTCGCCAATACCGGCCAGGTGTGCCTGTGCACCGAGCGCGTGTACGTGCAACGGCCGATCTTCGACGAGGTCGCCGAAGGGCTGGCGCAGATCGCCCGCGACCTGCGAATGGGCCGCCCACAGGATGCCGCGACGACCACTGGCCCGCTGATCTCGGCCGAGCACCGCGAGAAGGTGCTGCGCTATTACCGCTTGGCCGAAGAGGCCGGGGCGAAGACTCTCGTCGGCGGCGGCGTGCCAGCCCTGGGCGACGACTTTGACGGCGGCTCCTGGATCCAGCCGACGTTGTGGACCGGCCTGACCAACACGGACCGCCCGCTGCGCGAAGAGATCTTCGGCCCGGTGGCCGCGCTCGTCCCGTTCGACACCGAGGAGGAGGCCATCGCGCTGGCCAACGACACCGATTACGGCCTGGCCTCGTCGGTGTGGACGACGGATCTGTCGCGTGGGCACCGGGTGGCGCAGCGGATGAACGTCGGCATGTCGTGGGTCAACACCTGGTTCCTGCGCGACCTGCGCTCACCGTTCGGCGGCGTCGGGTTGTCCGGCATCGGCCGTGAGGGCGGTCAGCACTCCATGGACTTCTACACGGAGCCCACGAATGTGTGCGTGCAGCTTTGACCCGGGCGCGGCCGCGCGGCCGGTTCCCGCACCTGAAGGTGGCCGGCGATGTCGTGTACGTCTCCGGGACCTCCGCGCGGCGTCCGGACAACAGCATCGACGGCGTGAGCGTCGACGAACTGGGCACCACCGCGCTGGACATTCGCGCGCAGACCAGAGCCGTCATCGAGAACGTCCGCGACATCCTGGCCGACGCCGGCGCCGGGTTGAGCGACCTCGTCCAGGTCACCGCCTACCTCGTCTCGATGAATGACTTCGGTGGCTACAACGAGGTGTGGGCCGAGTACTTCGACGAGAACGGGCCGACCCGGACCACCGTCGCCGTGCACCAGTTGCCGCACCCGCACCTGCTCATCGAAATCCAGGCGGTAGCGCACCTACCAGGTCAGGAGGTACCGGCATGACCGGCATCCCGCCCACCATCAACTTCATGCAGTGGATCAAAGAGAACCAGCACCTGCTCAAGCCGCCGGTCGGCAACAAGATGATGACCGCCGGTCAGGATTTCATCGTGATGATCGTGGGCGGCCCGAACTCGCGAACCGACTTCCATGTCGACCCGTACGAGGAGTGGTTCTACCAGGTCAAGGGCAATATCCACGTCGACCTGATGGTCGGCGGCAAGCCCGAGTCCGTCCACATCCACGAGGGTGAGACCTGGCTACTGCCGGGCAACACGCCGCACTCGCCGCAGCGCCCCGAGGAGGGCTCGGTCGGCCTGGTCATCGAACGCATCCGCCAGGAGGGCACGCTGGAGAAGTTCCAGTGGTACTGCCCGAACTGCCACGAACTGGTGCACGAGGTCGAGTTGCAGGTGCGCGACATCGTCGTCGACCTGCCTCCGGTGTTCACCGCGTTCTACGAGGACGAGCAGGCCCGAACCTGCGGCCAGTGCGGCACCGTGCACCCGGGCAAGGGCTGAGCGAGCCGCCGTGCAGTCGACGAATCAGGCGATCGACGTCCATACGCACTACGTCCCTGGCGGGTGGCCGGATTTGGGCTGCCGGGACGCGCCATGGTTGCGCGTGGAAACGGAGTCGGAGGCGATGCTGATGTTCGGCACGCAGGAGTTCCGGCGCATCCAGAGCAACTGCTGGGACGCCGAGCACCGGCTGGCCGACATGGACAAGGACGGGGTGGCGGTGCAGGTCGTGTCGCCGACCCCGGCCCTGTTCGGCTATGACCGGGAGCCAGACGAGGCCGCGCGGCTGGCCCAGATCTTCAACGACCTGGCGCTGGAGATCTGCGCGCCCGCCCCGGACCGGCTGCTGCCGTTCTGCCAGGTGCCGCTGCAGGACACCGACGCCGCCTGTGCCGAACTCGATCGTTGTATGGCGGCGGGCCACGCCGGTGTCGAGATCGGCAACCACGTCGGTGACCGGGATCTGGACGACGAGGGAATAGCGACCTTCCTGCAACACGCCTCCTCACTCGGCGCGCCGGTGTTCGTGCACCCGTGGGACATGCCGACCTCGCCGCGGCTGGACCGCTGGATGGGGCAGTGGCTGGCCGGCATGCCCGCCGAGACGCACCTGTCGATCCTGGCGCTGATCCTCGGCGGCGTCCTGGACAAGGTCGGCGACAACCTGCGCATCTGCTTCGCCCACGGCGGTGGCTCGTTCGCCTTCTGGGTGGGCCGCGTGGACAACGCCTGGCGCGAGCGCAACGACGTCGTCGGGACGTCGCAGCACGAGCCATCGCACTACCTAGGCCGGTTCTACGTCGACTCGGTGGTCTTCGACGAGCGGGCGCTGCGGCTCCTGGTCGACACCGTCGGCGCCGACAAGGTTCTCGTCGGCAGCGACTATCCGTACCCGCTGGGCGAGCGTCCGGCCGGCGCGGTCGTGCGGAGCAGTGAATCTCTGGACGAGGAAACCCGGACGAAAATCCTGCGCGGCAATGCAGAGACGTTCCTGGCGCGCTCCTTGACCGGAGCTGCGACATGACCACAGTTGCCCTTGACGAGCGGCACGCGATCGCGCTTGATGCCCAGGACGACCTGCCCACGCTGCGCGAGCAGTTCCACGTCCCGCCTGCGCCAGGCGGCCAGCACGCCGAGGCCGCGTACTTCGCAGGCAACTCGCTGGGCCTGCAGCCCAAGATCATCGCGGAGCGATTGGCCGGCGAGCTGCAGGACTGGGCCCGGCTCGGCGTCGAAGGACACCTCGAGGGCAACCGGCCCTGGGTGGCCTATCACGAGTTGCTGCGCGAGCCGGCCGCCCGGCTGGTCGGCGCGCAACCGTCCGAGGTCGTCGTGATGAATTCACTGACCGTCAACCTGCATCTGATGATGGTGAGCTTCTACCGGCCCACCGCGCCTCGGCACGCCATCCTGATCGAGGACACCGCGTTCCCGTCGGACAGTTATGCGGTGCGCAGCCAGGCGGCTTTTCACGGCTACGACCCCGACGAGGCCGTCATCCGGCTGCGTCCCCGCGAGGGCGAGACGTCCCTGCGCAACGAGGACGTCGTCGCCTTCCTGGCCGCCGAGGGCGGAAGGGTAGCGCTGGTCCTGCTCGGCGCGGTGAACTACTACAGCGGCGAACTGCTCGACATCGAGACGATCACCCGCGCCGGCCACGCCGCCGGTGCCGTGGTGGGCTGGGATCTCGCCCACGCCGCGGGAAACGTACCTGCGCAACTGCACGACTGGGGCGTGGACTGGGCGGCGTGGTGCTCGTACAAGTACCTCAACAGCGGGCCCGGCTCGCTGGCCGGCGCGTTCGTGCACGAGCGGCATCTGGCCGACCGGACGCTGCCGAAGTTCGCCGGCTGGTGGAGCACCGAGCCCAGGACTCGATTCCGGATGGGGCCGGTGGTCGAGGAGGTCGACTCGGCCGACTCGTGGCAGCTGTCCAATCCGCCGATCTTCGCCATGGCCCCCGTGCTCGCGTCGCTGGAGATGTTCGATGCGATCGGGATGACCGCGCTGCGGGCCAAGAGCATCCGGCTGACCGGGTACCTGGAGTCGGTGCTGGACGCCGCAGCCGTCGGGCCGGCGGCGCAGATCATCACGCCGCGGGATCCCGAGCGACGCGGCGCACAGCTGTCGGTGCGCGTCAGCGGCATCCCGGCAGGCACGGTGACCGATCGGCTGCGCCACGAGCACGGCGTGTTCGCCGACGCCCGTCAGCCCGACGTCGTGCGGCTGGCGCCGGCCCCGATGTACACCACGTTCCACGACTGCTGGCGCGCGGGTACGGCGCTGGCCGAGGCGCTGAGCGACTGTGCCGGCTGAGCGGATCGCGGTCATCGGCGCCGGCCTGGCCGGTTGCCTGTTGGCCACCCTGCTCGGCCGCCGCGGCCTCGAGGTCATCGTCTACGAGCGACGCGCCGACCCGCGGGTCACCGGCGCCGAACGGGGCCGCTCGATCAACCTGGCCATCTCGGCCCGGGGGCTGGACGCACTCGAGCATGTCGGGCTACGCGAGCAGTCCCTGGCCCGCGCGCTGCCCATGCACGGCCGGATGGTGCATCCCGTCGACGGCGGGCAGAGCTTCCGTCCATACAGCGCCGACGGAAAGCGGGCGATCAACTCGATCAGCCGCGGCGAGCTGAACCATTCGCTGCTCGACGCCGCCCAGCGCACGCCCGGCGTCACGCTTCGTTTCGAGCACCGGCTCGTCGAGCTCGACGCGGCCACGGGCCGACTGGTCTTCCAAGCGCCGGAGGGGACCGTCACCGAGAGCGCTGACATCGTGCTGGCCAGCGACGGTTCGTACAGCGCGGCGCGGCGGGGGGTCATGGTCAACCCACGCCTCGAGGGCAGTGGCTTCGACTACAGACAGGACTACCTCGAGCACGGTTATCGAGAACTGACGATCCCGCCGCGTGACGGCGAGTTCGCCCTCGACCCGGACGCCTTGCACATTTGGCCGCGCGGCTCGTCGATGATGATCGCGCTGCCGAACCTGGACCGTTCGTTCACCTGCACGCTGTTCTGGCCGCGCGCAGAGTTCGATGCCCTCCAGACGCCGGCCGCGATCCAGACCTACTTCCGCGCGCACTATCCCGACGTCGTCGAGCTCATGCCCATGCTGGCCGAGGACTTCGTGCACAACCCGATCGGCTCGCTGGTCACCGTGCGCTGCTGGCCGTGGGTGCACGTGGGCGCGAACTGCACGGTGGCACTGGTCGGGGACGCGGCGCACGCGATCGTGCCGTTCTTCGGCCAGGGCGCCAACTGTGCGTTCGAGGACTGTATCGAGATCGACCGCTGCCTGACCGAGACCGGCGGCGACTGGACGCGCGCGTTGGCGCTCTACCAGGACCGCCGCAAGGCCAACTGCGACGCGATTGCCGAGATGGCGCTGGAGAACTTCGTCGAGATGCGAGACCGGGTCAACTCGCGGGCCTTCCAGCTCAAGACTGCGGCGCAGCACGCGCTGGAGCGGCGGCTGGCCGGCCGCTTCGTCTCGCGCTACGAACTGGTCTCGTTCACCACGATCCCGTACGCCGAGATCCCCGCCCGTATCCGCCGCCAGAACCTCGCGTTGGCTGGGGCGGTCGCCCTTGCCGCCCTGGCTGCGGCGGGCGCAGCCAAGGTCCGCACCCGCCGATGTTGACGCCGCGACCACTAATGCCTAAGTTGTCTAGGTATGAAGACTGAACGCGTCAAGGGTCACTTGGATCTGATCTTGCTGGGAACTCTGAGCCACTCACCGGGGCACGGCTATGCGGTGATCACCGCCCTGCGCGAGCGCACCGACGGCGCCTTGGACCTGACCGAGGGATCGGTCTACCCGGCGCTGCACCGCCTCGAGGACCTGGGACTGCTCACCAGCCAATGGCAGCCGGTGGCTGGGCGGCGTCGGCGGCTCTACCGCGTGACCACGGCGGGTGAGCGGGCGCTGCAGAGCGAGCGCCGTGACTGGCGTGTGCTGGTCTCCGCTGTCGAGGCAGTGCTGCGGCCGCGCGCCTCGCTGGCCCAGGGGGCGTCATGACCAACCCAGACATCTCCGAAGCCGACAGCCCGATCGAGGCCTACCTGGACGACCTGGTGGCCGGGCTGTCCGCAGTCGCGCCGCGAGAGCTGCGCCACCTGCTCGCGGAGACCGAAGCCCACCTGCGCGACGATGCCGAGCGGGCCACTGCCGCCGGGATGACCGCATGGCAAGCCGAGGCACAAGCGGTGGCTCGGTTCGGCCCAGTACGCGACGTCATCGTGCCCACGCGGGCCAGGCTGGCGTTGCCCATCCATGAGCTGGCCCGCCGGGTGCTCACCACCGCGCTGCTCCTCGGCGGGATCGGTGCCGTGGCGGTCGGCGTGAGCGGCCTGATCTCTGCGGTGATCCGCCTCGTCGGTGGCGCCCGGGCTCTCGTCGACGTCCCTGCCGGGCAGGCACTGTCCGCGTCGGCTTGCTCCCGCTGGTTGGCCGGGGACCCCGGTGCGCACAGCTGCCGGGAGGCCGCCCTGTCGGACTGGGCGGCGGAGACCGTCGGCTACCGGATCGCGCTGGGCGTTCTCGGTCTGCTGGTCCTCCTGGCCATCCGCACGCTGCGCCGGCGCGGGTCGTCACCGAACCGCTGGGCGACATTGCCGCCGGTCGTGAGCGACACGATTGCGGTGACCGCTTTCGGCGCCGCGGGCTGCGGGACCCTGGGACTCGGGGTGGACGCGGTCGTCGGCGCATCGGGGCGCGGCTCTGGGCAGTGGTTCAGCGCGGCCGCGGTGGCCCTCGTTGCTGCAGCCGTGTACGCGGCGCGCCTGGTTCGCGCCCTGCGCGAGGAGTCCGTCAGACAGCGCATTTGATGAACGCCCCGGTAGGTGCGCAGAGTGTCCTAAGGGGCGCTCACGCGGCCCGCCATTCCATGCGGTGGTAGCGCCCGTGCTCAGCCACCGTGACAAACCCCATCCGGCTGTAGAGCCCGGCCGACCGGTTGTCCGGTTCCACGTGGATGCTGAGCGTGCGCTCGGAGGTGAATGCCTCCTCGATCAGCCGGGCGAGCAGGTACCCGCCCACGCCCGCCCCCCGGAACTGCGGGAGCAATGCGATGTCGATGATCCTGATCTCGACCGGACGCCGGTCGATGTAGAGCCGCCCGGCGGGCCGCCGGCCGACCTCGATCACCTGGACGGACGCGGTCGGATTGAGCTGGCGGTATTGCTGCTCGCGGGCCGCGAACTGCGTCGCGATGAAGGCCTGGCGTGGGCCGTCGGCCCAGTCGAGCAGACCCAACTCCTCGCGGGTCGACGCGTACACACCGATGAGGAAGTCGCGGTCGCGCTCGCGGGCCCGGCGCAGGTTGACGGTGCCGACAGTGCCGGCGGCGGTGGTGACGAAGGTGTCAGTCATGTCGCCGGCTAGCCCCTCGGCAGGAGCACGCCAGGCGAGGCGATGCACAGGTTAAGCGCGAGGTAGGGCTGCGTGGCCCTGTGCGGCTGACTCCCGCCCGTGGCTGCGAGCGCCTGCGGTGGGAGTACGGAGATCACCCCCGCCGACCCGGCTGCCGGGGCACGTACGGTGCTGGGGACAGGGCGGTAAAACGACACGAGCGGCCTCCGGAAGCGCACCCCCCGTTCGGCGACCCGCCGAAGTGCAATGCGGGAAGTGTAGAACCGACCTGACCACACAGCAACATCGCGCGGGCGACATCGACGGGGTGCGAGCGGCGGCCGGTCCGCCCACCCGCGCAGCTGACCGGCACGCCAGCCGGCCTCAGTGTTCGAGACGCCAGTCCTCGATCGGAGTGAAGCGCCAACCACCGCCGACGCGGTCGAAGAACCACGGCCCGTTGACCATCTTCATGCCGACATTTGTCGGCGGCACGTACGAGACGTACTCGCTGATCATCCTCAGTCCGAAGCGCTGGCGGGTGAAGGTCCGTACACCCGTGTCGGGCTCTGTGGCGTCCGACAGGAAGTGCTGTTCGCGGACGAACGGGTCTTAGCGGTAGCGGATCTGACCGTGCGTCTGCGATACGGCGAAGGCCACGGCGGCGCGGACCGCCACGATGTCCTCTGCTTCGACGGTGGGCCTCCCCGGAGTGGGGCAGAGGAGCGCTGTTCTCCTTGAGCGGTGGCGATTCCCCGAGCCCGAATGGCTTGCCACTGAATTTCGCTGTGAGCGGGATCGGTTGCTGTCGCCGGCTTCGGCGCGACAGGCTCGGTGCCATGGTCGCGTCTGTTGCGGTGCTGTCCGATATCCACGGTGTGCTGCCGGCGCTCGAGGCGGTGCTGGCCGAGCCCGACGTGGTCAGTGCCGAGCGGATCGTGCTGACCGGCGACATCGCCGCCGGGCCGCAGCCGGTCGAGGTCCTCGATCGGCTCGTGGGGTTGGGTGAGCGGGTCACCTGGGTTCGCGGCAACGCTGACCGGGAGCTCGTCGCAGTAGCCCGCGGCGGGAGCACGACGATTCCCGATCCGATCGCGCCGTGGGCGGCCGCGCAACTGCGCCCCGATCAGGTCGAGCTGCTGAGCCGGCTGGAGCATCCGGTCACGCTGAGCGTCGACGGCTTCGGCGACGTGGTGTTCTGCCACGGCACCCCGCGCGACGACGACGAAGTCGTGTTGGTCGACACCCGGCTCGAACGATGGCGCGAGGTGCTGGCCGACCTGCCCGATGCAGTCCGCACGGTCGTCTGCGGACACACGCACATGCCGTTTGTCCGGCTGGCCCACCGCCGCCAGATCGTCAACCCCGGCAGCGTCGGCATGCCCTACGGCCGGCAAGGGGCGCACTGGGCGCTGCTCGCGGCCGGGGCGGTTACCCTGCGCCGTACTGCCTTCGACCCAGGCGTTGCCACGGCGGCCCTTTGCGCCCAATCCGACTACCCCGGTGTGGCCGAATGGGCCGACTACTTCCTCTATTCGCGGGCCAGTGACGCCGAGGCATTGACTACGTTCGGCCCGCGCGACGGTCGCTCACCAGCGATCCCGGCACACTGAGGATCATGAGCGAGTCCTCCGTCACCGGCGTCAGGTCCAAACGCGTCGGTTCCGCCGAACTGTTCTTCGACCTCGTCTTCGTTTTCGCCGTTACCGAGATCTCGGCCTTGCTGGTCAGCGACCACTCCTGGGCAGGGCTGGTGCGGGCGCTTGTGCTCTTCGTCCCCGTCTACTGGCTGTGGGTCGGCACGTCGATCCAGACGAACCTGCGCGATGCATCGCGTCCCGGACTGCGGGTGACCGTCTTCGCCGTCGCGCTCGCCGGAGTGTTCATGGCGCTGGCTCTGCCCGAGGCCTTCGATGGCCAGGCGATGCTGTTCGCGTGCGCCTATTGGGCCGGCCGACTGGTCCTCGGGTTCAGCCTGCTGCGCCGCGGGGCGCGCGGCGCGACCAGTCGGCTGAACCCGTACACGGTCAGCATCTTCGTGACCGGCCCGTTGTTGATTCTCGGCGCGTTGTTGCCCAGCGGCGGCCGTGAGGCGCTCTGGGGGTTCGCCGCGCTTCTCGACCTGTCGACGCCGACGATCCTGCGCTCCCGCATGCGCGCGATGCGCCTTGACGCCGCCCATCTCGCGGAACGATTCAGCTTGTTCGTGCTGATCGCCCTCGGCGAGTCCGTGGTGGCTATCGGGGTGTCCGCGCGCTCCGGTGGACACCTGACGCTGTCCGTCGGCTGTGCAGTCGCGGCCGCATTCGTGTTGAGCTGCGGGCTGTGGTGGGTGTACTTCGCGTTCGCGGCCGACGCCATCGAGCACGCCCTGGCCACGGCGAAGGTGCAGCTCGACATCACCCGGCTGGTGCTGTCCTACGGCCACCTGTCCTTCATCGCGGCGATCATCCTGGTCGCGGTCGGGATGCACGATGCGGTCGCCCACCCGGGCCATCCGCTGGGGTGGGCCCGTGCGGGGCTGCTGGACGGCGGGACAGCGTTGTACCTGGCCACCTTCGGCTTCACCCGCTGGGCGATGTTCCGACTGATCTCGACGACACGGCTCACTGCCGCCGCGGTCGTGGTCGTCGCCCTGCCCCTCGCTGCGTACCTGCCGGCGCTCGCCGCCCTGAGCGGGCTGGCGGCGACGGTCGCCGTCCTCAACCTGGTCGAACTCATGCGCGTCGAGAAGGTGGGTTGGCGAGCGCTACTTGAGCGCCGTGCCGTGAGCCGATAACGAGGGCGTGAATTTCCAGCGAATTGCTGGCTGGCCGCGTGTCCGTTGCGGCACATGCCCTAAGGGGGTGGGCGACACTGACATGAGGCCCCCCATGTATGAGATGGCGGGGCCGTACTGCGTTCATCTGCATCAGTCACTGATTGCTGTGTGAGCCCGCGTTGCCAGGTCGGCCGCTGGCGAGAACACCGACCTCAAGCGCCCATTTCCGGGCCCTCACCGGTCGACTGCGGGGGGGCTCACTCGGGCGGCGCGCGTCGCGCGGGGAGGCCGACATCGAGAGGGTTGCGCCGCGGAGATGACCTGGGCGGGTGTGCGACAAACGGGGGCAACGTCGGCGGCCCACGACAACCCGTCAGACCCGAGAACGGATCTCCCACAGGTCGGGGAAAGCGGGGCGAAACAGAGTCGAGCGCAGGTATTGCGCTCCCGCGGATCCACCGGTGCCGATCTTCGCGCCGATGATCCGCTCGACCATCTTGACGTGCCGGTAACGCCACTCCTGGATGCCCTCGTCGATATCGATGAGGGATTCGCAGACCTCCGCCTGGGCGCCGATGTCGTCGCGGTAGACGTCGACGAGCAGCGCCTGGACCGTCTCGTTGCCCGGCCACGGCTGGCTGGGGTCGCGGTCGAGGAACTCCGCGGGCACCTCGTAACCGGATTTGTCCAGATATCGCAGCAGTGAGTCGAAGACTGCCCGTCGGCGGACGGCGGCAGCAAGCTGCGGATCGTGCTCCGCGGCGCCGAAGTCACGCCGGCCGAGGACCGCCTCGAGGACCCGGAACTGATCGGATTGGAACCCGCTGGCCGAACCGAGCTCGGGCCGGAAGGAGGTGAACTGCTTGGGCGTCATCGTCTCGAGCACGTCGAGCTGCCCGACAATCGTCTTGAGAATCTTGGCGATTCGCCGCGCGGTGGCCAGGGCGCCCGCGCTGCTGCCCTGCTCGAGGCGGACCTGCAGCAGTGCGGCTTCGTGCAGAATTTGCTTGAACCACAGCTCGTAGACCTGGTGGATGATCACGAACAGCAGCTCGTCGTGGCTGTCGGTCGCCGGTGCCTGGCAGGCCAGCAGATCGTCCAACCGCAGGTAGCCGCCGTAGGTCACGGTTCCAGGGCGGCCGGGCTCCAGCGGCGTTGTCATGCCACCATCATTGATGATGAGCGATCTGGAGGGCAGGCCCCGGGTACGGATGACCGGGCGCGAGCGGCGTGAGCAGCTTCTCAACGTGGGCAGGGCGCTGTTCGCCGAGAAGGGTTTCGAGGCGACCTCGATCGAGGAGATCGCCTCGCGGGCCGGCGTCAGCAAGCCGGTCGTTTACGAACACTTCGGTGGCAAGGAGGGGCTGTACGCCGTCGTGGTCGACCGGGAGATGAGTGACCTGCTCAACCGGCTCACCTCGGCACTGTCAGAGGGTCATCCGCGCACGCTCGTCGAGCAGGCGGCGCTGGCGCTGCTGACCTACATCGAGGAGGAGACCGACGGTTTCCGGATCCTGTCTCGCGACTCGCCCGTTGCCGGATCTACGGGGACGTTTTCCTCGCTGCTCAACGATATCGCTAGCCAAGTCGAGCACATCATGAGTCGTGAGTTCGCGGCGCGGGGGATCTCCACAGAGCTGGCACCGATGTACGCCCAGATGCTGGTGGGCATGGTCGCCCTGACCGGCCAATGGTGGCTCGAGGAGCGCAAGCCCGAGCGCCAGGAGGTCGCCGCACACCTGGTGAACCTGGGCTGGAACGGGCTCGCCCACTTGGAGCACCGACCCAAGTTGATCATGAACGACGACGACTGAATCACCACCGGCCCGGCCGGCGAGGTGCCGCGGGCCCCGGGATCGTCGCTGATGAGCATCGGTCAGCTGTCAGTGAGCTCCAGCCAGGAGTGTTCCGCCGCCTCGCGCTCGGCGAGCAGGGAGCGCAGCTCGGCATTAAGTTCAGAGACGCGGATGAAGTCGGTGGCGCTGCTGGCCAGCTCGTCGTGCAGGATCGCCTCGCGCTTGTCCAGCTGGGCGATCTGGCGCTCGAGCCGCCCGACCTCCTTGCGGGCGGCACGAGAATCCCCCTTCTTCTCGCGGCGTTCGGCGACCACTGCCTGGCCGGCGCTCGCCCGCCGGGCCAGGTATTCCTCCACGCCGCCGGGCAGTGCGGCCAGCGATCCGTCACCGAGCAGCGCCACAGTCGAGTCGCAGACCCGTTCGATGAGGTAGCGGTCGTGGCTGACGACGACGAGCGTGCCGGCCCACGAGTCGAGCAGGTCCTCCAGGGCGGCCAGGGTGTCGATGTCCAGGTCGTTGGTGGGTTCGTCCAGCAGCAGGACGTTGGGCTGGACCAGCAGTAGCCGCAACAGCTGCAGTCGACGCCGTTCACCACCGGACAGGTCGGCCACCGGAGTCCACTGCTTGTCGCCGGTGAACCCGAACCGCTCAGCCAGCTGCGTGGCCGACAGCTCGGTGCCGTCGAGGGTCGCGGTCGTACGCACCTCTTGGACGGCCTCGAGCAGGCGCAGGTTCCCTGGCAGTTCGGTGACCTCCTGCGACAGATGGCTCGCGTGTACCGTCTGCCCGATCTTCACTTCGCCACTGGTCGGGGCCAGCTCACCGGCCAGCAACCGCAGCAGATGCGTCTTGCCCGAGCCGTTGACGCCGATGATGCCCACCCGATCACCCGGGCCGACGTGCCAGGTGACGTCGTCGAGCAGCGTGCGGTCGCCGACCTTCATCGTGACGCCCTCGACGTCGTACACGCTGCGGCCGAGGCGGCGCTGGGCCAGCGAGCGCAGCTCGACGGACGACCGCGGTTCGGGGACGTCGGCGATAAGCGCCTCCGCGGCATCGATGCGGAACTTCGGCTTGGTGGTGCGCGCCGGCGGACCGCGGCGCAGCCAGGCGAGTTCCTTGCGCAGCAGGTTCTGCCGCCGCGCCTGGCTCGTGTCGGCTTGCTTGACGCGCTCGGCGCGCGCCAGGACGTAGGCGGCGTAACCGCCCTGGTACTGCAGTACCGACCGGTCGGTCACCTCCCAGGTGCGCGAGCAGACCGCGTCGAGGAACCAGCGGTCGTGGGTGACGACGAGTAGCGCGCCGCGCCGGGCCACCAGGTAGGAGGCCAGCCAGGTGATGCCTTCGACGTCCAGGTGGTTCGTCGGCTCGTCGAGCACGAGCAACTGGGCCTGTTGCACCAGCGCGTGGGCCAGCGCAACGCGCCGCCGTTCGCCACCGGACAGCCGTGCGACATCGGCATCGAGGCCGACCTCGGCCAACCCCAGTCCGATGAGCACTTCCCGGACAGCCGCGTCGCCGGCCCATTCGTGTTCGGCTCCGTCGCCGACGACGACGGAGCGGACGCTGGAGCCCGCCGGTAGGTGACCGCGTTGCTCGACGGCGGCCACCCGCACCCCGCCGGTGCGAGTGACCCGCCCGCTGTCCGGCGGCTCGGCGCCGGTGATCATCTGCAGCAGCGTGGTCTTGCCGTCGCCGTTGCGCCCGACCACACCGATGCGATCGCCGTCGGCTATACCCAGAGACACGCCCGCGAGCACCGTGGTCGTGCCGAAGGCCTTGGTGATGTTCTCGACGTTGACGAGGTTGGCCATCAGAGCACCACCCGCGCGCCAGGTACCGGGCCGGTGGCGACCCTGGTGGTGCGGCAGACGTCCTCGGCCGCGAGCGAGGCCGCGAGCCGGTTGGCCGCCCGCGCGTCGGCACAGAGGAACGCGCACGTCGGTCCGGAACCGCAGACGACACCAGCGATAGCGCCCAGATCCTGCCCCGCGGCCAGCGTGCGACGCAGGGCCGGAGCCAGCGCCAACACGGCGGGCTGCAGGTCGTTGGTCAGGGCCGCACCGACCCGCTCGGGGTCTCCGGCGCGCAGGGCATCGAGCAACGCTTCGGGACCCTCGGCCAGCGGAGGTGCGCCGCCACGGGCACGCAAGCGGTCCAATTCGCGGTAGGCGGCACCGGCCGAAATCCCGAACGCAGCCAGCGCCAGGACCCAGTGGAACTCGCCGGTGGCCAGCACCGGCGTCAATACCTCGCCGCGACCGGTGCCCAAGGCCGTTCCGCCGAGCAGCGGGAAGGCCACGTCGCTGCCGAGCAGCGCGGCGAGCTCGAGCAGTTCGGACTTCGACGACTGGGTCCGCCACAGCGTCGCGCAGGCAAGCAGGGTCGCGGCGGCGTCGGCCGAACCTCCGGCCATCCCGCCGGCGACGGGGATGGACTTGGTGATCTCGAGCGCCACCTCGGGCGCCACCCCGGCGTGCTCGGCCAGGCGGGTGGCGGCCCGCCAGGCTAGGTTCTCCTGCCCGGTCGGCAGGTCCGCCGCGCCCTCGCCGCTCATCCGCACCCGGAGACCTTTGGCCGGGCGGGCAGTCACGTTGTCGGTGAGATCGACGGCCTGGAAGACCGTCACCAGGTCGTGGAATCCGTCCGCGTGCAAGGCTCCGACGCCCAGATACAGATTGACCTTCGCCGGGACGCGTACCCGAACGGCGGGCGCGATTTCGACGGAGGGCATCGCCACCATGCTACGGGCGCAGGCCGGCCACCGGGTCACGCTGCGCCGTCAGCTAAAACGCTTTGGGCTGTGTCGGTGGAGCCCCATAGGGTGACCCAGGTTGCGAAGGTTGCGAAATCGAGGACAGACACGCGGAGGCAGGCATGGCGGACGTGATCCGGGCAACCGGGCTCGTCAAGACCTACGGCAAATTACGGGCGCTCGATGGGCTCGATCTGGCCGTGCCCGAGGGCACCGTGTTGGCCGTCCTAGGCCCGAACGGCGCCGGGAAGACGACTGCGGTGCGCATTCTGGCCACCTTGCTGGAGGCCGATGGTGGCTCGGCCGAGGTAGCCGGGTTCGACGTCGCGCGCCAGCCGGGCAAGGTGCGCGAGCAGATCGGGTTGTCCGGCCAGTACGCCGCGGTCGACGAGTACCTGACCGGCTTCGAGAATCTCGACATGGTCGGCCGGCTGTACGGCCTGGGCAAGCGCCGCTCGCGGGAGCGGGCCCGCGAACTGCTCGAGCGCTTCACGCTTTCTGACGCCGCCGACCGTACGGTCAAGACCTACTCCGGCGGCATGCGGCGGCGTCTGGACCTGGCTGGGGCCCTGGTCGCCCAGCCGCCCGTCCTGTTCCTCGACGAGCCCACCACCGGGCTGGACCCGCGCAGCCGCACCGACATGTGGGAGGTCATCGTCGAACTGGTGAGGGCCGGCTCCACGCTGCTGCTCACCACCCAGTACCTCGAAGAGGCCGATCGGCTTGCCGACGACATCCTCGTGATCGACCACGGCCGCGAGATCGCGCACGGCACTGCCGACGACTTGAAAGCGCAGGTGGGTGGCGAACGTGTCGAGATCGTCGTCGGCACGGTTGCCGACCTCGCCCGGGCCCGGACCGTGCTGGCCGAGATCGCCGACGGAGAAGTCGCGGTCGAGGAGCACACCCGTCGCCTCACCGCGCCGGTCAAGGGCGGGGCCGGCGAGCTCATGGAGGCACTGCGCCGCCTCGATGCCGAGAACATCGTGGTGCTCGACGTCGCGTTGCGCCGACCGACGCTCGACGACGTCTTCCTGACGCTGACCGGTCACGCTGCCGAGGTCGAGCCCGAGGCCACTGCGAAGACCAAAGGCAAGGGCAAAGGGAAGAAGGCCGCTCCTGTCGCTGAACTCGAGGAGACTGCCGCCCGATGAGCACCATGATGCTGAACAAGACACTGGTTGACGGCGCGATCGTGGCCAAGCGCAATCTGATCAAGATCAAGCGGGTGCCTGACCTGCTTGTTTTCTCGACGATGTCGCCGATCATGTTCATCCTGCTGTTCGCCTACGTGTTCGGCAGTGCGATCAACGTTCCCGGCCTGAGTTACCGCGAGTTCCTGATCCCGGGCATCTTCGCGCAGACCGTGATCTTCGGGGCCACCATCACCGGCGCCGGGCTGGCCGACGACATCCAGAAGGGCATCATCGACCGCTTCCGGTCGCTGCCGATGGCCCGGTCGGC
>JALYVG010000216.1 GCA_030853345.1 Actinomycetota bacterium | reverse complement strand
GTCGTCGACGTCCACACGTTCCCGCCCGCGGAGCTGGCAGCCACCGCGCGGCGGGCGGGCGCCGTCGCGGTTCGGGTGCGCACCGCGGAGCTCACCGCTGCATGGTTCGGCTGGCCGGTGCGCACGTTCGAGTGCGCGGTGGCGAAGGGCAAGCTGGGCACGCGGTGGGCGAACTTCGCCCTGCGGTCCTGGCAGCGGCTTTCGGCGGTGGACCGGGTGCTGGAGCACATCGTGCCCAAGGGACTGTTCTACAACGCCGAGATCACCGGTCTCAAGCCGTAGCGATGCCCGTCACCCCCGTAGTCATGTTCGACCTGGACGGGACGCTGTCTGACTCCGCGCCGGGGATTCTCGGCTCGCTGCGCCACGCCTTCGAGGTCAACGGCCTGCCGCAGCTGGACTCGCACACCCAGCGGGCGCTACTGGGGCCGCCGTTCTACGAGTCGTTGCCGCCGTTGATCGGCCACGCGGCGCTGCCGGACGTGATCGCCGCCTACCGTGAGCACTACGGCCGGGTGGGCATGTACGAGACGTCGGTCTACCCCGGCATCGTTGAGCTGCTGGCCGGCCTGCGCGCCGCAGGCGTTCGGCTGGCGGTGGCCACCAGCAAACCGGAGGACTACGCCGTACCGATCATCGCCTACCTCGGCCTCGCCGAGTTCTTCGAGACTGTCGGTGGCGACGAGTTGGACGGTTCGTTGCGCACGAAGGCGCTCGTCATCGGCCGGGTGCTGGGCCGGCTGGGTCAGCCTGGCCCGGCCGACGTGGTGATGGTCGGCGACCGTTCTCACGACGTGAACGGCGCGCGGGCGCACGGCATCGCTGCCTTCGCCGTCAGTTGGGGCTATGCCGTGCCCGGTGAACTCGTCGCTGCCCGCCCGCTGGCGATCTGTGCCTCGCCCGCCGAGCTGGGCCACGCCCTCGCTGCGGGCGGCGTTGATGCTGCAGCGTCCTGAGCCGGAGAAGCTGCGCAGCGCGAGGTTTTTCACACTCGCCTCGCTGCGCTGGGTGCTGCGCAACCGGGCCTACACGCCCTGGTACCTGATCAGGTACTGGCGCTTCTTCCGGTTCAAGCTGCGCAATCCGCACGTGATCACCCGCGGGTTCATCTTCATGGACCGGGGCGCGCAGCCGTATGCGCGCCGCGGTTACGGCCGGCTCATCCTCGGCCGGTGGATCCATCTCGGCGTGCGCACCGCGCTGCGCTGTCACGAGGGCACGCTCAGTCTCGGTGACAAGGGCGTGCTGGCGCGCGACGTCTCCATCAACTGCTATCTCGACGTCGAGATCGGTGACTCCGCGCTCATCGCCGACGACGTCTACATCTCCGACTTCGATCACAAGTTCACCGACCTCGACATTCCGATCAAGGACCAGGGCATCGTCAAGTCCCGAGTCCGTATCGAGCGAAACGTGTGGCTGGGCACCAAGGTGACGGTCTCCCGCGGCGTCACGATCGGCGAGGGGGCGGTGGTCGGCGCGAATGCCGTCGTCACCCGTGACCTGCCGGCCTACAGCGTCTCGGTGGGCGCACCCGCCCGCGTCATCCGTGACCGCCGCGCACAGCCGTCCTGATCCATCGGTTGTCGGGTTGGCCACTCGCATTGCGAACCACATGTCAACCCACCGCTCGCGAATACACCTCAACCGTGCGCCCGGCCACCGCCGCCCATGTGTAGTCCCGCCGAATGACCCGCGCAGCGCGAGAGATCACTCGCTCTGTGCCCACCGGATCAGCCAGCACGCCGAGGACTGCGGCCGAGAGCGCTGAGACATCGCGCGCCGGGAACGAAGCCGCAGTCACGCCACTGGCCACGAGATCGACGAGGCCGCCGGTCTCGGCAACCACGAGAGCGGTCCGCGCAGCGGCCACCTCGAGGGCAACGATTCCGAACGGCTCGTACAGCGAAGGGACAACCGCGACGTCAGCCGCCGACAGCAGGGGCGCGAGCTCGGACTCGGCAACGAACCCCAACCAGGAGACAGCCCGCGCCACCCGCAACCGCCGCGCCTGCGCCTGCAGTTCCGCCAGATGCCCACCGGTACCAGCGACCACCAGGCGCAACCCGGGATGCGTCCGCCGCAGCGAGGGCGAAGCCGCGAGCAGCGTCTGCAGCCCCTTCTCGTGCACCAACCTTCCCGCGAACACCAGCACCGGACCATCACCACCGACCCGGCCGCGCGCCGCCCGGCGTGCTCCCGGCGAAACCCGCCACCGGGCAGGATCGATGCCGTTCGGCACGACGGCGACCCGCTCGCCGGGCAGGTCGAACAGGGTGGTCACTTCGTCGTGCATCGCACTCGAGCAGGTGATCACCACAGCGGCCTGATGAGACAGCCACCGCTCGACCGAGTGGATCGCGACATTGAACGGTTTGGGCAACCATCCCTGGTTGCGCCCGGACTCGGTGGCATGGACGGTCGCCACGAGCGCCGCGCCAGTCACCCGCGCGAGCGTGACACCGCTCTGCGCCACCAGCCAGTCATGGGCGTGCACGACCTCGGGACGCCAGCGTCGCAGCAGCGGCAACGCAGCGCGCAGCAGGGAATGCTCGGCGACCTGGGCCCACGCCAACAATGACTCGGTCGTGAAGTCGACGGCGAGCGGATCCAACGCCGAGCGGCGCACCCGCACGCCGTCGCGCACCTCGTCGACGATCGATTCAGCGTCACCGCGCGTCACGACCTGGACGTCGTGCCCGGCGACGCTCAACGCCAGCGCCAACGCCTCGACGTGGCGTCCCAGGCCGCCCACGACGAGCGGGGGGTACTCCCACGACAGCATCAAGACGCGCATCGCCGAAGACACTAGTGTGGATGCATGCTGCCGATGCCGCGCGCCAGCGTGGCCCGCGCCGCGGCAGCCACCGCACTGATCGTTTTCGCGCTCCTGCTCGGGGCGCTGTTCCGCATCCTCAGCGGGAGCGAGCACCACGCGTTCGGCAAAGGCGCGGTGGCCCCGGACAGCGCACACGTCACCGTCGGCAAGACCTACACGCTGTCTGCGGCGGGCGGCGTCAAGGCCCTGCAGCACCGCGGCATCGACGTGACCAGGCCACAGTGCGAGTGGTCGGTCAACGGATCGGCGAGCCAGGCGCTGACGGTGACGGCGGCAGGCCCGGGTACCAAGGCGGTCAACGTCGTCGCTACCTTCGTCGCGCCCTACACCGGCGCCTTGCACGTGGACTGCCTAGGGTGGGGACCGATGTTCCTCGACGACGCGAAGGGCGCCGACCCGGACTACGCCGGCTGGCTGTTGCTACTCGCCACGATCAGCCTCACGGTCGGCATCGCATTGGGCACGGCCAGCCTGCGCGCCGTCGGCGCCCACTCAGAGCGGGCGGCGCGCGAGGACGACGAGATCGAGCGACTCGTCCACGCCGTGCACGTCCGCAGCGAGGACGACGAAGTCCCGGGCAGCGACGCCGGCGACGTCATCCCGTAATCGCTGGCTCCACTGCTGCGGTGCCGCCGTGAGCTGGGCCCGGACGAAACTGTTGTGGCGCGCGTCGAGCGCATGCAGGCGCGACGAGGCGTGCAGACCGAGCACGGCCTCGATCGCGAAGCCGCACTGGCCGAGCAGTTCCACCAGCTCGGCGGCGGTGAACTCCCGGGTGTGGAACGGGTTGACCGGTGCGTCCAGTCCGGGGGAGAAGGTCAGCCGGTTGGGCGTGGTGACAATCAGCAGGCCGCCCGGACGCAGCACCCGCAGACACTCACGGACGAAACCCGGGTGGTTCCACACGTGTTCGATCACCTGCAGCGTCGCCAGCACGTCCACCGAAGCCGACGGCACGGGCAGCGCCGCGAGATTCGCCCGCACGAACCAAGCCTGCGGGTATCTGGCCGCGGCGTGGAGCACCGTCGGCTCGTCGTAGTCCACGCCCAGCACGTGTCGAGCTGATCCAGCGAGCAACGCCGTGCCGTAGCCCTCGCCGCAGCCGACCTCGAGCACCGAGAGCCCTGCGACTAAGGGATATGCGAAGAGATAGGCGGCTTCGTGGCGCCGGAACCAGTAGTTCTCCGCCGCGATACCCGGCACCGTCCGTTCACCGGTCAGCGGCAGAGCATCGACCGCAGCTGGCGCCGGGTTGCTATCGATTGCCGTGTCCTCTCGCGGTCGCCGAGCGCGGGTGTCAGGACGTGGACCGTAGCGCGATCGCGGTGCGTTCGTGGCCCAGCTCCTGGCCAGCTCGGCCCGGTCGACATCGCACCCCCGTCGACGAGCGCGCTAGTCAGTGGATACGCTCGCTGGCGGAGCCGGGCATCACGATGGCGTTTGCGCCTGGGGTCCGCATGATGAGGACGGGGGCCTCGATGCGTAAGAACGTGCCCGCAACGGCCAAAGACCTCGCCCTGCCGCGGGCGAAGCGGCGCTGGTCCGGCGTCGAGCAGATGACGGTGCGCGGATGGTCGGGCAGCAAAGCCGGGCCAGGCCGGCGCCGCCCGGTCGCAGGTCGGAGGGTGACCCGGAGCGAGGCCGGGCCGGTGGCCGTGCGCCCGGTGGGTTCGCTCGGCCGCCGAACGAACACCCTCGGCGCCGGCGCCCCGTTGTTCGCCACGCGGGTCGCTGGGCGCGGGCCGCAACCGACCGGCCCGCTGCCGCCCGTGGTTCTCCGGCCGTCCGCAGCTGCGCCGCCACGCCCCGTGGTGGCCGGGCTGAAGCCCACGGTCCCGATGGCCGACCGGCATCGCGGGACTGTCCTCGCCCCGCCGAGCGCACCTGCTTCGGACTACCCGACGTCGGTGCCGCGGCAGCGGCTGCTGGTGCCCCCCGCCAGAGAGTTCATCTCGCCGGCCGGCTACCAGCCACTGCCCGCTCGGCTGCGCACGGCTGTACTGACCCGATGGCTGGACTGGCTGCGGTTGCCCGCCTGGCGCCGCCCGCTGCGCGAGTTCGGTTGGCCCGGCTGGCGGGCCAGGATGGAGCCGGCCCTGCTCGCGTCGTTCGCGGTGATGGCCTCGGCAGCGGCGCTCATTGCCCTGTACTCCTTCTCCAACGGCGGGATGTACAACCCCACGACCCCGATCCCGAGCGAGCCGAACGGGTCCTCGCCGGGTTCGACGGCCACCACGGCGCAGCCCGGGCCCGGGGCGATCCAGAAGGCACCGGCACATCGATCACTCAACTCGGACACGCCCAGCGGGCCACAGTCCTACGCGTCGTGGCCGGCTTCACCGGATGCCTCGCTCAGCTCGACACCGGTGAGCAGTCCACCACGGCCCGGGAGAGGCTCTACGGTCACTCGGCCCAGCGCTCCGGGCGGCGGCCAGCCGGCCCCAAGCCCGGCCCCGAGCAGTACTCCGACCCCGGCGCCCACACCAAGCGGTTCGGCCACCTCGACGCCGACGGGCACCGCCACGCCGAGCCTGTCAGACACGGCTTCGCCTACCGGGCCGCCCGGCCCGTAGGCGTGGTACGTCAAACTCCGGATCTGTTCATTTCAGCTGTCCGCAGCGGCGCGACCGCGCAGCAATAGCCAGCCCGGGATGCCGACCACGACCAAGACGCCCAGCAGCCCCGCCAGCTCGACGAGCGCCGGTCCGGCGGAGCGCGGGACGGCGTAGCTCACGGCGATCAGAACCGCGGCCGCGGCCACGACGGGTATGCACCGCATCGCGTAGCGGCGCACCACGAGGGCCTGCACTCGGGCATCGAGCGGCATGAAGGCGGCCAGGCTCGCGCTCGCGTGCAGCGTGTACAGCGCCGTCGCGGCCACGAGGGTGCGCGGCATGGACGGCGCGGTGTGCCAGCCGTAGGCGGTGGTCCATCCCAGCACGAACCCGACCGTCGCGACAGTGGCGCCGAACCGCGCCGGCGCGGCAGCCGCCAGGACGACGCCGAGCACCATGAGCATCGTCGGCACGGTGTTCAGCCGCGGTTGGACCAGGATCGTGCCCAGGCCGGCCAGCACCACCGCCAGCCGCACGAGCGCCGGCACAAGGGCCGGACGTGGTACTGACAGGCGCCCGGTCACGTGCGGACCCGCGGTGCGTTGGCGGCCCGGCTGATCCTGCGTAGCACCTCGTCGAGGCTGCCCGCGCCGCGCCAGGCGACGACCGGAATTCCGTGCTCACCCAGCCGGTCGATATCGGCTGTGCGTTGCAGCAACTGCAATCTCCAGGCGAGGTCGGTCCACTCCCGCGGCTGCTCGGTGGGCCTCTGGTCGCCGAGGGTGTCGATGACCAGCACCGCGTGGCCGGCCTGGGCGAACGCGAGCGCCCGCTCCGGGCGGGCAGCACCAAGCAGCGGGCTGAGCAGCATGACCGTGGCGCGCGGTGCGATCCGGGCCAGCACCCGTGGCAGTGCGTAGTCGTCGCTGGACGGCCGGGGCGTGACGTCGAGTAAGGCGTCGACCATCCGGTCGAGATGCGCGCGGCCGGCGGCGGGGCGGATGGGGCGCAGCGGCTGGGCGTGATCGAGCAGGCCGACCCGGTCCCCGCTGTGCAGGTAATGCTCGGCAAGGGATGCCGCGGCGTGCACGGCGATATCCAGGCTGCCGCCCGTGGGTGTGCCGCCGCTGGTCACGTCGACGGAGCTGTCGAGAACGATCATGACCGCGGTGTCGCGGTCGGACACGGTTGCGGTGACGTGCAGGTGGCCGGTGCGCAGCGACACGGGCCAATTGATGCGTTTGAGCCGGTCGCCGCCGACGAAGGGCCGCACACCGGCCAGGTCCGTCCCGTCGCCCGGCCGGCGGGAGCGGTGAGCGCCCAGGTTGCCGGCCGCCTGCGGCATCGCGTCGATCGCGTGAAACCGTTCGCGCAGCGGCAGGATCCGCACCGGTGTGTTGCGTGCCTTGGCGTCGCAACGCAGCAGGCCCTGTGCCGCCGATGCGGTCACCTCCGCCGAGCCGGACCGGGTCCGCCCCCACCGCAGCGCCCGCGCGCCGTGTGTGACGATGAGCGCTGCACCGGCCGGCACCAGGTGACACGTCGTCGGCCGGTCGCCGCTCAGTGCCATCCAGGTCCCGGCCCGCGTCGTTGCCTGGATCAGGTCGACCGATTCCGGCGCACTCACCCGCAGTGTCAGGGTGGTGACCTGGTCCTCCAGCAGTGTGCCGGCATCAGCCCGCAGCAGCGCCCGCACGCCGCTGCCGGGCCGGCGCGCCAGATTCATCACCAGGCCGGCCGTGACCGGTGCAGCGATCACGATCAAGTCCGGCCGGTGCAGGGCGACGGCGAGAAAGAGCAGCAGCGCGACCGTGCCGCTGGCCCCCACCAGGGCAACGGTGGGCTGCCACCCGCTGGCCAGCCAGCCCCGTCGAATCCCCGGGGGCTGGCTCATCCGCCCGACACGGCGCTCTGGGTCGCGGCCGCCGCCGGAGTGGCCACCTCGCTGAGCAGTTGGGCCACGACGTCGGCGGCCGAGACCTGCCGCATCCACATCTCCGGACGCAGCGTGACCCGGTGTGCGAGGGCCGCGACGGCTACCGCCTTCACGTCCTCGGGGACGACGTAGTCGCGTCCTCTGATCACCGCCAGGGCGCGGGCGCTGAGCATGAGTGCCAGCGCACCGCGCGGCGAGGCGCCGACGAGGACGTGCGGGCTGTTCCGGGTGGCCCGGGCCAGCGTGACGCAGTACTGCTGCACGGTTGGTTCGACGGTGACAATTTCGACCTCTCGCTGCGCGGCGGCCAGGCCGGCGGCATCGGTGACCTGCTCGAGCGTGATCGCCTCCTGCCGCCGATGGAGCCGGTTGGCCAGGATCTGCGACTCCTGCACGGCTGAGGGGTAGCCGAAGGACACGCGCAGCAGGAAGCGGTCGAGCTGGGCTTCGGGCAGCGGGTAGGTGCCTTCGTACTCGATCGGGTTGGCCGTGGCGATGACGTGGAACGGCGTCGGCAGCGCGAAGGTGGAGCCCTCGACGGTCACCTGGCTCTCCTGCATGGCCTCCAGCAGCGCGGCCTGGGTCTTGGGCGGCGTCCGGTTGATCTCGTCGGCCAGCAACAGACCGGCGAAGAGCGGACCGGCGCGAAAGGTGAAGTCCGACGTGCGCTGGTCGTAGACGAACGAGCCGGTGATGTCGGCCGGCAGCAGGTCGGGGGTGAACTGCACGCGGCGAAACGCCAACCCGAGCGCCTGAGCGAAACAGCGCGCGGCGAGAGTCTTGCCCAGCCCCGGGTTGTCCTCGACCAGCACGTGGCCGCCCGCCAGGATCCCGGCCAGGACGAGCTCGAGCGCATCGCGCTTCCCGACGACGGCCTGCTCGACCTGGTCGAGGACGGTGGCGCAGGTCTGCGCGGCAGCTAGAGCACCTCGATGGCCCTGATCCAGGATTCCAGCTGTGCTCGGCTCGGCGCCTGCCGGGTCGGCGTTGTCATCAGGTACCACAGGTTGTCTCCCAGGAGTTCGCGTGCCCGGTCTGGGTCGGTTTGGCAATCTACGCCGAACCGGGCGCGCAGCCGGTGCTCGGCCAACTCACACAATTGGCGGCGCAGCACGTCGTCGAAGCGACCGCGGTCCTCCATCGCCTTCGCGACGCGCCGTTCGGCACTCTCCAGCCCACCGCGTTCCCGGTCGGTGCGCACCGGAATCTGGTCAGCGCCGAATACCGGGTCGGTGCGCGGCGGACGTCCGTGCCGGTGTGCGATGAAGGCCGTCCAGGCGCCGAGCAGGCAGGCGGTGACCGCCAGCGCGATGACGAGCCACGGCCGGACCGACCCGTCGGCTGAGACCAGCGCAACCCATCCGGCCGTGCCCCCCATCAGTCCGACTCCGACGGCGGCCAGCAGCAACCGGGTAGGCGATTCGATCAGCGGTTCAGGCACGCACGCCGGCCGACAGGTCGGCGCGGACCGCATGCAGTGCCGCGCGGGCGGCGGCGCGGTCAGCGGCGGTCATGGCGTGTGCGGAGAAGCGTGCCTCCCGGTATAGCTGGCTCAGCTCGCGCAAGGGTGCCGGGCGCGCCTGGGCCGACGCGAGCACCCGGCTGACGAATTCCTCCGGTGTGTCGGAGTGCCGCGGCTCGACGCCCGCAGCCAGGGCCGCGTCGCGCAGCAGGAGCCAGCAGGCGATGATCGCCTCGGCCACCGGTCCGTCGGCGAGTTCATCGACACCCGCGTCGACGGCCTGCGCCAGCCGCCGGGCCAGGTCCTCAGCGGCCTGTTGCGCGCTCGGCTCCCGCGGTGCGCTCTGGCGCCTACCGCGCGCCCACCGCCCCGGTGGCGACAGGTTGGTCAGCAGGGCGAGGACCGCGGTGATGAGGATCGCTGCCACACCGAGCAGCAGCGGCGCGCTCACCCACCCGTTGGCCCGGCGCTCCAGCGAGTCAGTCGGCGTTGCGCTGGAGGCCGGCGCAGACGTGGTGTCAGGAGAACGGGGCGCGAAACTGTGCGGCGCGACATAGCGCACGTGCCCGTGGTAACCCTGCGGCGTGACGTGCGCGGCCAGCACGACGAGGAGCGTGCCGACGGCGAAGAGCACGCCGAGTGCGGCGAGCCGGCCTACGTCCGCGCGGGGCACAGTCACGCTCAGACGGGTGGCTGCGGGTCGTATTGGATCTCACGCTTGACCAGGCGCGCGGCGTCCGCTGAGTCCAGTCGCACGACCAGGTGCAGGGCCATGTCGATGCCTGCGGACACGCCGGCCGAGGTCACCACGTCGCCGTCGTCGACGTAGCGGTCGTCAGGACGGATGTCGATCGACGAGTCGAGCCAGCGCATCAGGTCAAGGGCGTCGTAATGGGTGGTGGCCGGGCGGTCCTTCAGTAAGCCGGCTGCCGCGAACACCAGCGATCCGGTGCACACACTGGTCATCAGCGTGCCGCCGTCGGCCAGGTCGCGCAGCCGCTCGTGCAACGGTTCGTGCGGAGTGAGCAACGCACGAGTGCCCTGGCCGCCGGGCAGCACGAGCACGTCGATGGGCCCGATGTCGTCCCAGGTCCGGTCGGGCAGGACTCGCATGCCTTTCGCTGCGGTGATCGGGTCCAAGGTCGCCGCGACGGTACGAACCTCGACCTGAGCTTGCGCCACGTGCTGGGCCCAGTACGCAAGCACCTCCCACGGGCCGGCGAAGTCGAGTTCCTCTGCCCCGTCGAACAGGGCTATCGCGATACGCATTCGGGCACGGTACCCGGCCGCCAGCCCCACGGCGCCCGGCCGCGAGAGCACTGTCATATTGCTACTGGTGAGTAACTTAGGCAGAGTGGGGTGCAGAATGGCACTCGCGCCGCAACCATGCGTCGCGCAGCCACCCCGCAAGCACGAGCCGGCGGGCCCCCCGACTGAGAGGTCAGCGAACGCATGAACATCGTGGTGCTGGTCAAGCAGGTGCCCGACACCGAGGCCGAGCGCAAGCTCAACCCGGACGACAACACCGTCGACCGCGCCGCCGTCGACCCGGTGATCAACTACATCGACGAGTTCGCGATCGAGGAGGGGCTGCTCCTCAAGGAGGCACACGGCGGCGAGGTCACGATCCTGACCGTCGGCCCCGAACGGGCTACCGAGTCCATCCGCAAGGCACTGTCAATGGGCGCCGATAAAGCCGTCCACGTGTCCGACGAGGCTCTGCACGGCTCCGATGCCATCCAGACCGCCAAGGTCATCGCCAAGGCACTCGGCACGATCGAGTGGGACGTGGCCGTCGCAGGTTCCGAGGCGACTGACTCCCGGATGGCGGTCGTGCCCGCGCTCGTGGCCGAGGCACTGGGCGTCGCACAGCTCACGCTGGCCCGCAAGGTGACGGTCGACGGCTCCTCGGTCACGATCGAGCGGGTCACCGACACCGGTTACGAGTCGGTGCAGGGCACCACCCCGGCTGTGATCAGCGTTGTCGAGAAGATCAACGATCCGCGCTACCCGTCCTTCAAGGGCATCATGGCGGCAAAGAGCAAGCCGGTGACCACCCTGTCGCTCAGTGACCTGGGCATCGAGGCCGGCGAGGCAGGTTTGGCCAACGCGTCGACGCAGGTGGTGTCCTTCGAGAACGCACCGCCCCGCGCGGCCGGCCAGACGGTCAAGGACGAGGGCAACGGCGGCGCGCAGATCGCCGATTACCTGGCGTCCAAGAAGCTGATCTGACCGAGTTCGCTGGACAAGGAGAAATAGCTAATGGCAGAGGTTCTGGTACTGGTCGACTCGGCTGACGGCACCGTCAAGAAGTCAACCTTCGAACTGCTCACCGCCGCCCGTGCCCTGGGCGAGCCCAGCGCGGTCGTCATAGGTTCGCCCGGGACGGCGGCCGCACTGAAGGACCAGCTGGCCGAGTACGGCGCGGGCAAGGTGTACGTGGCCGAGAGCGACGAGATCGCCGGGTACTGCGTGGCCCCGGCCGCCGAGGCGCTGGCCGCGGTTGTCGAGCAGGCATCGCCGGCCGCCGTTCTCGTGTCCTCCTCGCCCGAGGGCAAGGAGATCGCGGCGCGGTTGGCCCTCAAGCTCGGCAGCGGCGTGCTCACCGACGCTGTTGCGATCGAGGCCGACGGCGCGACGCAGAGCATTTTCGGCGGCGGGGTCACCGTGCAGGCCAGAGTCAGCACCGGCACCCCGGTGATCACGGTGCGGCCGAACTCCTACGCCCCGGAGGCCTCTCCAGGTGCCGCTGAGGAGGTCGTCGTCTCGGTGACTCTCTCCGACGCCGCCAAGGCGGCGAAGATCACCGACCGCGTCGTCGAGGAGAAGGGCTCACGTCCGCAGCTCTCCGACGCCTCCGTCGTTGTCTCCGGCGGGCGGGGCATCGGCAAGGCCGACAACTTCACGATCATCGAGGACCTCGCCGACACCCTCGGTGCCGCGGTGGGCGCCTCGCGTGCCGTCGTCGACGCCGGCTGGGTCGGCCATCAACTTCAGGTCGGCCAGACCGGTGTGACCGTGTCCCCGCAGCTCTATATCGCGGTGGGCATCTCCGGGGCCATCCAGCACCGGGCCGGCATGCAGACGTCCAAGACGATCGTGGCGATCAACAAGGATCCTGAGGCTCCGATTTTCGAGCTGGCCGACTTCGGTGTCGTCGGCGACCTGTTCACCGTCGC
>JALYVG010000208.1 GCA_030853345.1 Actinomycetota bacterium | reverse complement strand
ACGACGTCACCGAGCAGGTGCGCTGGGAGCGGGCCGCCTACGGTCCGGAGGGCGTCGGCGACGGCCGGTTCCGGTGGACCCGCCCCGCCGGAGAGGTCCTGGTCCCGGTACCTGTTGATCATTGCGGCGCGGGCGTGCTGACCGACGCTGTCCGGCTTACCGTGTCCGGCGCCGCCGAGAAGACCAAACAGGTGCGCGTGGGCACCGCCCAGGCGGCGGTCGGCGTTGACCGGTCCGACATCGAGGTGCAGCTCGACGCGGGCGTCCCGGCCTTCGATGTGATCAACAACGTGGGCGGGATCGTGCTGCGCGACGGTTACGGGGCCGACCGCGGATTCGAAGAGATTGACCAAGGCCAGTACGACGAACCGGTCGAGGTGTTCAACGCCTGCGGCAACGGGATGGCCGTGCGCACCGAGCTGGGCGCCGAGCTGGGCTGGTTCGACGACGACTTCTTCATGTACTACGAAGACACCGACCTGTCGTGGCGGATCAGATCGCGCGGGTGGTCCATTCGCTACCAGCCCACTGCGGTCCTGCGCCACATCCACTCGGCCAGCAGCAAGGCGTGGTCACCGAGATGGGTGTTCCACGTCGACCGAAACCGGCTGCTCATGCTGACCAAGAACGCCTCGCTCCCCCTGCTACTCAATGCGACGGTGCGCTACCCGCTGAGCGCCATCTCGATGGGTCTGCGGGCCGGCGCCGAAGCGGTGCGGATCCGCCGCCGGCCGGCCCTCGGCCCACACCTGGTGCGGGCCAAGGCGTTTACCTCCTACCTGCGCATGCTGCCGCGCATGCTGGCCCGGCGGGCCCGGATCGGGCGCGCGGCCACGGTGCCGCGCGCTGAACTGGAAGAGTGGCTGGTGACCCGCAGATGAGTGCGCCGCGGCGCAAGGTCGCCGTGTACAACCGCTACTGGGCGTCCTACGGCGGCGGCGAGCGGCACGCCGGGATGGCCGCCGAGGTGCTGGCCGAAACGGGAGCCGAGGTCGACCTGATCGCGCACGCCGACCTCGACGCGGCCGCGATGGGCGAGCACCTCGGGTTGGACCTGAGCCGCTGTCGGGTGCGGGCCGTCCCGGACACCGGTGACGCTCGGCTGCGCGCATTGAGCGGTGAATACGACCTGTGGGTCAACGGTTCTTACATGTCCGCGCTGCCCTCGCAGGCCACGAAATCCATATACATCTGCTACTTCCCCACCCCCGTCGACCACGATCTCGCCACCTGGCGCAAGTACGCGGTTCGGCTGCTCGGCCCACTCGTGCGCACTCCGCCCGATGCCACCCACCTGGCGTGGGGCGAAGGATGGTTCCCGCCCGAGGGCGGCCGGCGGCGCCGCTGGACGTGGACGAGCGGCGAGGCAAGTATCGGGTTTGCCGCCGGCGACCCTCTGGAGATCCGCTTCGACCTTGGCCGGCCCGGCCAGCCGCCTACGGACCTCACCGTCTCCGTCGACGGGAGCCCGCTGCTCGTGGCCAGCGCCGAGCCTCGGTTCCGACCGCACCGCCTGGCCGTGCCGGAGTCGGACCGGCCGCGTGACGTGCACTTCACCTCAGACACGTTCACCCCGGGCGGGGGCGACACCAGGCAGTTGGGGGTCGCGCTGTCCCGGATTCGCTTCGTCGGTGCCGGTCTGGGCGCCCGTGAGCGCGTCGCCGCGCGCTTCCCGTGGCTACTTCGCGACCCGCGCGACCTCGGTTTCCTCGACACCTACGACGTCGTCCTGGCCAATTCCGAGTACACGGCCCAGTGGATCTCCCGGTTGTGGCGCCACGAATCCGAAGTGCTCTACCCCCCCGTGGACGTGCGCCAGTTCCGGCCCGCGGCCAGCCGAGACCGGTCCATCGTGTCTGTGGGCCGGTTCTTTCCGCCGAGCGACGGGCACTCCAAGCGCCAACTCGAGCAGGTGCATGCATTCGGCCGGATCGTGCAATCCGGCCGGCTGGCAGGCTGGACCCTGCACCTGATCGGGGGCTGCGAGAAGCGCTCACAGGGTTACCTCGACGAGGTGCGCGCAGCGGCGACGGGGCTACCGATCGAGATCCATGCGAACGCGCCGCGATCACTGCTCGAGAACCTGCTGAATACCGCGGCCATCCAATGGTCGGCCACCGGATACGGCGCGGATGAGGAGAAGACGCCGTGGGCCAGCGAGCACTTCGGGATGACCACGGTCGAGGCCATGGCCGGCGGCTGTGTGCCGATCGTGATCGACAAGGCCGGGCAGCGCGAAATCGTCCGCCACGGTGTGGACGGATTTCGCTGGAGCACCCTCGAGCAGCTGATCGAGCAGACCATCGACGTCGCGACAGCGGAGACGCTGCGCGCACGCCTGGCGGCCTCGGCAATCCAGCGTGCGCAGAACTACTCCGACGAGGCCTTCGCCGACGGCCTCCGCGACGTAGTCAAGCGCAAGATGCTGTCATGAGTAGCGCTCGAGGTCGCCCGGGCGGCCTTTCACCGACCACAGCACTTCAAGGGCCCGGCCAGGGCATGGAGGAATCCCAATGACCGTTGTGGCAACCATCCGAAACCGGGCGCGTGCGTTACTGCTCTCGCGCGACGCCGCCGCAGATCCGCGCCTCAAGGCGTGGCCGGCTGCCCGGGCCAAGTCGGACGCGACCTCGTTCTTGCGGGTGTGCAACATCTGCGGCTGGCACGGGGCCGAGTTTGCCGGCCCGCCACACAGCGAGATGGCCAATTGCCCGCACTGCGGCAGCGTGGCGCGCGACCGCTTCCTGTACTGGTGCTGGACGCACCGGATGCCCTACGACAAGACCGCCCGCGTACTGGAGACCAGCCCGCGGCTCGATTCGCGTTACCGCAGCCGCATGTCGAAGCTCACCGACTACACGGCGAGCGACTACGACGAGTCGGCGCACAAGGCGATGATCCGGCTCGACCTGCAGAAGATCGATCTGCCCGACGCGAACGTCGACGTCACCCTCACCCCGCACGTCCTGGAGCATGTCCCGGACACCGAGCGCGCGCTGGCCGAACTGTTCCGGATCACCCGGCCGGGCGGGTCGGTCATGCTCATGATCCCGATGCCGCAGGGCGTCACGGCACCGCCCACCGAGCCGGAGTACCACGGTGACAACACGCTGGTCTACTGGCGTTTCGGCTGGGACCTACGCGAGAAGATCAGCGCCGCCGGCTTCGAGGTCACCTGCCTGGTCACCCAGCACCTGATCGACCGACTGCGTCGCGCGGAGTTCGACACCGGGTGGAGCGGGCCGGACATCGACGAGGTCTCCCTGCTGAGCGCTGCCGACCCGGATTCGCTCACTGCGGTCGCCGACGAGCGTGATGCCCGCCGGTACGGGTTCGAGCCCGACCTGCACTTCATCGTCTGGCAATGCCTGCGGCCGGCAGCGTGACTGCGGCTGATGGCTGACCCGGTTCATAGCGGCGCAGCGCTACGGGTCGGATTCGACGCCACGCCGCTGCTGGGCGCGCGCACCGGGGTCGGGACCTACGTCCAGAACCTGTGCACCATCCTGGCCCGGCGGGACGATCTCTGCCTGCGGGCCGTCGCGTTCAGCCTCCGCGGCCGAGCGGCCCTGGCTGCCTTGCCGAACGAGGTCCGGGTGATGCACCGGCCGGTGCCGGGGCGGCTGCTGCGCCGCGCCTGGCTGCGCTGCGATGTCCCGCCCGCTGAGTGGCTCACCGGCCGGGTGGACGTCGTACACGGTACGAACTTCGTGTTGCCCCCACCCCGCAGCGCCCGGGGCGTGGTGACGGTGCACGATCTGGCCTTTCTGCACTATCCGGAACTGGTCGACGCGGCGTCGCTGGCTTATCGCACGCTGGTGCCGAGGGCCGTGGCCCGCGCGGCGGTCGTAGTGACCGTGTCACAGGCGATGGCCGAGGAGATCTCAACGGCCTACCGGGTGCCTCCGGAGCGCCTCGCGGTGACCGAGATCGGGGTGCATCAGTCGTGGTTCGAACCGGCGCCGCGGGTGCCGGGCGTGCCGGGCGACTACATCCTGGCCGTCGGCACGCTCGAGCCGCGCAAAGGCCTCGACGTCCTGGTGGCTGCCTACCGCGACCTGCTCGCCGCCGACCCGTCGGCACCCTCGCTCGTGCTCGTCGGGCCGCCCGGCTGGGGCGCGTCTCTCGACCTGTCGGGCATCCCCAGCGGGCGGGTGGTGCTACCCGGATACGCCGACGCGCAGACCCTTCGTGGCTTGATGCAGCATGCTCGACTGCTCGCCTTTCCCACGCGGTACGAGGGATTCGGGCTTCCTCCGCTCGAGGCTCTGGCCGCGGGCACTGCGGTGGTGGCAAGCGACCTGCCTGTCGTCCGCGAGGTCGTCGGCCCACACGCCCGGCTGGTGCCCGTCGGTGACGTGGCCGCACTGGCCGCGGCCATCTCGGCCACCCTGGCCGAGGACCGGCCGGCCGATGCGGTCGCAGCGGCCCGGGCCCATGCTGCGACGTTCACCTGGGAGCGGTGTGCGGCCAAGACGGTCGCGGCCTACCACCGGGCAGCCCGGTAAGCTCGCTAGTCGGTCGGCAACGGCTGCGCCCTGCCCCACCTGGCCCGCGAGAGGAGTCGTTCCCTGACGCCCCACGCCGTCGCCTCCCCGAGCGACCAGGTGGAACACCCTCAGCCGACCCTGGTCCGGAGAGCCGCGCACGCGTTGCTCCCCCCGGCGCTGGCCTGGCTGGTGAGCTGGGGTTGGCTCGCCCATCAGTCCACGGTTCCGTGGAACGACCTGTTCTCCTCCCGGACGTGGGGCCGGTGGGATTCCCGCTGGTATGTGTTCATCGCCCGGTCGGGGTACACGGCGGTCTGGCACTGCGGCGGCCACAGCGTTCCGCCGCACCTGCCACCGGGCAACTACCTGTGCGGCACCATCAGTTGGTTCCCCGGCTACCCGGCCGCCATCCGGGCGGTCGCGGCGTTCACCCCGCTGTCGTTGAACGCCGCCGCACTGGCCATCGCCTGGCTGAGCTGGTTTGCCGTCCTCGCCGTCATGTGGCAACTGCTGCGCGACAGTGTCAGCACCCGCACCCGGTTGCTCCTGCTGGTGCTGGCCGCGTTTTCTCCCGGGCAGATCTACTTTCTCGCAATTTTCCCGATCTCCTTCACGGTCGCCGCCCTTCTCGGCTGCCTGTATTTCGCGTTCCACGTGCAGCGCCGGGGCGCCGCCGCAGCCGCGTTCGTCCTGGGTGCAGTCGCGGGCACCGGCTACATCAGCGCGCTCGCGTTCTGTCCCGCACTGGCACTGGGCGCGGTGTGGGCTGCCGAACCGCGGATCCGGCGGGCCGCGGCGGCAGGCGCCGCCGGGGTCGCAGCGGGCTTCGCCGCGGTGCTGGTGACCGCGCAGATCACCACCGGGATCTGGGACGGCTACTTCATCGCCAACAGCAAGTTCGCCACCGGCTCGCACATGCCCTTGGTCAACCTCACGGCGCACCTGAGACCCCTGTGGCGGACGAAGGGGCTGGTCAGGCCGCACCTGGCGACCGCACAGGCCACCCAAACTGCCTTCGCTACGGCCCTCGTTCTGTTCGTGCTGGCCGTAGCCGCGTTCGCCATGTGGCGCCGTCCCCGCGACGAGGAATCAGCTGACGGCGCAACGCAGGATCGGCCCGGCGGTTCCCTTGTTGTTGTGCGCCGGTCGCTGGAGACCCGTATCAGCGCCTTCGACGTCACCCTGCTCGTCGCCGCCGTCGGCGCGTGGCTGATCCCGTACACCACCGGGGGCAGGGTCAGCGTCTGGCGTTCCGAAGCGTTCGTTGTCGTGTGTATCCCGCTGCTGCGGCGGTTGCCGGCGCGAGTTGTGCTCGTCCCGGTCATCGTGGCGGTCTACGTGTCGTGGCGCCTGACGCCGTTCTTCTTCAACGGGCAACTCGTCTGAGCCGACC
>JALYVG010000207.1 GCA_030853345.1 Actinomycetota bacterium | reverse complement strand
TTGCCCCGGCGAGGGATCCGCTCGCAGTTCGAGCCTCCGTCATCGACGCGGTGTCGTTCGTCGATGCGCGTCCCGCGTCCGAGGCACCGTGTTCATCAGTCAGTGATGCCAGAGGAGTAGTGACGTGGCCGAGGTTCATCTGTCCGCCGAAGTACGCACCGAGTTCGGCAAGGGTGGCGCCCGCCGTACTCGTCGAGCCGGGAAAATTCCGGCCGTCATCTACGGCCACGGCGACGCCCCCCGTCACGTCTCGCTGCCCGACCGGGAGTTCGCCAACGCGATTCGCCACGGCGGCCACAACGTCCTGATCACGCTCGACATCGAGGGCGACGAGCAACTCGTCATCCCGAAGGCCATTCAGCGTCACGCCATCAAGAACATGTACGAGCACGTCGACCTGGTGGCGGTCCGCCGTGGCGAGAAGGTCACCATCGACGTCCCGCTGTCGGTGGTGGGCGACGTCATCGTCGACGGCATGCTCGCCCAGGAGCGCACCTCAGTGAGCATCGAAGCCGAAGCCACCCACCTGCCGAACCAGATCGAGGTCAGCATCGAGGGTCTTGCCATCGGCACCCAGGTCACCGCCGGTGACCTCACTCTGCCAACCGGATCGATCCTGGCCGGCGACCCGCACCAGGTGCTGCTGATCATCCAGGAGGCCCCGACCGCCGAGCAGATCGAGGCCGAGATGGCAGAGGCGGCCGAGGAGCTGGGCATCGTCGAGGACCAGCCGGACGAGGCCGAGGGCGAGACCGCAGACGGCGACGATTCCGCCCAGGCCGAAGGTTCCGAGTAGTCCTGCTGTAGCGCTGACGGCCCGGGGATCGCTGTGGGCGACGATAGATACCTCATCGTCGGCCTGGGGAACCCCGGGCCGCGCTATGCCGGCACCCGGCACAACGCGGGATTTTTCGTGGCCGACCTGCTCGCCGAGCGTCTAGGGGCCAAGTTCAAGGCACACAAGGGCCGCTGCGATCTCGTCGAGGGTCGGCTGGGGGGCACCGCAGTCATCCTGGCCAAGCCGAAGGCGTACATGAACGTCTCCGGCGGCCCGCTCGTGTCGATCGCGCGGTTCTTCAAGGTCCCCGCGGAGCGCATCACCGTCGTGCACGACGAGTTGGATCTGCCCTTCGGCGCGCTCCGGCTCAAGCGCGGCGGCAGTGACGGAGGCCACAACGGGCTGCGCTCGACGACCGCCGCTCTCGGCACCAACGCGTACGCACGTGTGCGGTTCGGCATCGGCCGTCCCGCCGGCCGGCAGGACCCGGCCGACTACGTACTCAAGGAGTTCACCGCGGCCGAGCGCAAGGAGTTGACCTTTCTCCTCGACCGGGCCGCCGACGCCGTCGAAACGTTGGTCAGCCAAGGGCTGGAGGCGGCGCAGAACCAGTTCAACGAGTGACACACGCGGCTAAACAACTGTCGTCACAGCTGCGCTTGCCGCAACCGTTGATCGCTCGCCTCGACTGTCGGAGCGCCTTTGAGCGGCCAGACCTGCTGATCGACGCAGCGTGCCTGCGCGAACCCGGCCGCACGGGCTGTCGCCGCCCGCGGAACACGCATCTTCCACCGTCGCCAGGGTGCCGGCTCGGCGATCACTGGCGGGAGGGGAGTCAGCCAGCGAACAGGCCGCTGTGGCTGGCCTCGTGCGCGAGCAGCCAGCGCTTGGCATCTAGACCGCCGCCGTAACCGGTCAGCGAACCGTTCGCGCCGACGACGCGGTGGCACGGAATGATGATCGGTATGGGATTCTGTCCGTTGGCCAGGCCCACCGCCCGAGACGCCGTGGGCGCGCCGATCTCGGCCGCCGTCTTGCCGTAGCTCGTGGTCTGGCCGTATGGGATGTCGAGCAGCGCATTCCAAACCCGGAGCTGGAATGCCGTGCCAATCGGGCGTAGCGGCAGGTCGAACTCGCGCCGGCGACCGGCGAAGTATTCCTCGAGCTGACTGGTGACGTCGGCGAAGGCGCCGTCGTCGCGCTCCCACGAGGGGGCCACGGTCACCGGGTACTTCCCGTGTGGCAGGTACAGGCCGGTCAGGCCGACGTCGTCGCGGACGAGCAACAGCGCCCCGATCGGCGATTCGAACCAGGTGTAGCGCATCGAAGGTCTCCTTTGTAGAAGCAAGATAATCAGTGCAGTGCAGCCCAGAGGTGGTGGGTCGCGTAAGAACGCCACGGCGCCCAGCCGCCGCGCCCGCCGTCGAGCGCGACCCCCAGCGCGGCAGCGGACTTGACGACGCCGAGGTCGCCGGACAGCAGCACGTCCGGGTCGCCCAGAGCGCGCATCCGCAGGTAGTCAGCGGTCCACGGACCGATGCCGGGCAGCGCGAGCAGAGCGGCCCGCTCCCGCTCGCGGTCGGCACCGGTGTCAAGCGTCAACGCGCCGCTCTCGACCGCCTCGGCGACGGCGAGCAACGTCGCGGCGCGGGCCCGCGGCATCGGCAGCGTCGCCAGTTCCAGTGCGGTAAACGTGACCGCGCTGGGGAACAGCAGCCACGGCTCGCCGGCGAAGGCGACCCGGCCGTTCTCGGCCGCTATCCGCCCGAGCACAGTGCGCGCTCCGGCTACCGAGATCTGCTGTCCCACGACGGCCCGTACCGCCATCTCGAAACCGTCGACGGTGCCAGGCGAGCGCAGCCCCGGCCGCTTCGAGACGAGCGGCGCCAGTGCGGGGTCGGTGGCCAGCACGTCGTCGACCGCGAACGGGTCGGCATCCAGGTCGAGCAGCCGGCGGACGCGGGCGACCACCGCTACCAGGTCACGCTGATCGTTGAGCCGCACCCGGCAGAAGACGACCCCCTCCCCGGGTGAGCACGACACCAGGGCCGGGCCGCCCGGCGCGGACATGGTGCGGGTGTACACGCCATCGACGTAGGACTCGACGCCGAGGATCGCCCGGGTACCGAGGAAGTCGAGCGTGGCGTTCACGTCCATCGGCGCCCGATAGGGCAACCGCAGCATGATCGAGCCCGGCTCGGCACCGGCGTCGCGGCCGCGCTTGGCGCGCAGGCCGGTCGGGGTGCTCGCGAAGACGGCCTGCATCGTGGCGTTGAACTGCCGCACGCTCGCGAACCCCGCTGCGAAGGCGACGTCGGTGGCCGGCAGGTCGGTCGTCTCGAGCAGCACCCGCGCAGTCTGGGCACGCTGCGCCCGGGCCAGTGCGATCGGGCCGGCGCCCACCTCGGCCAGCAGCGTGCGGTTGAGTTGGCGCTCGGAGTACCCGAGCCGACGGGCCAGGCCGGGCACACCGTCGCGGTCTATCACTCCATCGCTGATCAACCGAAGCGCGCGCCCGGCCAGGTCGCCGCGGACGTCCCACTCGGGCGAGCCCGGCGACGCGTCGGGCCGGCACCGTTTGCAGGCCCGGAACCCGGCGCGCTGGGCGGCGGCCGCGCTCGGGTGGAATTCGACGTTGGCGCGCTTGGGCGTGACCGCCGGACAGGACGGGCGGCAGTAGATGCCGGTCGTTCGGACCGCGATGAAGAACCACCCGTCGAAACGCGGGTCGCGGCCCTGCACCGCGCGGTAGCAGGTGTCGCTGTCAGGCAGTATCACTCGCCCAGTGTGCGCGCCCGTACCGACAACGACTGGCGGTTTTCGGACAGCACCGTCGGGGCAGCTAGCGAAACGTCATCGAGTCGAGCAGCTTCTGGCAGCCGGACGCGACGGTGTCCGCTTGAGATTCGACCTGGCAGCTGATCTGGACGACGTGCGCGCCACCGAACACGTACCAGGTGGCGTAGCGGAACTCGCCCTGCGACCCGCCCGGCTGCACCACGCTCTCGTCGAATGCCAGCAGCCCGCCGACCTCGGTGTCCCTGAGTGCCCGAACGATCGTCAGGTTGCGTCTGCGCTCGTAGGTGTGGATGCGGGCGAGCTGCTGAGCGTGCGTGTCGGCCAGATGGGGTCCGGGCAGGCGGTAGAGCACGATCGAGATCACGTCCAACCCCTGGGTGGCGCCGCTGGGGATCAGATATTTGACCTGATAGCTCGCCTCGAGCGGAATGACCTCGACGTAGTTGGTCGAGCGCTCCCAACCGGTGGGCACCGAGTACTTGATGTCGGTGATGTCGCCACCGGCCGCCCCGCTCGGGCTGGGCGTTGTGCTGGACGTGCTCGGCAACGCCGAGGACGTGCTCGGCGTCGCCGACGAACTCGCGCCCGAGGGGAAATCACCCGAGGACGAGGCACCATTCGGCGGGCCCCCTTTGCCCCCTGAGCCGGTCACGACTGTCGCGCAACCGGCCAAGGCCAGCGCTGCCGTCAGCGTCGCCACGACCACGGTGCGGGCAGCCGGATTCGGTGTACTCGGCATGACGAAACTCCTCCCGCACTGGCTGATCATGGTGCGACGTACGCGGTGCCGCGTCAAGACAGAACGCGGCGCAGTGGTTGCTATCCGGTATTGCGCAGACCGGCCGCCACCCCGTTGATCGTCAGCAGTAGCGCGCGGCGCAGTTCGGTCGGTATCGCGGACTGCTCCTCGCGCACCCGCCGCAGCAGATCGACCTGCAGGTAGGAGATCGGATCGAGGTAGGCGTCGCGGACGCTGAACGTGCGCTGCAGCCCCGGCGAGTCGTCAAGCAGGTCCGTTTCGCCGGTTATCCGCAGCACCTGGGCGACGGTCTGCTCGTGCTCGGCGCGCACAACATCGAACAGGCGGTGCAGCCGTCCGGGCACCAGCGTGCCGACGTAATGTGCTGCGATGTCGAGGTCGGTCTTGGCCAGCGTCATCTCGACGTTGGAGATGAAAGTGCGGAAGAAGTGCCATTCGGCGTGCATCTCGGCCAGCGTGTCGCCCAGCCCCGCCTCGCGGGCGGCCGCTAGACCCGAACCGACCCCGAACCAGCCCGGGACGATCTGACGCGACTGGGTCCAGCCGAACACCCACGGGATCGCCCGCAAACCCTCGATGCCGCTGCCCGACGACGGCCGCCGGGAGGGGCGCGACCCGATGTTGAGCGAGCCCAGTTGCTCGACCGGGGTCGAGGCCAGGAAGTAGTCGGGCAGCTCCGGGTCGTCGACCAGCCGGCGGTAGGCGTGCCAGGCTGCGTCGCTGACTTGCTCCATGCACTTGTCCCAGCTGTCGAGCTGTGCGCCGGACTGCCGGGGCGACGTGTGCAGGGTGGTAGCGCGCAGGACGGCTGCGACGGTGAGTTCGAGGTTCTCGCGGGCCAGCTCGGGCAGCGCGTACTTGTCGCTGATGACCTCACCCTGCTCGGTGAACTTGATCTCGCCATCGAGCACGCCCCACGGCTGGGCCAGGATGGAGTCATAGGTCGGCCCGCCGCCGCGCCCGACCGTCCCACCGCGGCCGTGGAACAGCCGCAGCCGCACGCCGTGGCGCGCCGCGACGTCGCGCAGGATGCGCTGGGTCTTGTGGATCTCCCACTGCGACGTCGTGATACCGGCCTCCTTGTTCGAGTCCGAATAGCCGAGCATCACCTCCTGCACGTCGCCGCGCAGCGTGACGATGCGCCGGTAGGTCGGGTCGCTGAGCAGCTGGTCGACGATCTCGCCGCTGTGGCGCAGCTCGTCCACGGTCTCGAGCAGGGGAACGAACCCGATTCGGGCCACCGGCTCGCGCACGCCGCCCGCCCCGGCGCCGTGGATGTCGACCAGCCCTGCCTCGCGGGCCAGCACCACCGCGGCGAGCACGTCGTCGGCGCCGCGAGTCATCGAGACGATATAGCTCTCGATCACCTCGGGCCCGTAGGTGTCCAGCGCCGCCCGGATTGCAGTGAACACCCCGAAGGTCTTGGCCGCGGACTCGTCCAGCGGCGGCGGTGCGGAGGCGAGCGGGCGCCGCGACGTGAGTTCGCGCGACAGCATCTCGAGGCGGTACGGGCGGGGCACGTCGCCGTAGAGCCACGTCTCCTCCACGAGCCGGTCGAAAAGCTGGGCCAGGACGTGGTGGTGCGCGTCGGCGTGTTCCCGAATGTCCATCGTGGCCAGGTGCAGGCCGAACACGGCAACCGTGCGCTGGACGCGGGCGAGCAGCCCTTCGGCTATCAGGGTGCCAGCATTTGCTCGCAGCGAGTCACTGAGCAGGGCCAGCTCGGCGAGCAACTGAGCCTTGCCCAAGTAATCGCGGCCCGGGACGTGCGCACTGCCGTCATCGATGCGGCGGCGGGTGTTGGCGATTTTGGCGTTGAGGCAGGTCAGCTTGAGCCGGTACGGCTCGGAGACGTTGAGCGCGACCAGCCGCGGCTCGACGTCGAGGACGGCCAGGTCCGCCTCGATTGACGCCATCAGCTCGGCCGAGGCGGCGACGACGGTCGTCGAGGACGACAGCTCGGCAATGAGGTAGTCGACGGCCCGGGTGATGACGCCGGCGGCGACGTGGTGCTGCATTCGCAGGACCTCGCGGGTCACCTCGGCGGTCACGTTCGGATTGCCGTCGCGGTCCCCGCCGATCCACGTGCCGAACGTCAGGGGCGCCGCGTCAAGAGCCAACGTGGCACCGTGGCGGCCCAGCTCCGCGGCCAGGTCGCTGGTCAACTGCGGAATCGTCTCGTTGGCCATGTCCAGCAGGTAGTAGACGACGTTGCGCGCCTCGTCCAACGGCTCCGGCCGCTGCTGGCGCAGCTCGTCGGTCTGCCAGATCAGGTCGACGGTCTCGGCGAGGTCGCGGTCCTGGCGGGCCCGCAGTTGGCTATCGGGGTCGGTGGGGACGGCGAGGATGTCGGCCACCCGGCGCAGCTTGGTCAGTACCGAGCGGCGGCTGGCCTCGGTGGGGTGGGCGGTGAATACGGGACGGACGGCCAGTGTTTCGATGGCCGCGGTGAGTGCGGCCACGCCGCCGTGCTCACCGGGGTCACCCGCCACGGCGGCCACCGTCTGGGCCAGCCACCCGTCATCGGTGTGGCGTTGGCGCAGGCTGCGCACCCGGTTCACCTGCTCGGCGACGTTGGCCAGGTGAAAGTAGTCGGCGAACGCGCGCACCAGTACCGAGGCGGTGTCGATCGGCAGCTCGGCCAGCAGGGCGCGCACCTCGTCGCGGGCCACCGCGCCGCCGGGTTCCTTGCTCCGCTTGGTCAGGGTGCGAACCCGCTCCACGAGGTCGAGCGCCTCCTGGCCGCGCTGGCGCACCAACGAATCACCCAGCAAGGCAGCGACGCGACGCACGTCGGCACGCAACTCCAGATCATCCGGGCGGTTAGGCACGGAGCCAGTCTTTCGCATCAGGTCGGCACGGATCTGGCAGGGTTAACTCCTATGCGGGTACTGGTCACTGGCGGGGCGGGTTACATCGGCAGTGTCGTCAGCGCGCGACTTCTCGAGACCGGCCACCAGGTCGTCGTGGTGGACGACCTGTCCACCGGGCACGCCGACGCCGTGCCGCCCGGAGCCGAGTTTCACCAGCGCGGCATCGGCGAGTTGGGCCCCGTGCTGGGCGGCTGGGGGATCGATGCCGTCATTCATTTTGCGGCCAAGTCGGTGGTCGGTGAATCGGTGCGCGACCCGGCCGCCTACTGGCATGGCAACGTCGGCGGCACGCTGGCATTACTCGACGCCCTACGCGATAGCGCAGTGGCTCCAATCGTCTTCTCCTCGAGCGCGGCGGCCTACGGCGACGCGGTGGACAATCCCATTCCGGAGTCTGCTCCCACTCGGCCGACCAGTGCCTATGGCGCGACGAAGCTCACTGTTGATCTTGTCCTGGACAGCTATGCAGTCGCCTACGACTTTGCGGCGGTCAGCTTGCGCTACTTCAATGTGGCCGGCGCCCTGGTCACCGGCGACGGCCGGGTCTATGGCGAGCGGCACACCGTCGAGACCCACCTGATCCCGCTGGCACTGCGGGCCGCCCGCGACGAGGCCGGCTCCCTCGACGTGTACGGCACCGACTACCCGACCCCGGACGGGACCTGTATTCGCGACTACATCCACGTCGTGGATCTCGCGGATGCGCACTTGCGTGCCCTGGACGTCGCAGTACGTGGCCGGCACCAGATCATCAACCTAGGCAGCGGATCAGGCAATTCGGTGCGCGATGTGCTCAAGACGGTGCGTCAGGTAACCGGACTGGAATTGCGAGTACAGGAAATGCCGCGGCGCACTGGCGATCCGGCCACTCTGGTGGCTGCCAACAGGCTGGCCGACACCGTGCTCGGTTGGCGTCCGACACGCTCGCTGGAACAGATGATCAGCGACGCATGGCTATCGGAGAATTCCAGGTTGTAACGGACACTGTCCGCCAGCGAGTTGTGCCGGCGGACAACCGCGAGGAGACAAAGTAAAGCCCAGGCGGTCGATCGGGGGAACGACCGCCTGGGCGATGTGAGTGTATACGCAACGTCACGCAAGACACAATTCGTGATCTCGAAATGCAGCGATTATCCGACTATGTCGGTACGAGACTTTTCCTTGACACCCGATTGCATCCTTGGAAGGCTCCCTGCAACCTTCGGGCAGGTGGGTGGATCAGCAGCGATCCCTGAGCCGGTTGTCGGCCGAGTTCGGGGGTCTCGACCGACAGCGCAAGTGGTGACGCGACCCTGCTCGGCAAGCCCGCGCAGCAAGGTCGCGTCACCACTCTCACGCCTGTTTCGCATGGGTGTACGTCGCTGCCCGCCACGGTCGTCGGCTGGCCGTGCGCCTGCGTCGGCTGCACTGATCTGATCAGGGCAATTCGGACGTATCGCCCGCGATCGATGCCCCTTCGGGCTCATTCGCTATCCCGGTTTTGCACCTGGCTCGGATCAGGCTATAAATAGCAAGTCATTCGTCGTATCGGGGGACTCGACAGGATGGGCGAAAACCCCCCGTTGCGATGATGGAATCGGGGGGAGTTGTCCGGCGTTTCGCGCCTGGCGACAATCGGGGGAACATGTTCACGCGTGGCGTCGAAGCCACCGACGCAGGAATGGGCGGTAGTGCAGCCAACCTCAGGGTGGCGACCGCATCGACATTTCCGTCGGTATCTGCATCGTTGGGCATCGTCGATGATCCGGTGCGCAGTGCAGCCGGCCGCGACCGGCGCAGGGCGTCCGGTCGGGTGCGGATCGCCCAGAAACCGAAAGCACGCCCAGAGGATTGGACACGCAGCTATCAGCTTGTGCTGCTGTTCATCGATTTTGTAGCTGTCTGTGTCGCCGTCGAGGCGGCCTTCGCCGGACGGTTCGGAACCCCGCTCAGACCCGACAGCGTCGCGGTCGACCTTGTGTTCGCGCTCGCTATGCCGGTGGGCTGGCTCGCGGTGCTCGCGCTGAACCGTGCCTACGAATCGCGCGTGATCGGCGTCGGCCCAACAGAATTTCAGCGAGTCTTCCGAGCTTTCCTGCACCTGTCCGTGCTGACCGGATTCGTCGCCTATGCCGCCCAGCTCGACGTGGCGCGCGGTTTCATCATCCTGGCACTCCCGCTGGCGCTGATTCTGGACCTGGTCGGTCGCCAGGGAGCCCGCACCGTCCTGCGCAGCAAGCGCGCTCGGGGCGCGGCCATGACGCCAGTGGTGGCCATCGGCGGCCCGGAATCGGTCGCCCGTTTTGCCGCGCTGCTGCGCAAGGACCATTCTGCCGGGATGCGGGTAGTGGGCGCGTGTGTCCCGCCGGCGGTGGTGGCCGACACCGACACCCGCCAAGACTTGATGGCCATGGGCGTGCCGGTGCTCGGCGACGTCGATTCCATCCGCGAGTCAGTGCTCACGTGTGGCGCTCGCAGTGTGGCTGTCCTGGCCGGCGAGATCGACGCCGAGAAGTTGCGTTGGATCTCCTGGCAGTTGGAGGGAACCGACACCGATCTGGTGGTCTCGCCGGGGCTGACCGATGTGTGCGGGCGGCGCCTGCACATCCAGCCGATCGCCGGGATGCCGTTGCTGCATGTGACTGAGCCCGAGTTCGCTGGAATCCGGCATGTGCTCAAGGGCGCGTTCGACCGGATCGGGGCGGGCATCGCGCTGATCGTGTTGGCCCCGTTCCTCTTGGGCATTGGTTTGGTCGTGAGGCTGACCAGCAACGGACCCGCGCTGTTCTGCCAAACGCGGGTGGGCAAGAACGGCAAGCAGTTCACGATGATCAAGTTCCGTTCCATGTACGTCGGCGCCGAGCGTCGCGTCTCCGAACTGCTCAGTCAGAACGACGCAGCGGACGGTCTGTTGTTCAAGATGCGCGAAGATCCCAGGGTCACGCGCATCGGCCGCATCCTGCGCCGATGGTCGCTTGACGAACTGCCGCAGCTGATCAACGTCGTCTGCGGCTCCATGTCTCTCGTAGGGCCGCGCCCGCCCCTGCCGACCGAGGTTGCGCAGTATGGCCTCGACACCCGCCGGCGGCTACTGGTCAAGCCGGGGCTGACCGGGCTGTGGCAGGTCAGCGGTCGTAGCGACCTGTCGTGGGAAGAGTCGGTCCGGCTCGACCTGCACTACGTCGAGAACTGGTCGTTGGTCCTCGACGTCGTCGTGCTGTGGAAGACAGCGCGTGCCGTCATCAGGGCCGACGGCGCCTACTAACGGAGTCGTGTCGTCGGTCATTAGAACCGCGGACGGATCGGGCATTCAACCTCGGGGGCGGACACGACATGGACGCAGGCACTGACATCGTCGTCACCGGCGCCGTTCGCGGTGGCGACACCTCTCACGCCCCGGTCGTGACCCGGACCGCGGCCGCAGAGGCTCGGCGAATCGCTCTCGCGGGCGACACGCAGGGTGATGCGAAGCGCCGCCTGCGGTCATCTGCAGAGTACGACGAGATTCCTCGATTCGACGTCCTCGACATCCACGTCTCCGCAGCCTCAATGACCACGGCGCTGGACCAAATCGAGCGGTGGATCGAGCGACGTGAGCGCAGATATGTCTGCGTATCAGATGTGAACGGGGTGGTGACTGCCCATGCCGATCCCGACCTGCGTGGCGTGTACAACAGATCTGGCATGACGCTTCCTGATGGTGTGCCGCTTGTCTGGTCCGGACGACGCGCCGGTTTCCGGGACATGACGCGCGTCTGCGGCCCTGATCTCATGCCCGCGCTGCTCTCCCTAGCTGCCGAGCGGGGCTGGTCTTCCTACTTTTATGGCGGCGCGCCCGGCGTGGCCGAGCGCCTGGTCGAGAACTTTGACGCACAAATCGTGGGGCTGCTGGTGGCGGGCGTCGCTTCGCCGCCATACCGCCCGCTGAGCGCCGAAGAGACCGCTGCCGCCATCGCCGCCATCAACGACTCGGGCGCGGACATCGTGTGGGTG
>JALYVG010000199.1 GCA_030853345.1 Actinomycetota bacterium | reverse complement strand
GCGGCGCACCGGGTCCGGAGCGTCAGCTCACGCTGCGCCACGCCGTCGAGTGGTCCTACGACCTGCTGACCGACGACGAACGGTCGCTGCTGCGCACCGTGTCGGTGTTCGCCGGCGGTTTCGACCTGTCCAGCATCTGTGCTGTCGTGGCCGATGCCGACGAGATCGACGTGCTGGGACACCTCGACTCCCTCGTCCGCAAGTCGCTCGTGGTGGCCGATCACTCCGCTGCGATGACGCGCTACGGCGTGTACGAGACGATCCGGCAGTTCGCCGAGGATCGACTGGCCGATGCCGGCGACCTCGACGGAACGCGAGACGCCCACGCCGCGTACTTCGGGCGCCGGGCGGTCGAGGAGTGGGGGCGATGGAACGGGCCGGGGTGGCGCGACAGCGTCGACTGGGTGGAGGTCGAGCTGGCCAACCTTCGGGCCGGGTTCGGGTGGAGCGTCGGGCGGGGCCAGTTGGAGGTAGCCACTGATATCGCCGCGCACGCCGCGCTCATGGGCTTTTCGGTGCAGCTCTTCGAGACTGTCGCCTGGGCCGAGGAGTTGCTCGAGGCGGCGGCGTCGGCCGACGTTGTCCGACTCCCCCGCTTGTACGCAGCGGCCGGCTATGCGTGCTTCGCTGGGCGCCCCGACGCGGCCCGTCGCAACGCCCACCGGGCCACCGAACTCGAGGCGGATGATCGCTACGACCCGTGCGAGCCGGGTTACTCCATGTTCATCGAAGCACTCGGCCAGGTGTACTGCGGCGACCTCGACCGCTATCTCGAGCTGACCGGCGAGGTGGCAATGCGCTACGGCGTCGAGCGGGGATACGGCCTGGCGTCCTACGCCGACGGTCTCCAGTCGGCCGGCCGCGTCGAGGAGGCCCTCGCGATCACGGAGCGCTCGGTCGCCGCGGCTCGCGAGCTCGGCAATCCGTACTGGATCGCGTACGCCCTCTGGATCGCGGGCATGGCCTTCTCGAGGTCCGACCCGCGACGGGCGTTGGCCGCGTGGGATGAGGGTGTCACCTTCGTGCGCGAGCACCGGGTGCAGTTCTTCGAGGGCTTTCTCGCCCGCGACGCGGCTCGCCTGCACACGTCGGCCGGTGAGCCAGAGGCAGCACTGGTGCTCTTCGACGACGCCATCGCGTCCTTCCATCGGGCCGGAAACGTCCCGCAGCTGATCATCACGCTCGCGAGCGTGCCCGCATTGTTCGAACGGCTCGAGCGGTTCGAGCCGGCCGCGACGCTGTTCGGTGCGATGTCCCGGCACGAGTCGAGCTTCCATCATGTTCCCGAGTTGGCTGATCTTGAGGGTCGGCTCGCCTCGAAGCTCGATCCCAAGCAGACCCGCGAACTCGTCGCGCAAGGGACGGCGCTCGACCTCGACGCGGCCGCCCAGTACGCCCGCCAGCAGATCGGCGCAGCCCGGCGTGACCCGGGGCCACGCGTGCGGGCGGAGCGCCCGGGTGGCTTGAGCCGACGCGAGGTCGAGGTGCTCCGCCTCCTCGCCGAGGGTCGCACCTCGGCTGAAATTGCCACGGAGTTGTTCATTTCGACCCGGACGGCCGAGCACCACATCCAGAGCATCTACACCAAGATCAGCGTCGCCAACCGGGCCTCGGCCACCCGCTGGGCTGTCACCCATCACGTCGTCACCGCCTGACGGCGACGGTCCGATCTCGGTTTTCAGGCTGGCGCCACGACTACCTACCGGAAATGGGTAGATCTGCCGATGCCGCCACCTGACGGTCTTCTCGACACTTGCAGCGCACCCGTCCACCAATGGCGACGGGGTGGATCCAGCGAGATCCGTGACGAGAAGGAGACAGCGATGATTCTGGCAACCACGACGGTCGAGGACGTCAACCGATTCCTCGAGGTGTTCGGCACAAAGGGCGCGGACAAGCGTGCGCTGCACGGCTCGAAGGGCTCGACGGTGTTCCGCGACCCGACCGAGACGAACCGCGTGTGGGCACTGTTCGACTGGGACGAGCAGGGCTGGGCCGCCTTCGTGTCCGACCCTGACGTCCCGCCGATCCTGAAGGAAGCCGGCCATCTCGGCAAGCCCGAGTCGGCGGCGTTGCTCGCGCAGTACACGGCGTAGGGGGTAGGACGATGACCAGCACGATCGATCGCCCGGCTCGGCTCGGCCTCATCACCGACCAGACCGGTGCCCTGTCCTTCATGGGCATCGCCAACGTCAACGTGGCCCGGATGGTCATCGACGACATCAACGCGAAGGGCGGTCTGCTCGGCCGTCCCATCGAGCTGTTCATCGAGGACAGTGCCACCGATGACGCCGTGGCGCGGGCCGCGGCGGCGCGGCTCGTCGCCGCCGACGTCGACGTGGTCGTGGGCGGCATCTACAGCTCCACCCGGCAGGCCATCAAGGTGCCCGTCGTCGACGAAGCCGGCAAGCTCTACCTGTATCCGGAGCAGTACGAGGGCCAGGAGTGCCATCCGCTCATCTTCTGCACCGGGCCGGTGCCGGCTCAGCAGGTCGAGCCGTTCTTTCCGTGGCTCATGCGGGAGACGGGGGCCAAGACCTTCTACCTGCCCTCGGCCGACTACATCTGGCCGCACACACTGAACAAGAAGGTCCGCGACGTGGTGAGCGCCCAGGGCGGCGAGGTCGTCGGGGAGGAGTACTTCCCGCTCGATCACGTCGAGTACGCGGCCGTGGTGGCTGACATCATGGCCTCGGGTGCCGACGTCGTATTCAACACGATCGTGCCGCCTGGTCTCACGCCGTTCCTCGCCGAACTGCACGACGCCGGGTTCACCGCGCGAGGCGGGCTGGTGGTGTGCACGTACTTCGACGAGAACTTCCTGAACCTCGTGCCGGCCGAGCACGTCGAGGGGCTCTACGGCTGTCTGGACTACTACCGGGACGTGCGGGATCCGTTCAGCATCGACCTCGTGAACCGATACGAGGCACGGTATCCGGGCAGCGCGATGTTCACGGCCGGTTCGGCGTGCACCGGCACCTACCGGGCCTTGAAGATGTGGGAGTCAGCGGTGAACGAGGCGGGATCGCTCAAGCAGCACGACGTCATCGCCGCGCTCGACCACGCCCGCATCCCGCAGGGCCCGGGCGGTGCCGCCGAGATGGTGCCCGGTCAGCACCACGTACGCATGAACATGTACATCGCCCGATCCGAGAACGGCACGTTCAAGGTGGTCGAGAATCTCGGTCACATCGATCCCAAGGAGTGCGAGGTCCCGCTGGGCTGACCTGCCCTGGGCGGCAACGCCGGTGCCGGCGCAGGCCGGTACCGGCGTTGCCGTGTTCGCACTAGGATCAGCGCGACCTTGGAGGTCGCCGTGGACCAGCTCGAAACCCTGAAGTTCGCGATCGGCGAGCTGCACCGAGAGGTGGCGGCCCTCGACGACTCGGAGCTGGACACCGTTACCAATTGTGAGCCGTGGACTGTCCGCCGGTTGGCCAGCCACGCGCTGAACAATCAGCTCCTCTGGGCCGGGCTCGTGACGGGACAGGAGACCGTCTCCGCCGAGGTCACTATGGGCGCCGTCGCCTACGACGGCGACCTCGCTACGTATGCCGACGAAATGGCCGAGCGCAGCCTGGCGATGTGGCAAACCCCCGGCCTGTTGACCGCCGTCCACCCCACGCCGTTCGGAGAGCTCCCCGGTTCGGTGGTCGTCAACTTCGCGATCATCGACGCGTTGTGCCACGCGTGGGACCTGTCGGCGAGCCTGGGTCGCCCCCTCGAGTTCCCGGCAGAGCACATTTCCGCGATCGACGTGGTGGTCGAGGCGACCTGTACTGACCCCGTCAGGGAGCTCGGCCTAATCAAGGATGTCGCCCCCATCGCACGCGATGCCAGCGAGACAGACCGCCTGATGGCCAAGGCCGGCCGATCCCGCCCGGACACGTCGTCCTTATCGAGGCGTGCGTAGGGCGGCCCCAAACCTGGGACGCGGCGCGGATCTGTGACAGTCGGATCCGTCCACGATCGCGATCCCGTCCATAGCGGCGGCCATCGGCATATCGAACGAGACCTCGCCGTCGAGACTCATGGATCGCGCGGGCCCGCCTCGTGCTCGGCGGAGGCAGCGGGAGCCATGTCGTCCGGTCCGCCGCCCATCATGGCGAGCATCTGCCGTCCACCGGTGGTGAAGAACCGCCACAGCAGCACGGCCGCCAGAAGCAGGAAACCGATGTTGAGCACGCTCG